>DAOSYC010000204.1:0-4305 GCA_035380905.1 Spirochaetota bacterium | reverse complement strand
GACGATGAGATCCTTGTAAATCCAGTGGAGAGGTTCCCGGGGCGGGTGCCGTTCTGGTTTTTCATTTCACTGATATTGATCCTGAGCCTGTTTTTCTCATCCAGTGTATATACTCCCTTAAATACAAGGAGGTTCGACTGAAGATACACAATGCAAAGGGCCCTGTAGCTCTTATAAAACCTGAATTCATATCCGTAATTCCCCCTGTACGTCAGGGACCACCGGCCATGAAAATCGCTGAACCTGAGCGCGCCCTCCCCCTGCACACAGAAAGAAAGTAATACAATCCCGAGTGCTGCCTGTAAAAAACGTTTCATTACAACTGATTCCTTTCCTGTAGTACGACCTTTATTATGCCGATACCAGTACAATATCAGCACCACCTCTGTATGTAACTATGAAAAGGTCGTTGACACAAACCTATCGTGAGGTGTTATTTATTTCAATTAAAAATCCCTGGATTATCTGCCAGGGCGGTCACTCCGGTTCAACCAGGGTACAAAGCTGAAAATATTAGAGTAGCATAACGGGGAATTTCATGAACAATATCGGTATCATCATCAATCCCAACGCGAAAAGCGTGAAGAAAAGCAGAAAGGACCTCGGGGAGCTTTTCCGGAAAACCGGCGGTGATTACGCCGATGTCCGTGTAACGAAATCCTTCGAGGACACGGATTCATGTATCCGTGATTTTAAAAAAAATTCTGTGTCCTGCATCGGCATTACCGGCGGCGACGGCACCATCCACCAGGTACTTACGAAAATGATCAACACGTACGGCCCGGAACCCGTACCCCCGATACTGATTCTCCGGGGAGGCACCATGGACAATGTCGCAAGAACAATACACCTTAAGCGGAAAGGGCCCGCAATCCTCAGGCGTTTCATAAATAAAATCAGTGCCGGCATGGAGCCGGAACTTCATTACCGCGACACAATGAAAATCGGGGACAGATACTGCTTCCTTTTCGGAGCGGGACTGACATCCAATTTTCTTGATGCGGCATATGACACTGACAACAAGGGTTTTCTGAAAAACTCCGAAGTAATCATAAGGGCACTTCGTGAGGGGATCCGTGATGACGGGACATCTTCTCTGTTCAGGCGCCTCAATGCTGAAGTGGCTGTAGACGGGGAGCCCCTCGGATTTACTGAAATACTCGGCATGCTATCCGGCACTGTGGAACATGTGGGCATGGGATTTTCCCCGCTTTCACGTGCAATCGAGAAAGACGGAACATTTCATCTGATTGTTTCAGGCCTCAAACCAATAGACGGCGTGAAGCAGATATTCCGCATGAAGAAGGGAAAACCCCTCAAGGGGGAAAATAATTTTGACGGCCTCGCGTCACGCCTTGAAATTACAAGCCCTGCACCATTCAGGTATACCATGGACGGTGACCTGTATGACTGCCCGGGAAAACTGCGTGTTGAGTCAGGGCCCCGCATCGCCCTGGTATACGTATAGGGGAAATCAGCACCCTTGAGTTGGCCATTAAAGAAATATCCCGAAAATGACGATTATAATAGAACAGGATGGTATAATTTTCTTGAAAAAAGATTATTTCCTGGTTACAATACTATACACATACTCTGGCAGCGGTGTTCCGGCTGCGGACGGTAATGATGAGAACAATCCTTGTGTGTTTCGCTGCTGCAGCAATCCTTAGCTGCTCAACACAGACAACGACTTCTGTAAAAAAACAGGCCCCCGGGGAACAGCACAAAAACCCGCTCCTCAGCCGGTACAGTTTTGATATTCAGAACACTATACGAATAATTAATGAGAACAACCTTATTGAGACCCTCACACACCTGCAGAAAATGAATGGCGGCGGGAGCAAATATTACCTTCTTGAGCGGGAAACTATTTCTCAAATGATAAAATCAACATCCCGTGAATCCTATGACGATCTCATTCTTGTAAACCGGGGAGGGACCGTAATTTATTCCATGTCTGATCATTCGATTTTCGCGAAAAATATCCGGTTTTTTTTCATTACCTCCCCCCTCAGGCAATGTTATGATATCAGCATCAGGGGAGAAACCTGCGTCAACCCTTCCACGGTAGCAGCAGGGAGCTCACGTTTTCTTTCGGTACCGGTCACCTTTGAGGAATCAATACGGGGAGTACTGATTTTTCAGCTCGGACAGGGCCCTGTATCCGCGCTCCAGGCAAAGGAAGTTTCATTCGATCAATAGTTCTTTACTCCGCAATAATGATGAAATGCATTTCTCCGGATTTTTCTGCTATATAACAGAATCCGCATAATCCTTTAGAAAAACAGGTATTCTTTCATGGATATCGCTGAATACCGGCGGTATCATCGATTTTCCGGAATATGATGAAATATCCTTCGCAAGTTTGATGATACATGTATCATCAAGGTGATGAAGCCCCGATGCCGCCAGCCCCTTCACCAGTCCCGGTACAATTGAGGAGATATCAATTTTTTTCCCGTGAATAAATTCCTTTATGCCTTTTGTATTAACTATATCAAAATCAAACATCTCCTCGTCAATCAGTGAAATAATCATCTGCCCCGGAATCAGTTTGTTCAGGTCGTCACTGGTGAAATGATTTTTAAAGAGTATGATAATATCGGCATTATTAAAGATATTTTCCTGCGTTGTGGAAAGCCCCCCCTCGTTCTCAAAACTCAGCATAAGGGACTCGTTGTTGTCATACCCGAGGACCCGGGAACACCCGAGAAGGCGGAGCAGGCGGGTGACCCGTTGCGCCGCGGCATCAATCCCTATCATCCCCACACTTATGTCCTCATATTTCAGTTTTCCCTTCACCATCATTCTTTCCAGGAGAGATGCAAGATATAACGGCATTTCGTCAAAGCCGCGGGATATTACCGGAAGGTCAATAGCATTATAAATCTGTTCATAGTGGGAAATTTCATATTCCTCCTCTATGTCAAGTATCCGGAACAGGGAATAGGTATGGGAAACATGCTGCAGTGTTTTGATAAAATCCTCGATCTGGTCAAACCGCGTCACAAGGGGAAATGCGTTGTACCCGGAGAACCGTTGTATCACAATGGACTCCTTTTCTGCCATGGTGTATGTCGTGAGCAGGTATTGTGTGTTGATATCCTCCCTGTTCATTAGTCCGCACACCAGGGCTATGTTTTTTGATATCCCGGTAAATTCAACTCCTGCCTCACCATGTTCAATTTTACTTATAATGAGCTCCGCGGCCCCGTCCAGGCGCATCTCATAATCCATGCTGTTCTCAATCTGGACCTTTCCTGTAACCATGAGGAGCCCGCCGTATATTTCATCCTCAAGGATATGTTTTACCGATTCAACTTTGAAGTTATCAATATGCCTGCCGATTTTATCGACAAAACTGCGGAAATTTTCCATGTCGTCATATACTACTTCAATAAAAAAACTGTCCTGCTGCTCACCGCTCTCAAGTATGTCGAGGCTGCGCACCTCGCATTTCCACTTGTACAGCTCATTGGTAAAATGCGGCAGAAACCCCCGTTTAATGCGGACCTGCAGTTCAGATATCAGCTTCATTCAGTGTCCCTTTCCTGTTCTTTTTTCCCGTTCTTGACGGCGGCATCATCGCCTTTACAGTATAATCAACGAACGCTTCGCAATACTCATTCCCGCAATGGAAATACCTGAGTTTTGGGGAAGCGGTTATTTCAGGAAACAGCGCCCCGGCTGCTGTTGTATACTCACTCTTCCATTCAGCAGATCTGATATAATATGACAGAAGCACAGTACACCGCTTCTTCGCCCTGAGGAGAAGTACCTGCTTTATTTCATCATCAGTACGGATTTCGTTGTCCATGAATTCCCCGCTCCGCACATATACGCGGATTGTATTGTTCCGGATGCCTTCATACCGGTCCTTCAGGGTCCATTTCCCTGAACAAAGGGGGAAGAGGAAAAGCCCCGAAACCAGAAACAGCAATATGCCCCTGCTGCGCTTCACTGCTTTCCCCGTATCGCGGTAATGACTTCGTCAAAGGCGAGGCCTTCAATTCTCAGTTTTTTCTTTCTTCCCTTCAGTCCTTTTTCAATTGATATTCTTGATTTCGCGATTCCCAGTTCCTTCGCGAAGAGAGAAATACACTCCGCATTTGCCTTTCCTTCAACCGGAGGGGAGTTCAGGTGCGCCTTAATGTTTCCATTGCCGTCAATGGTAATGGTCCTCTTTGAGGAACGGGGAGAAACAGTGATGTCGATCTCCGACATTTTATTCATTGTAGGAATCCATTATTTTTTGTATTATTATCGATAAATAGTATCATGGCGCCTGAAATGATATCCCCGATC
>DAOSYC010000203.1:0-6137 GCA_035380905.1 Spirochaetota bacterium | reverse complement strand
AGCGGTGCGGGAGATGTCTTCTGCTTGTAATCTGCGGGCGGGTATATACTTTTTTTAAAATAGAGTATGCATCTGGTTCTGTCGTCAGATTTATTACCTGTAGTATACTTTCCGATTATATTGAATAGTAAGAAAAGTCGAGGTGTGGCACCTCCCGGGGTACACAATATATGAGCCGGGGACCGGAATCCCCCGCTCGCATATTATGACATTATGAGATTGAAGCAAGAACCTTTGAAAGGATTTTTTTGATGGTTTCGTCCAGGAAGGTGTTTGCCATCATGCTCCAGTCGTATTCTTCAAGTTCTTTTTTAATAAGGGCTGCCATACTTCTCTTCTGAAGGAATTTGAGGTCAACAAATGGATGAAGAGGTGTATCGTACAGCGCGACAATTTTCGCTTTTGCCTTATCCATCAGTTCTTCTGCAGTTGTGAGTTCATCAAAAATTCCGCGTTCAACGCAGAATGCAGGATCAACCAGTTCTCCTTTCATAATTATATCACGGTAATTCCTGTCAGTGTCCAGACCGAAACGCATAACGTTGCCCATGGCAGGAGCAAGGCTCATTCCCAGTTTTATTTCTGTCATGCCGACTTTAATTTTCGGATGGTCCACAGCAATCCTGTAATCTGCTGCCATTGAATAAATCATACCCGCGGCTGTTGCAGTGCCGTTTATCGCCGCGATAACAGGTTTTTTGCAGGTAAAGAGTTTAAGAAGAACATTCTCTTCGTAGGTAAACCATGAAAGGATTTCATCACTGCCTGTAAACGTGGTGAAGGTGTTAAGATCAAAGCCCCCGGAAAAAAACCGTCCCGCACCGGTAAGAATCAGGCCTTTCAGTGACTCGTCGTTGTTGAGTTTTTCAACGGCCTCATCAATTCCTTTAATCGTTTCGGCATTGATGGCGTTTACTTTGGGGTTGTTGAATGTAAAAATAATAATCCCGTCTTCTGTTGTTACTTCGAATGCCATTTTTTTTACCTCTTTTAAATAGTGGTTTTTATCTGCATTTCCTTTTATGTTACAGGAAATTCATTATACTAAATCGCGTGTATGAACATATTTAATTTTATAAACGAAAGATCAAGTACCTTTCAAATTATTTTTAAAAAAAAGGGGCAGACCCGGTACAAGTGTAATAAGGAAGATGCTGTATGGTTTCCCGGAATTACCCCTTGACTTTCCCTGTTCATTTTGATGTATTCAAATAGTGCTTCTGTCGGGTCGTGCAAATGGTGTGTACTGAAAACAATAACGGAAGGATTTGAAATGGGTGAAAAAATTGCAGAGTTTCGTAACCGGTGGGAAAAAATATCGCGCCTGAACCATGCACTGGCAGTGCTTCACTGGGACATGGAAACATATATGCCTGAGAAGGGTATTAATGGAAGAAGCGGACAGATATCTCTCCTGAGTGAAATTGCCCACAAATGGCTGACGGCCGATGAAACGATCCGCTCCATCGAGGCTGCCGAATTGGAAACTGCGGGTGATGAATACTACTCTGATAGTGCAGCCATGCTCCGTGCAGCACGGCGACAGTACGAGCAGCAGGCAAAACTTCCCGAATCCCTTGTGGTGCAGTTCGCGGAAACCACCGCGGAAGCGAATTCCATCTGGGTAAAAGCCCGCAGCGATAATGACTTCCCTGCGTTTTCGCAGTCACTTGAAAAAATTGTCAGCCTGAACAGGGAAATGGCAGAATGCCTGGGGTACAGGGAATCGCCCTATGATGCCCTTCTTGACCTCTACGAGCCGGACATGACCGCTTCCATGGTGGCGCCTCTCTTCAATGCCATGAAAGAACGTCTTGTGCCGATGGTGAAGGCTGTCAGTGAAAAGGGAAATGAAAAGAACCCTCTGGAGGAGATGAGCTTTGATGTCAACGCCCAGGAGCGGTTCGGCCTCATGGTACTGGGGGACATGGGGTATGACTTCAGCAGGGGACGCCAGGACCGTTCGGCCCATCCCTTCACCACCTCATTCGGGCCATGGGACGTGCGGATCACCACACGGTTCCATGAACAGGACCTCCTTTCAGCCCTTTTCAGCACTATCCATGAAGGAGGGCATGCCCTCTACGAACAGGGGCTTCCCCTTGATATGACGGGGACCCCCCTCTGTGAAGCGGTATCTCTGGGTGTCCATGAGTCACAGTCGCGTCTCTGGGAAAACATTGTGGGCAGGAGCAGGGAGTTCTGGGGGCATTATTTCCCGAAACTCAGGAAACATTTTCCAACCATCCCCGGTGGAATTAATGAAGATCTGTTTTACCGCCTTGCCAACAGAGTGGAGCCGGGACTGGTGAGGGTGGAATCCGACGAAGTTACCTACAACCTGCATATTTTTATTCGGTTCGAGATCGAGCAGGAGTTGATAGCTGGTACGCTGAGGATACAGGACCTTCCGGAGCGGTGGAATGAGGGATACCGCAGCTATCTCGGCATTGTCCCTCCCGATGACGCCCGGGGATGCCTGCAGGACATCCACTGGGCACATGGGTCATTCGGTTATTTCCCCACATATTCCCTGGGGAACCTCCTCTCTGCGCAGTTTTTCAACGCGGCGGAAAAAGCTGTCCCGGATTTAAAGTCACGGATTGCCGGGGGAGACCTTGGTTCCCTGAAGGAGTGGCTCAATGAACATATTCATTGTCACGGCGCCCGGTACACCATGCCGGAGCTGGTAAAGGAGGTGACCGGGGAGAAAATGCGCGCGGAGCCGTTCCTTGATTATCTTGAAATAAAATTTAATGCACTGTATAATATGGGGTAAAATTCCGGCACGATGCCGATTATCAGGAGGTCCGATGATGCAGTCCGGTCGAGGCGATATCAACCCCGGTTTTATACGGGAAACAGCGATGGCTTTCAGGGAGAGCCGTATTCTTCTCTCCGCATACGAACTTGATCTTTTTTCTGTTATCGGCAGCAGAACCATGGACGCCGGAGACATTGCACACTATGCGGGAACTGATGTCAGGGCGACGGATCGTCTACTCAATGCCCTTGCGGCAATGGGATATCTCCATAAAGAGGGGGTTGCTTTCAGGAATACTCCGGGCGCGCAGCAGTTTCTTGACAGAAACAGTCCGGATTACCTGGCTGGGCTCATGCATACTTCGCATCTGTGGGAGTCATGGAGTACCCTTACTGAAGCGGTAAAGGCGGGCACATCAGTGATGAAGTCCATGGGGGACCGGGGTGAAACATGGTTCCGTCCCTTTATCGCGGCAATGAATGACCGGGCAAAATCACAGGCGCCCGTGGTGGCAAAGCTTTTTGATCTGTCCGGGGTGCATCGCCTGCTTGATGTAGGGGGCGGGTCGGGGGTTTTTTCCATTGCCTTTGCCCGTGCCGCCGGCCATCTTCATGCGACAGTGTTTGATCTGCCCGGGGTTGTAGCAATGACCGGAGAGTATATTCAACAGGAAGGATTGGCGGGGCGCATAGATACTATGCCCGGGGACTACAACCATGATAAACCTGCGGGCACTTATGACATGATTTTTCTTTCCGCAATAATACACAGCAATTCCTTTGAGGAAAACAGGGTACTTATAGAAAATTGCGCAGGGGCCCTCAATTCGGGAGGTACTATTGCCGTGATGGATTTTATCATGGATGAATCAAGAACCGCACCGGCACCTGGCGCGTTATTCGCAATAAATATGCTGGTGAATACCGAGGCAGGAGACACCTACACCGAAGGCGAAGTTCGCGGGTGGATGCAGGGTGCTGGTTTGGTGAAAATGAAGAGGGTTGAAACGGGTTTCGGATCTGTGATTATTCAAGGGTATAAGAAAGATTGAAATTCGTTAGTGATCGTTAAGAAGCGACGCCCGCTTTACGTGGCTGCCGTGCTGGTTCCTGAGTGAATCAAGGATCTCTTCAATTTTTTCCTTCCTCCCGAGGTCGGGGTCGCATGATGCCGCGTCAAAGAGGTCAAGCTGGGGCTGCTCTCCGCTTCCGGTGAGGTTTGATATTTTGACCCCCACGAGGCGAACCTTTTTTTTACCGCAGTCAAAATTCCGGAAGAGTGCAATGGCGGTGTCCCTGATGGTGAAGGTGTCGCTTACGGGAAAAGGAAGTGTCCTGCTCCTGGTGTAGGTCTCAAACCCTTCAAGCCGTATCTTAAGGGTTACGGTCCGTCCTTTCGCGGCATGCTTCCGGGTCCGTCGTGCAACCTGATCCGCGAGGACAAGGAGGGTCTGTTCAATGACGGCGGAATCACTTGTGTCCTTTCCGAATGTATGTTCCTCGCTGATGGATTTTTGCGGGTAGTCCGTTGAAATGCTCCTCTCGTCAATTCCACGGGCGAGCTGCCAGAGGTGAATTCCCCATTTTCCGAGGCGCTGTTCCATTTCATTACAGGGTACCCTGGCGATGTCCCCAATTTTTTTGAAACCCAGGGAGTTGAGGTACAGTACCGTTTTTTTCCCGGCACCCCAGAGTTTTTCAATGGGGAGGGGCGATAAAAATTCCTGCTCCCTGCCGAAGGGGCAGATAGTAAGGCCGTCCGGTTTTTCAAGATCCGAGGCGATTTTCGCGATGGACTTGTTCGACGCGATGCCGACACTCGCGGTAAGTCCCGTCCTGGCCCGTATCTCATTTTTGATGTTCATTCCCAATTCACGGGGAGGGCCGAATAAGCGTTCCGTACCGGAACAGTCCATGAAAGCCTCATCAACGCTGATCTGCTCTATGAGGGGGGAAAATTCACCGAGAATATTCATGATGGTCCGGGACATTTCTGAGTAGCGCCCCATGCGGGGATACACAAAGACCGCCTTCGGGCAGCGCCGATATGCTTCTGATATAGGCATGGCGGAATGGATTCCGAATTTCCTGGCTTCATAACTTGAGGCAGATACTACGCCCCTGCCGGAGCCTCCTTTCGGGTCAGCACCCACTACAACCGGTTTTCTCCGGTATTCCGGGTTGTCCAGCTGTTCTATGGCGGCAAAAAATGCGTCCATATCGACATGAAGAAATATTTTCTGATCCGGTTGCATAATGGGTATCACTTTATCTGATTGTGTACTATACAAATATATAGGCATGCGGGGAATTGTCAATGAAAAATCGAAGTATAAAGATGAGAGAAATAATTATGAATGATTATTGATTTCTACATAAACAGAATCGAACAAATAAAGAAGGAGCCAGTGTGAAGTATAGTTGCTGAAAGTATCTCATGCAGTATAATACCGGGAAGGACGAGATCCAACCCGGTATTATTATATAATAATTATTGCTGAAGATTTTCTATTGTATTATCAAGGATCAACTTCATGTTTTTTTGAAGATTCACCATTGAGTTTTCTTTTGTTATGCTGCCATGACCGACAAATGCCCCATAGGTACTCTTGTCAAAGTTATGGGTTCGCCATACAATCTCGTTTTTATTGACATCGTATAAAGTGCTCCGTGTTTCAATAAAGGACTGGCCACGGTAGCCGTGGTAACCCCATCGTAATATTCTTACGACAAATAAATAAGGTGTATTAATTGTGTTTTTTACTGTTGCGACATTGAAATCAGCCAATCTCGGATTATCTTTTCTCTGTTGCTCGGAGGTAATATTTTGTGGTATGGATAATCCTTTAAATGCATTATTTTCAACTGAGAGATGAACTCTTTTCGATATTGATGGTATTCTTTCCTGAATACTATTTACAATATTTAATCTTACCTGCTCTCTGTCCAATGAATTAAACGTTTCATTGAGCTTCGGTTCATATGTTGCTGCGTATATTCCCGCAGCAATGAGTCCTGAAGGACCTCCTTCAACAACAGGTAGTGGGAGATCCGGCACATACAGCTTTGCGGTTATGGGCTGATTTTTCATTGTATCGGGATATTTGAAATTTCCCGATACACACCCGGTTCCGATCGCAAGTAACAGGCAAAGTATTGCGTATACTGATGTTTTTTTCATGGTACGTCCTCCTGAAAATTGATTATATTTTTTATAAATAAATTATATTCGTATATTGATATGGTATAATGTACAGTATAGTGTATTGATGTATATTCTGTAACTGCAGCGTCAAAAATTATGCCGCTGTTGTGAGTTTGTGTCTGGCTATAAAAACATTTCACTGTAGAGATATGCGATTTTATTGTCTGGT
>DAOSYC010000202.1:3266-6171 GCA_035380905.1 Spirochaetota bacterium | reverse complement strand
TAGTCAGTGTATTTACATGAGAACCGATTCATTAGAATTTTATTTCATATTATTGTTTTTCCATTTGCTATAGTAGTTTAAATATGTAAATATTGATATACTATCTGTGGAACAGTATTTTTATTAAACTATTGTGATATAATATGCATCGTAAATACCTGCGGGATATACAAATCAGGAGAATATATGGAACAGGGGAATAATTATACCAGGAGGGTACTGGTTGTTGAAGATGACGCAATTGTGTCACTGGAGCTTATTGAAAAAGTTAAAAAATACGGCTACATCCCGATTGGTCCCGCACGTACCGGTGATGAAGCGATAACTCTTGCCATAAAAGAAAACCCGGATATTATTTTGATGGATATAATCCTTGATGGAAAAATCAACGGCATTGATGCCGTAAATGCTATCAGAAAAATAAAAGATATACCTGTTATATATGTAACCGCTTCTTCTGACCGTGAAACTGTTGAACGCGCAAAATCTACAACCCCCTTCGGATATCTGGTGAAACCGATTGATGAAAAGGAGCTGGTCATTACTATTGAGATGACATTGAAGCGCAGAGAATTCGAGAAGCGCCTTGAAGAAAGCGAGTCAAAATTCAGGAACCTGTTCGAGGATTCCCGGGATGCGATATATATCTGGAAAAAGGACAGTGGTTATGTTGACTTCAACAATTCCATGCTGGAACTGTTCGGGTATTCACGAGATGAAATGATTAAACTGGGGATACATGATTTTTTCCCGGATACAGAAAATCTTAAGAAATATGTAAAGACCCTGAAGGAACAGGGCTTCGTAAAGGATATGCATCTCAGGTTGAAGAGAAAAAACGGATCAACTATGGTCTGTATTGCTTCAGCGAGTGTACTGAAAAATGAAAAGGGTGATTTCAACGGAATTCAGGGCATCATCCGTGATATCTCTGATATCCAGGATGGAATTGACCGGCTTAACAGTGCGATGGGGGGAATTGTGCGCGCGATGTCACTCACTGTTGAAGCGAGGGACCCGTATACCGCCGGTCACCAGCGAAAAGTTGCAGACATCTCAATCGCTATAGCCGGCCTGATGCAGCTGTCTCCGGAGCAGACAAAAGGACTGGAGATGGCGGCGCTGATTCATGATCTCGGTAAAATAAATGTTCCCTATGAAATATTAAACAAGCCCGGCAGGCTTACCGCAACCGAGTTTGAAATCATTAAGTCACACCCGAAAATAGGGTATGATATTATGAAAACGATCGATTTCCCATGGCCCCTTGCCAGGGCAGTGTATCAGCACCATGAAAGGATTGACGGTTCGGGATATCCCGAGGGGGTCAGTGGGGGTGATATAATCCTGGAAGCGAAAATACTGGCGGTATCTGATGTCGTAGAGGCAATGGCATCCCACAGGCCGTATCGCCCCGCCATTGGACTTACTGTGGCCCTTGACGAAATTGAGAGCAAAAAGGGATCCCTGTATGATGCAGATATTGTGGAGGCCTGCCTTGTCCTGTTCCGGGAAAAGAATTTCACCATTAATGAGAACTGGATGTAACCCGCTGTTTCCTTCCTGAAAACCACTCCCATATCCTGCTGGTGCCGATGAGGGAAATCAGTATCAGCGTCCCGCCGCAAAGAATATGCGTATTGAGGGGATCGCCGAAGATTGCGATACCAAGTGCAGCGGCAAACAGAATTCTTGATGACGAAACCAGTGAGCCCGGAGCCGCATTGATGAATCTGAATCCCACGGTGATAGCCCCCTGTCCGACAACAGCGGTTACGGCAGACAGCAGCAGATAGACAAGTATAATCCCCCGGGGTATGATGAATGACGGCAGCATTAACACAAAGCTTATTGCCGCACCAATGAGCATCAGATGAAAGAGAATTGTGGCGCTGCTGTCATACTTTCGCGCTTCTCTCAGGGTGGTGAGCGCGAAACCCGCTGCTATTGCCGATAAAAACGCATACAGGTCACCGGGATTAATCGTGTTGAAGTCGGGAAAAATTATAAGGTATGTCCCGGCCAGCGTCATAAGAAGAAAAAGGATGTGAATATATTTTCCTTTTTCTTTGTTGATAAATGGAGCAAGGATAAATACAAACGCCGGATATGTCATGTTGAGCATATTCGCGTTCGTTACCGTTGTGTATTGAATTCCCGTAAAGAAAAGCAGTACCGCTATGGTATTAAATCCAGCCCGGAGCAGCACATAACGTAGATTATTGGGGCGAATATTTACACGGCTTCTGAGCAGATAGAGACTCACGAAAAGAAGCCCCGCGCAAAACCTGAAAAACGAAATTTCTATTCCCGATATAGAAGATCCCCGGTTTACCAGTTTCGCGAAGACCGTGGAAAGGGTAAAGGCAAGGGCCGAGAGCAGGAGCAGCAAAACCCCCCGCATCATGATATACACATATTCATATCAGTATTCAATGCCCACACGTGCCTGTATTCCCTGTGTATAGTAATGCTTGATTTCCTTCATTTCTGTTATAAGATCGCAGAAAGGATACAGGTCTTCCGGGGCGCCCCTTCCGGTGAGCACCAGTTCCATGGAAGCGGGTTTATTTTTTATCAGTGAGATGATATCGTCAAGAGTAATGAGGGTGAACAGCAATGCTGTACATATTTCATCAAGGACAAGTATATCGCAGCCATTGCTGTTGACGATCTCTTGTGCCCTGGCGAGCCCTTTCGCGGCGAGATCACGGTGCATGTCAATATCATCCGCCTCCGGGCGGCAGAATTCCGGACTGCCATATTGTTCTATTTTTATTGGAAGCCGTGAGTTATGCACGGAATCAAGCTCGCTGTAGTGCTGTCCCTTCATGAACTGTACAATAACAGCAGAGAGGCCCGCGCCGGCACCCCTGAACGCGAGACCCATCGCGGCGGTTGTTTT
>DAOSYC010000202.1:0-3166 GCA_035380905.1 Spirochaetota bacterium | reverse complement strand
GAGTCAGAAGACCTCTACCGCAGGGAAAGCATCTTCCCCCGGAACCCGCAGGTTTCCTTTTCCTACTCGAATGTGCCGGTTTCAGAATGGCCGGCCCTTGATGCGCACCCCATGTCGGGGATGAGCATAGGTATTTCTCAGTATATCGCGACACCCTGGGAGGACCATTACCGGAAGATGACCATGTACCAGATGTATCTGTCCCGGAAAGAGAAATACAGTGAAGCGAAGAACCTTCTGGCATTTCAGGTGCAGTCTGCCTATCACAACCTTCTGTATATGTATACACGGGAGGATATACTGGCAGAAAATAAAAAAATCCTGAAGAGCGTCCTGAGAATAGCCGAATCCCTTGTTGCGGTGAATAAAATGAGCGGCTCCCACCTCCTCACACTTCGCGCCGGGCTTGATGATATAGAAAATAAAATTCTCCGCATACAGGGGGCCGAGGCAAAGGCGCGGTCTGTAATGGAAAAACTTGCCGGTGTACCCCTTGACTGGAGCGATATACGGAATGACGCCGCCCGGTGGATACCGGAAGAGCCGGAGGAAACTGCTGCTGAAAGATTTACCCCTGAATCGCATCCGGTGTACCGAAGTATTGCGGCGATGTACCGTTCCCGTGAGGCGGATCTGAAACATGAAAAGGCGGCCCTGACTCCAGGGGTCACTATAGGTGCCGATTACCGGATCAGGAAGGAAATTCCCGGGCGTGATGAAGGGGAGGATTTTATTTCCCTTATGGCATCAATCCCGGTCCCTCTTTTCTATCCTATAAAAGACCGGCACAGCATTGCCGCAAAGGAGCATTCATTTCTGGCGGTGAAGGAAATGCTCCGCTCGGTAAAGGTAGACCTGCAGAGCAGGTGGAACGGGGAGCGTGCAAATAACAATAAGCTCAGGGAGGCGTTTATAAATTACAGAAGTGCTGTGCTTCCGGGATATTACGCGGCATACCGGGGGCAGGTGGGGGCCCTTGCTTCGGGTACAATAGGGCTTATCGACGTCCTTGATACATACCGGATGTATCTGAATGCTTCACTGGCCCATGCGAAGCTCTATCGGGATTTTACCATCAGCAGTTTGCGGTTGCGGTATCTTCTCCATGAGTATCCCGGAAATTCAGCAATGGACACTGATAAGGAGACACACCATGAACAGCGATAAATGGTATTCGAAAAATGTCTCAGGAGCTGCTGCCGCTGCTGCTGTGATGCTGTCACTGGTTTTCATCACCGGTGTGATGAATTGTAAAGACAGCGGCCGTGTCTCCCCTGAAGAGGGATATTATACATGCTCCATGCACCCCCAGGTTATTCAGCAGGAACCGGGGAATTGCCCCATTTGCGGTATGAACCTTGTATTCAGGTCTGCGGGAAAGGAAACGAAACATCAGGTGGCGGATAATCACAACGGTCATGTGCCGGATGCTGAAGAAGGCAGGAACACCGGAAACGGAGAGAACTTCAGGTTCTCACTTGCACGGGATTTACTGCAGAACGCGGAGGTGTATACCGTTCCGGCAAAAAGGGGAAAATTTATTATTAAAAAAACCTACTCCGGACATGTTGATTTCAATGAAGATCCCGATAAACTTGTGGTGATTACCACGAAGTATGACGGATGGATTGAAAAACTCTATGTGTCAAAAGAGGGACAGCGGATAGGCCGCGGACAGAAGCTGATGGGGGTGTACAGTCCCGTGATTCTCGCGGCACAGGAGGAATACCTGACCACTTTCCAGTCCCTGAAGGCGATGGCTTCAGCACGGGGAAGCGCAGGTGAAGGGCTGCACAACGATCCCACAATTATTGCAATGAGACGGAAGCTGCAGAACCTTGATGTTTCCATGTCACGCATACGCAGCCTCGAAACAACGGGGAATGCCCGGCGGCTTACATATTTCTATTCACCTATCAGCGGTATTATTGTGAAAAAGACTGTTCTTCAGGGGTCTTTCATTAAGGCCGGGGAGGAGCTCTTCAGGATAGCTAATCTACGAAACCTGTGGGTGTTTATTCATATTTTCGAGAAAGACCTTTCTTTTATTAAAAAAGGTCAGCGTGTGGCGCTGCATTCTACCGCGTATCCCGAACGGAATTTCACGGGGGCAATTGATCTTATTTATCCTTTTTTCGACATGAAAACCCGTGACGTGAAAGTCCGTATTGAAGTTCCCAATACCGGGTATGCCCTGAAGCCGGGAATGTATGTGAATGTTGACGTCAGCACAACGGTGCCCGGCGAGTCAGTTATTATTCCGGAACTGGCGATTATATATTCCGGCGAACGGAACTATGTGTTTGTGTCACGGGGAGAGGGCGAGTTTGAAATACGGCCTGTGGTTGTGGGGGCGCAGTCGGAAGGAAGGGCAATGATTTCAAAGGGGCTTGTGGAAAATGATCTTGTAGTGGCGAATGGACAGTTTCTCCTGGATTCAGAGGCATCACTGAAGGAGGCCCTGGAAAAAGGAAATATAACAGGGACGCATAATCATTGAGGGCCCGGGTATAATGAAACATATACTAACATGGTGCCTGAACAATAGAATTCTCATCCTGGTTATGACAGCTGCGATGCTGGCTGCAGGGGTGTGGAGCCTGTATCAGATTAAGCTTGACGCGATTCCGGACCTCTCTGACACCCAGGTGATTATTCAGGCCAACTACCAGGGGCAGCCCCCGGCGGTAGTGGAAGACCAGGTTACATACCCACTCACGACACGTATGCTGTCGGTACCCTACGCAAAGGACGTCCGGGGTTATTCGTTTTTTGGATTCAGCCTTGTGTATGTGATTTTCGAGGACGGCACGGACCTGTACTGGGCGCGCAGCAGGGTGCTGGAGTACCTTAACGGCATGCAGGGGCGTCTGCCTGAGGGTGTATCGATGGAACTGGGACCCGATGCCACGGCAATCGGCTGGATATATGAGTACGCGTTAAAAGATACCACGGGGCGATATACTCTCGCCGACCTGAGGGACCTGCAGGATTTCGTTCTGCGCTACGAGCTCACATCGGTGAAGGGAGTCAGCGAAGTCGCGTCCCTCGGGGGGTTCCGCAGGCAGTTCCAGGTGGAGGTGAACCCGAACCGCCTGTACCAGTATAAAATACCCCTCTCAAAAATTGAATCAGCAATCAGAAAATCCAACATGGAAATGGGGGC
>DAOSYC010000201.1:0-6200 GCA_035380905.1 Spirochaetota bacterium | reverse complement strand
ACCCCCCACACCACGGATATGAGCCGTGTGCTCTAACCTACTGAGCTACTCCGCCTTATTAGCGAGGGCAGGATTTGAACCTGCGACCTTTGGGTTATGAGCCCAACGAGCTACCAGCTGCTCCACCTCGCGATCTGTGGACAAAAGTAGTGAAACTATCAGTATGTGTCAAGATTTTTTCTTGTTTTCATATATTTTGTTCAAACAGGGTCCCTGCAACGCCTGTGTTCCTTTATCAACCCGAAAAAAAAGCTGTTGAATATCCTGTCTGCTGCGGTGCCGGTTGTGAAATACTATGTGGTAAAGTTTTGCTTGATAAATATATGACCACTTGTCATTATTGCCCTGAGGGGAGAGGTACCGTAGAAACTGCTGCAGGGGGGTTGGGATGGAAGCAACAAAACTTGCGCTGTTTGCCGCTATGGCGCGTAATTACAGATCGAAGGCCATGAACCGTGACATGGAAGGATACAGCTTTGAGCGTACGTTTCCGGAAATTACCATGAAGGACATTAAAGCCTATGCGGAAGCGACACTGGACGATATCAGCCGATATGAAAAGGGTGACGGCCTTGCGCCTCCCTTTATAATGTCACGGGTGCTGTATCCGATGTTCCGCCATGTGGTAACCCTGAAGGGGCTGCGGATGAACCTGCTGCGCATGGTGCATGGCGAGCAGAGTGTTGCCTGGAATAATCTCTTTCGTGCGGGTCAGAGCCTCCGGGTTAAAATGTCCATACGGGACTTTGTGGATACTCCCGCGGGAGAGCTCGTGAATGTTCTCACACGGGGGTATGTGGGGGACGATATTGTGTCCGAAGCGGTATCGGGTTTTCTGGTGCGGGGAACCGGTTCCAGGCCGAAGCCGGCGGAAGACGTGAAGGATGTGGCGCGGAAGGAGGCGTTCCGGACAAAAATTGTCACCCGTGAGGGGCAGCAGATATTGTACGGGAAGGTGTCCGGGGACAAAAATCCGATCCATATGAGCAACCGTTTCGCGCGCATGGCGGGGCTCCCGAGGACTATTATGCACGGTGTATGCCTCGTGGCAATGACCTGTAATGCCCTTTCAGATGCAGTGCTGGGAGGGGACCTGACCAGGCTCCAGGGAATATCGGTGCGGTTCGCGAAGCCCGTGTTTCCCGGTGATACGATTACCCTGGTGGGGTATGAATCAGGGGAAAAAGGGACGGTGCCCTTTGATGTGTTCCGGGAGTCCGGGAAACCCGCCCTTACAAAAGGAATCTTCAGATATAAATAGCATTTTCCCGATGAATGTTGTTGACGCCGTGAACTGGGCTGGTAGGGTATTTGCTGTATCTGCATTCTGAATGAGTGGATTATGCTGAACCCGTTAAAATATTTTCGAAACAGGTCTGTGGGCCTTGCCCTTGGAAGCGGCGGATCAAAGGGGATTGCCCACATCGCGGTCATCGAGTATCTTGAATCCCTGGATATTCCCATACATTATATCGCGGGGTCAAGTATCGGCGCCGTGGTGGGGGTCATATACAGCGCGGGAAAGCTCCGGCAGTTCCGGGAGGACCTGCTTTCCATGCAGTGGCGGGAGATGGTGTCCCTCTTCGATCCGGTATTTCCGCGGACAGGGCTTATGGAGGGCCGGAAGCTCGTACATTTTCTAACGAATTATATTTCACGGTCCGCGAAAATAGAGGACCTCCCGGTCCCTGTTGCCGTTGTCGCTACGGATTACTACTCGGGGTACCCCCTTGTGTTCCGGAGCGGCAATATTCTTGACGCCCTCCGCGCAAGCGTGTCCATACCGGGTGTATTTACCCCTCTCAGGTACAATGAGACATTTCTTCTTGACGGGGGGGTGTCGAATCCTATCCCCATTGATGTGGTGAAAAAGATGGGGGCGGGTCTTACTGTCGCGGTTAATCTTCACCCCGCGCTGACACAAAAACGGCTGAAACATATTGTGAAAAAGGTGATTAAACGGGACAGCGAAGAGGAATCGAAGGGGCTGGAATTAATCAAAGAAAAAACGCCCCCTCCCGTCAAAGATATCCTGGGGAAACGGGGGGCACCATGGATCAGGTCTATTGAGACCTGGCTTGGTATTGGTGTGGAGAAGATGGAGGAGGAGAGGCTCAGCACGCCGAATATTTTTGCCACAATCTCCCAGGCCATTGATATTATGGAATATATGAACTCAACACTTATCCTGAAATATTATCGACCCACGGTCCTCATCCAGCCCGACCTTGGCTGGCTTCCGACCCTTGACTTCAGCCAGACATCCCGGGCACTTACGGAAGGATACAATGCCTGCAGCAGGATGCAGGGTACTATTAAGCGTAGAATATCATACTGGATATAAACATGAGTGAAAAAACTGAACTATCGGGGAAGGCGGAGGGGCTTGTCGGTCTCCGTGAAGAGATCGGCGACTGCCGGAGGTGCAGGCTTTCCACTACAAGGAATACAATTGTGTTCGGAGAGGGAAGCCCTGAGGCGAGAGTGATGTTCATAGGGGAGGGCCCCGGGAAAGATGAGGATATCCAGGGGCGTCCCTTCGTGGGAAGGGCCGGACAGCTCCTGACTGCTATCATCGAAAAAGGCATGCAGATGAGACGTGAAGATGTGTATATCTGCAATATCGTGAAGTGCCGCCCGACAGTGGACATGGCATTTCAGCGCGACCGGCCGCCTGATGAAGAGGAAACTGCGGCCTGCAGCGGATTTCTCCTGAGGCAGATTGAAATAATTAAACCGGAAGTTATTATCACCCTGGGAAATCCCTCAACGAGGTTTCTGCTGAAAACGAAAACAGGAATTACAAAAATGCGGGGTTCCTGGTATTCTTTTAACGGTATTCCCGTAATGCCCACATATCACCCGTCGTACATTTTGAGAAACGGCGGTGATTCCAGTCCCCTCAAGCGTGATGTGTGGGAGGACATAAAAAAAGTCCTCGCTGCCCTTGATTCGAAGGACTCCATTGTGTTCAGTGATGAATCGTCGACGGGGAGCGGCAGTTCTCTGCGGAAGGTGTTCAGTGATGAAAAAAAGCAGGAACCTGAAGCGGAAGTCCAGAGGAAGCTCTTTTAATGAACTATCTACTGAGGAATATTATTGTTGAAGTGCGTGATTTTATAAAGAGGATGCCCCGTGTATTTCTTTCAAGCTTCGGCATTTTGTTTCTCATCACAGTGCTGGTGCTGTTTGTGTCAATCCGCCGTACCGTTACGGAATATATTGAAAAGCGTATTTTCGGGAAACTGCAGATCAATGAGCTGGTGGTGTATCCCCGCAGCGACGGTGGACAGCAGACCTTCAGTCTCACCGCCCCTGCGGCAAAAAGTATACCCCCTCGCAGGGTCTCGGCAATAGG
Organism: Spirochaetota bacterium; assembly: GCA_035380905.1. Lineage (GTDB taxonomy): Bacteria > Spirochaetota > UBA4802 > UBA4802 > JAGODF01 > JAKQCH01. The sequence goes on along the minus strand of DAOSYC010000201.1, from coordinate 2,842 downwards.
AAGAATCCCGGGAATAAAAAATGTCCAGCAGGTGCTGCGCCTCAACGCGCCGGTCTCCCTGAAGGTGGGGGCCTTCGGGCGTTACCTGAAAACGGACATACTCGTGAGCGGCGTTGAACGGAGTTTTTTTTATAAAAGCCCCGGAGTCAACTGGCGGCGTTTTACAATGGAGGACCATGTCCCCGTGGTGGTGCCGTACTTTGCCCTGGACCTCTATAACAATTTTGCCGCGGCAAACGGGATGCCGCAGTTCGGAGAAAAGGCCCTTGTGGGGCTCCGCATGGACCTCACCCTGGGAAGTTCCTCCTTTATGAGCGGACGGCCCGGTGTTGAGTATCCCGCGAAGGTGTACGGGTTTACCTCCCGCCTCAACACGTCGGGGATTGTGGTGCCGTCGGAATTTCTCCGCCGTTTCTGCAGGGAGAAAGGCTCTGAAACGGTGTACGGAAAGGACTGCATTTCCACCACGATGCTTTTTGTATCAGTAAAAAGCCCGGCGGACCTTCCTGGAGCCGCAAAGGCGATCGGGCGCATGGGTCTCAGGGTGGAGTCGCAGCGGGACATCGCCGAGAAGACCCAGCGTGCCCTGCAGCTCATTGACGCGGTGTTCGGGCTCATCATGATCATGATTCTTCTCCTTTCGGGAGTGGCGATCTTCAATTCATATCTCGCGATCGTGTATCACCGGAGCGGTGAAATTACGCTGAAACGGGTCCTTGGGGTATCCAAGCTGCGGGTGCTGGTGACCTTTATCGTCGAAGCCGCCCTTGTGGGTGCATCGTACGGCCTGGCGGGATTTTACGGGGGATATTATTCCATTGCCTTTCTCGGGAAAAAGATGCCGCAGTGGGTCCCCGCGCTGAAGGACATTTCACTTTCAGCGGACATTACCGGGCTTCTTCCCGTCGCGGTGCTTCTCGCCGCAGGGGTATCGGCGGCATCGGCCCTGGTGCCCTCAATCGTCGCGGCAAACCTGAGTCTCTTCGATTCCACGAAACAGTAATAAAGGAACTGAACAATGAAACGTGAAGACATACAGAAGCGGTATGATGAACTGACCGCCCTGATCGAAAAATATAACCACCACTATTATAACATGGACAGTCCCCTTGTGGATGACGCGGAGTATGATTCCCTCATGCGGGAGCTTGTCGCTATCGAAAATAAATATCCCTCACTTGCCCGCGAGGATTCCCCTTCGCGGAATGTGGGGGGCTTTGCCTCTGAGACCTTCAGCGAGGTGACCCACGAACCACCGATGCTGAGCCTGGGAAACGTGTTTTCGGAAGGTGACCTTGCGGACTTTGATGAACGGTGCCGGAAGGCTGCAGGGCGGGAGTCGATGGAGTATTCCGGCGAACTGAAATTTGACGGCCTTGCGGTGGAAATTGTCTACGAAAAGGGGCGCTACGTGCAGGGTTCTACGCGGGGCAACGGGGTTGTTGGGGAAGATGTAACGGCGAACATTGCCACCATTACACGGCTCCCCCTCATGCTCGAAGGGAAGGACATCCCGGAATACATCTCCGTGCGGGGAGAGGTTTTCATGGCCCACGAAGGGTTCGAGCGCCTCAACAGGATGCGCGAAGAGCGGGGTGAGCAGCTTTTCGCGAACCCGAGGAACGCGGCGGCGGGGTCGCTGCGCCAGCTTGATTCAGCAATCACCGAGGAGCGGGACCTGGAAATTGTGCTCTACGGCACGGGGCGTATTTCCGGCGTGGTCTCGATATCGACACAGAAGGAGCTTTTTGATGCATTCGCCCGGTGGGGGCTTCCCGTTGCTGAATACACAGCCTTCGGGGGACTCGAAGAAATAATGAATTTTTACCGGCACTGGATGGAGTTCCGCCACGAACTGCCCCACGACATTGACGGCATTGTGGTGAAGGTGAACGACTTCCATCTCCGTGATGAGATGGGCTCCACCAGCAAGGCCCCCCGATGGGCGACCGCGTGGAAGTTTCCCGCCCGTGAGGCGATCACCGTCCTTGAAAGCGTGGATTATCAGATCGGCCGGACAGGGGTGGTGACACCAGTGGGGAACCTCCATCCCATCAACATCGGCGGTGTCATGGTGAAGCGCGCGACGCTCCACAATTTCGATGAAATAAAACGGCTCGGCATTATGGCGGGCGATACGGTCACGGTGATACGGGCAGGTGACGTGATTCCGAAAGTGGTTGCGGTGATGGAGGAAAAGCGGCCTTCCTCCGCGAAGGAGATTGTTCCGCCGGAAACCTGCCCCTCATGCGGGACCCCTCTGGAACGGGAGGATATCTACATCCGTTGCGTGAACCCCGCATGCGAAGCGAAGCTCCTTGAGACGATGAAGTTTTTCGTGTCGAAGGACGCCATGGACATAGAGTATTTCGGGCCGGAGCTCATTATGCGGCTGTACAGGGCGGGACGCCTTAAAACCGTTGCGGACATCTTCACCCTTGCGAGGGAGGACCTTCTTGGGGTGGAGCGGATGGGGGACAAGCTCGCGGACAAAATTATTGAGGCGATCAACGCCAGGAGGGCAGTGCCCCTTTCCCATTTCCTGAAGAGCCTCGGGATCCGGAACATCGGGGACCATGTGGCGAAGGTGATTGCCCGGAGCGTGAAAACAATTGACAGGCTGTATGAAATATCCGTGGATGAACTGCAGGACATTCCCGAAGTGGGGCCGGGCGTGGCGGAGTCCGTGTACCGGTTCTTCCACGACGACGCGGGGCTGTCCCTGGTGCAGGGATTTATGGATGCCGGCATCATCGTGTCAGACGAAGAGGGAGCAGGCGATGGTCCGGCGCTCTTCGCGGGGAAGACCCTGGTGTTTACCGGGAAACTTGAAAAGCTTACC
>DAOSYC010000200.1:0-6200 GCA_035380905.1 Spirochaetota bacterium | reverse complement strand
ATGCGGTCCAGGATTTCCGCTATTTTTTCATTATATGAAGGGGGAATGATCCGGTAAATCGATGAGCCTATCATCTCCTCCGCGCTGTAGCCGTACATTCTTTCCGCCCCCCTGTTCCAGCTCCACACAATGCCCTCAAGGGATTCAGAAATGATGGCGTCATCGGAAGACTCCACCACAAGGGACAGCAGCTCCCGTTCCTCCTCCAGCCTGCGGCGGCGCAGGAACCCTCCGAGCTGGAGCCCTGTTTCATTCAGCAGCTCCGCCTCCTCGCGAACAAACCCCCCCGGGCGCTCCTCGAGATAATACAGCTCTATTGACCCTGCGGAGGCTCCCCCTACGGGCACATCACCGGCAATGCGCCACGGTGTTTCACTGAAGTTCTCTGTTTCGTAACGTATGCCATGGAGCGTCATCACGGCACAGGTACTTTCAGGATACTGCATGGCCTCCTGCAGGGACCGCAGTATCCGTGGAATAAGGTCATCAATGGGGCCTGTGTGCTCGCTCAGGTATCGGCTCACCAGGTTCAGGCACCGCAGCTCCTTGACCCGTTCTCCCAGGTCATGGGCGTACCGTCTGATGGTGTCACCGGCCTCCCTGCTTTCGGTAATGTCATTCAGAAAAACAAGAAGGGACCCCGCCCCCTCCCAGGTAACCGGCACGGCATGGAGCTCAAACCACCGCAGCTGCCCCGAGGCGGTATGTATCCTGAAACTGTAGGCGTCATCGACGCTCCCCCCTTCAAAACGCTTCAGGTAATTCTGTACCACCCGCTCCCGGTCATCACCATGGAGCAGGAAGGAAATGGGTTTCCCTATGCAGTATTCACATTCATATCCGGTAATTCTGCAGAAGCGCGGGTTCGCGTAGAGCACCACCCCGTCACGTATCACAAGAATCCCGTCATAGGAGTTTTCTATAACAGTCCGGTACCGCTCCTCACTGTCACGTATCTGCTTCAGCAGTTTCTGTTTCTGGAGCGCCGTGTCAATATTCGAGAAGAGTTCCTTTTCATTGACAGGTTTCACAATATAGCCGAAGGGATTCGTTTCACGCGCCTTCAGGACGGTCACCTGGTCGGCATTCGCGGTAAGGTACACTACAGGGATGTCTTCTGTTCGCTGTATTTCTCCCGCCGCCTCAATACCTGACATCTTTCCATCAAGGACTATGTCCATTAGTATGAGGTCCGGGGACAGTTCCCGGGCCATCACCACGGCCTCTTCACCGGCTGCCGCGGTGCCCGCCACCTGATACCCGAACAGTTTAAGGAGCCCTTCAATATGAAAAGCTGTGATAACTTCATCTTCAACAATGAGAATCCGCGGGGTTTCCATACTGTCCCGTTCCCCCTCACCGTGGAGGAACACACCCTCCCCGGTTTTCCGGATGATAATGGATGTGGACCTCCATGAGATCATTGATGTTTTTTAAAAGGATGGATTCCAGGATATCCGCGAGCTCGTCCCCCTTCTGGATGGACACGGTGCCTTTCAGGGCGATATCCATGTTCACCACCATGAACTGTCCGAAGGAATGAATGCGCACATTGTCCACCCCCGTAATTCCCTCCACCCCGAGGGCATGGCCTTCAATTTCACGGAGAAGCGCCGGATCGGGGGCCGACGCCATGAGGCCGTAGGCGGACTCCTTTATGATTTCAATGCCGGTCTTCAGAATAAAGACCGCCACAACGCACCCCGCGAAGGGGTCCACCCAGAAATATCCCCGGAGGCTGAAAAATATCCCCACGGCGGCGGCGGTCGAGGCAAAGACGTCATTCAGGTGATCATAGGCAAGGGCCCGGACGGCGCTGTTGTTGGTTTTCTTCCCGATCTTTTTCGTAATGTATGTAAGCAGCAGCTTGATAAGAATAGTGGCCAGCGCGATAATCAGGGTTATCCGGGCAGCCTGCATTGACTGCTGGTGCCGGATAATAATATCGTACACGAGGTCTATGGAATTCCAGAATATTGCCACCGCCGTTGTCACAATAAATGAACCTACCACGATGGCGGCAATATTCTCCATCTGGCGGTGGCCGTAGGGGTGCTCCTCGTCCGCAGGTTCTATTGAAATGCGGAGAAAAATTTTCGCCGCGATATAGTACACCACGTCGGATGTGGAATTGATACCGTCAGCAAGGAGCGCCGGGCTGTGCCCCAGTATGCCGAAGGCAACCTTGAAAAACGCCAGCACCACATTCGCCCCGAGGCCGAGGTTGACGGCAAAGAAATTTTTCCGGTCATTACCATGTTCATTAATGTTCGTCGCAGTTGTGTTCTCCATGCAGTATCAGACATCTCCGTAACAGTGATACCGGGGTGCGTCGTCAGGAAACAACCCCGGAGTACAAAGCCCAATCCCGTAATTGATATACATTTCAAACACATTGTCAAGAAAGAATACATCCCGGGGAAAAACATCACCGTACCGGCACACTGCAGCAGCTGTTCATCAGCCTTTCCGTTCACACACGAAACTGCAGTATGGTGCCCCATCCACTATCCTGTTCCCGACCCCGTTGCGGTGAAACACGATCTTTTCAGGAAGATATGTGTTGAACACCGCATTATCAACCGCGCACATCACCCGCGTCAGTTCCGGCATCCCGAGTTGTGAAAATGCTTCCATGAACATACAGTTGTGCACTTTGAACTCGTAACAGCCGCTTCCCTGCGTTATAATTTCCATTGTATTCAGCTTTGTAGGGCCTTCCCTGTTTGTGCGCTGCTGATACGCAATAAGATGTTCCATTGTCCTTTCGGCTTCCACATACCTGAAATTCGCCATCTGCACCGACAGCCCCAGGGGGAGTATCAACGCCGCCACCATGGAAAAAGCAGTTTCACGGTCATGCTTTTTCCGGAATATGGTATACAGCGCGGCCATCAGCACCACCACCTGCACAAAGTCACGGGGATATGATGCGGGAAGCTGCTTTTTATACATTCGCATATATTTCGGCAGTTGTACCATCACCAGCAGCGGGTGTGACACGTACCCTTTCAGTATTCCCAGCAGTATGAGGGGCTTCGCGGGCTGCGCGACCCTGTCAATAGTTGTTTTCAGCATGTTTCCTCCTTATTACTATGAATATGATAGCATTTATTGTTTACCTGGTATACATTCACTCAAAAAAATTTTTCCATCATGTGCCATGGAGCGCCCTGTCCGCGAGGGAATCGAGTTCACCCAGCACCGCAAGGATAAGGTCAATCTCATTTTCATTAAATTTCGAGAACATCTGCACCATCTGCGCGTCCAGCGTTGCGTGAAAGGCTTCATGGCCCCGGTACGCCTTCTCCCCTTCCGCAGTGAGGGTGAAGTACACTTCCTTGTTGTTGGAATCATCCCTGTACCGCACCACAAGCCCCTTGCTCTCAAGCTTGCGCAGTATTTTTGGGACCGCCCCTTTCGTAACCCCAAGGTGCTGCGCCAGGCCGGTAACATTTATTCCGGGGTCCCGTCCAATAGCCTGGACCATATGAATTTCAGAAGGATAAAGCTTCTTTTCAATTCCAAATGACCGGGGAATCTTTTCAATCTCCCTGAACTTTGAAATAATCCGGTACAGCGTATCGCTTACGGTGTTGTATATCTCAGGTTTCATGTAATATAGTATACCAGGTATACCATATTTGGCAATCTTTTTTTTATTTCATGTACTATTTTATGATTAAAGAAGGATTTGATTCAAATATACGATGCTGTGTCATGGGAAAAAGTACCCCCCCGCGGTATCACCCTGAAAGCGACATCAGGCGCAAAACCCCGAATAATGCAGAAATACACATCATGGATACCGCGACCCATCCAATAAACCGGTGGACCAGCCGCAGACGCTGGTTCCCCCGCAGAAGGAGGGTCCCCAGGGCGAGGGCCAGCAGAATAACAATGACCGTAACCATCCCCCCTATGGCATGCGGCGACTTCATGTGGGGGAACCCTTTTATTGTTTTAAAAACCGCGATGACCACCACTCCCGACACCGCGAGAGCCCCTGCGGTTATCGCCCTTGAACGGTGCTTTTTCATCCACAGGGAATCGGCTTTTCTCTTTGCGGTCATTACCGCAACGGCGGTAACCCCAAGGGCAAGCCCCATAATTGAAAGGTGCAGGATAACAGAAAGCGGCATACGGGTACCCTCCTTATATAAAATTCATACCTTCAGGCGCACTGATTCTGCTGCATTACACTATAATGTACTGCTTTTTTATTATGATGGTCAATGATTATTTTACGAATAACCGCTTTTATGAAAATACAGGTTCCAGCAGCATCCTACAGCCTGAAAAAACCAACCGCTTTTTTCAGCTCCCCTGCTTTCTGCGATACATTTTCCGAAGTTGCCGAAAGCTCCTCACTTGACGCCGAACTGCTCTGGGCGGCATCATTAATAACCATTGTGGATTTTGATATTTCGTCAATCGCCTGTTTCTGCTCCTCCATTGAATTGATAATGGTATCCGACCTGTTCAGAAAATTGACCGCATCGTCCTTGAGGATGTTGTTTATTTCAAGGTCCTCCCTTGTAAGGTCCCCTATTTTCTTAACAATGACCCCGAAGTTATTAAGCCCCTCAAGTATCACTTCAATCTTTTCAATGGCTTCATTGAGAGAGGTATGTGAATTCTCAATGCTGGTATTGGTTGTTTCCATTATGCCGGAAATACTCTTTACGTTCTGCCCTGCCTGTTCCGCGAGCCTCCCTATTTCATCCGCCACCACCGCGAATCCCCGTCCCGACTCACCGGCCCGTGCCGCCTCTATGCTGGCGTTAAGGCTCAGGAGGTTCGTCTGGTCTGAAATATCGCGTATCAGTCCGGTATAATTCATCATTTCCGATGAATCCTCAATGGCGTGTTTCATCAGCTCCAGGGTTTCATTTATTTTTCCCCTGAGGGTACCGGTGCTTTCATCAAGATTTGATTTTATATCAAGGGCGGTGCGCATTTCACTTTCTTCATTATGCACTATATCATACAGTTTTTTCAGGTTTTCGATGAGAATGCCTGTACGCTTATGCTGATACTCGATGGTCTCAAAGATCATATCATTACTGGCGGTTATTTCTTCAATCGTGGATGAAACCTCCTCGACAGTTGCCGCCGTTGTCTGGCTCTGCTCTGAAAAGGAATCAGCTGAACCGGCCATTTCCCCGGAAGAAGTAAAAAGATCATCTGACATTTCCCGGATCAGGAGCAGTATTTCCCGTATTTTTATGAGCAGGGTATTCATGTCAATACTCATAACACCCAGTTCATCAAGGGAAATCATAGGCACATACTGCTCTGTAACATCTCCCGAAGATATCCTGTTCAGCGCTTTCCCGACTTCACTGAGTGTACTCTTAATTGACCTGGCGAAGAGGAGTCCCGACATGACAGTTGTTGCCGTTAATAATAATGTCATGATAACAACATGAATGAACGGTGCAGTAAGAATACCGCTGTTCATCTCCAGGATAAATGTTATAAACACAATGACCGGAACAATCAGCAGTGAAATCAGTGTCACCATGACACGTGTAAATATATTAAATGGTTTAAAATCACTTTTTTCAATTATTATTGAAGACAGCATCTCAGTGTTAAGAAATTCCGACAAAAAGACTTCCGACTGGAACATAAAAAATATACCGGTAACAGGAATCACCATTATCATACCGGTAATCATGACAACAAGCCGTACAGGGTCCATAATACCAAATACATAAAGAAACAGTATCGCGGTTCCAACACCCAGGGGATACCGGACCAGCAGCAGCGTTGCTTCGAACCGCGGATGAGCAAGAAGCGCAATTTTACACTTCTTCAGATCATCATCATGCGGCTGTCCCTCCTGAAGCATGCGGAATACCGGAGATATTCTTCTCCAGCGCATGAATAACGCAAAAACCAGGGAGACCGCTGAACCGGCAAGAGCGGACACAGTGTACTCCGGCAAGTAGGGCAGCAGATTTCCACATACAACACCGTAATACGCGAGAAGTAATACCGGCAGAGAATAGGCGTATAACTCAAGAACTACGGACAAACGTGCAAAATGGTTCTTCGATTTCATATCACTCTCTTCTTTTTGATGTATATGATTACAGCAACACCGGAAACATGTATATTTGCCAATTTGTTTTCATAAATAATTAGCATACATAATAACGGATGTTTGCAGTTTTGTCCAGAATAATTATGCC
>DAOSYC010000199.1:0-6274 GCA_035380905.1 Spirochaetota bacterium | reverse complement strand
GGCAAAATTCCTGAAAAAGGCATACATCTCTCAGAGTATCTTCCTTCTGAATATATATCATTGTTTGACGCAAGCTATCAGAAAGCACTTGCCGGCGAGCAGGTTTATGTTGAACGATATTTTAACGGACCAGGACTGTGGCTTGCTGTACGGTATATTCCAATAAAAATTCAGGAAAATTTTGTCAGATTTGTCCTTGTAACCGCACGTAATATAACAGAAGAAAATAAATTAGCACTATCATTGAAGCGATACAAGGCACAGTATTCAGCGACCATCAATTCCATGTTTGACCCGATGTTCATTGTCGACCGGGAGCTGCGTATTGAGTACTGCAATGATTCCTTCCGGAGATGGCTGGACTTTTTTGAAAAAAACTGTGAAATTATACCGTCACATATATCTGATGTCCTCCCGTTTTTAGATAAAAATGTGCTGAATGATTATAAAGATGTACTTGAGTCAGGTGAACCGAGCATATTGAAAAAACAGTGGGTTATACGAGGTACCTGCTTCTACTATGAAATGGTAAAAATTCCTGTACCGGAAAACGGGATTACTGCGAAAGTTATAACATTGATCAGGGACCTTACAGATATCAGGGAAATGGAATATACCATACAGAGCATGCTCTTTCGGCAGTTGACAAAGAAGGAATGTGAAGTGATGAAATATATTGCCGGAGGACTATCAAGGAAGGAAGTAGCAAAGGAAATGCATATTGCCTGTGCGACATACGACAAGCACCTTCAAAATATTAAGAAAAAACTGAATATTTCCAGGCATTCAGAACTTCCGGGTATTGCTGACTGCTTATTTAAAGAAAAATAATTATACTCACAAACATGAAAACAGGTATATATATATACCAGTACTTTTTTTAAATACTGGTTAAAGATTGTTTGACATAGCATCTTCCCCCGTAATTATACAGAACAAGAAGTGTGATATTTGAGAATGAGTTTATGGCAACGGGAATACGGTCATGTGAATTCTGTTCCGGCTTCTTTGCTTTAGCAATTATACAGGATACTGACTGTTATGAAATTAATAATTATACTTGCGGGATCGCTATTGCTGCAATTGATAGCGGGAATTATTTCTTTTCGTTACTTCGTTTTATTAAAAGTTAAGATGTTCTGGTTTCTCATGACCTGTTCATTTTTTTTATTATCCTTTTATTCCTTCAGTCTCCTTTGGGATATCGAGCAGATATCAGCAACATATCCTGAAATGTTTCGTGCAATTATACTATGTGGAAGTTCTTTCCTCTTCAGTGCATGTCTCCTCGTATTCGGCAGACGGCAAGCAGTTGCGATAAAGGATGAATACAGTCTTGTTTTACATGAACTTCGAACAGCATTGAAGGAAAAGGATGTGTTACTTAAGGAGGTCCATCACCGGGTAAAAAACAACCTCCAGGTTATTGCAAGCATTCTTGACCTGAGCAGCCTTGAGGTCGCCGACAGGGACTGCAGCGGCCTGTTTGATGATGCCGTGGCAAAAATATCAACAATGGCCATTATCCATTCCCAGCTGTATCAGAGTGAGCGCTTTGACAGGATTAACATGGAGGAGCACCTCAATGAGATGGTGTTCTATTTAAAAAACTTTTACGAAAACGGTCATCAGCACCGTTTTGAGTTTTTTATAGAAAATGAGAGATATATAACCCTGAATCAGGAAGTACCGGCTACCCTGATTCTCACTGAATTGATTTCTAATTCACTGAAACACGGGTTTCCCGGTAACGGAGGGGGGAAAATTTCCGTATATTACAGTGTTGATGCCCAAAAATCTGTTTTGCTTCGGATTAAGGATACCGGTATCGGATTTGAAAGAGACAATGAAGCATCTGAACCGGAAACAATGGGTTTACTGCTGGTGAGGAATCTCGTACAGGATCAGCTCAAGGGCAGTATTACATTTATTAACGACGGCGGTACCGAAGTAATAATATCTTTCCCTTTCGAGGATGTCCATGAATACACAAAAGATAATGGTCGTTGATGATGAAGCAGCGATAACAACCCAGCTTGAAAAACGTCTTTCCGTGATGGGATATGATGTGGTGTGCCGGGCTTCTTCAGGAGAAGAGGCAATTGAAAAAGCGGAACAGTATCACCCCGATGTGGTCCTCATGGATATCGTGATGCCGGGGAAGCTTGACGGTATACAGGCTTCTGAAATCCTGATTAATACTATGAGTATACCGGTTATCTTCCTTACAGCATATATTAGTGATGAGTTTGTCGACCGTGCGATGCTGATAAAACCGTTTGGCTATATCAGTAAACCATTTAACATGAACATTATCAGGGTCACTATTGACGGTGCCCTGCATTACACCCGGATAATGAAGATGCTTGTTGAACAGGCTGACCGCTCAAGTATGCTCATCAGGGAAGCTCACCATAGAATAAAAAACAACCTCATGACGGTAGCAAACTTAATAAGCATGGAAGCACAGAACAGCACGCTGGATGAAGTGAAACGGGTGTATGAAACATGTATTGACAGAATAAACCTGATAACGCGGATCCATGAAATGCTTACCGATGATACCTTCACTGATACAATCAATCTGTCATCATATATGCAGAATCTCCTTGAATACATTTTCGCAATGTATGACGGCAGCTGCAGAGGTATTACCCTTCACAGCAGAATTGATGATATTGATATCAACGCAAAACAGATAATCCCCCTGGGGCTGATAGTGAGTGAGCTTGTTACCAATGCTGCGAAACACGCATTTAATGATGGTTTCCCGGTCTCAGAGACCCCCTCTGTCTTTGTGGGGCTTTCTATGAAAATGGATAATTCTTTTTGTCTTGAAGTCTGTGATAACGGGAAGGGGTTCCCTGAAGGATTTAAGGCGGGTAATTCCGGCACAAAAGGGATTTCACTCATACAAACCCTTGTGAAACAGATGAAGGCCGAAATGGTTATTTCTGAAAATAATGGAACTTCAGTAGTAATATCGACAAACCCCGGAAAAGAAACAGATAGAGAATAATTGTATTAATTCCAGCCATAACGATGATGAAAAACCTTATCTTGCTGTAATAGTTTGCTATACTGCAATTGTATGCTGAAATCCCTGTCAGCAGTACGTATTTTGATTTTTATGCTGGAGATACCGCTACTTTGAATACATCATTACTTGACTATACATATTTCCTTGCCCCCATGGCTGAGATTACCACCCCTGCCCTTCGGAATCTGGTGAAGCATTATTACAGCGGAATTGTTCTTTCGTCGGAAATGATGAGTGCGGCAGCAATAGTCGGCGGTGCTATGAATAATAATGTATTTCTCGCACGATATCCCTTTGATGATCCGTATATTTATCAGATCGTCGGTAATTCCCCCGGGAAAATGGCTGAAGCCTGCCGTATACTGTCGGGAAAGGGGTGTTTCTCTGTCGATATCAATATGGGGTGTTCCGCCCCTGATATAGTAAAAAAGAATTACGGCGCGAAACTCCTGTGCGATATTGACCTTGCGAAAAAAATAGTCCGGGAATGCAGGAAGGCATGCACTACCCGACTTTCCGTAAAAATGAGGAGCGGATATGAATCCAGCGATGAAGAATATCTGAAAAAATTTTCCCGGATGCTTCAGGAGGAGGGAGTTGATTTTATTACACTTCATCCGAGATTTGCGAAGCTTTCTTTCAGGCGGAGTGCGGACTGGAAGCTGGTGTCCTTACTCAAACGATCTGTCAACATTCCGGTTATCGGTAATGGCGATATTATTTCACCGGAAATAGCTGCAAAGCGAATTACAGAAACAGGTTGTGACGGTATCATGATCGGCAGGGAGGCGGTTACGTCACCCTGGATTTTCAGATTGTGTGCCGCAATTGAACAGAACCGGTATGATGAAATTACGATTGATCTTTTGGATGTCTGGATACGGGTGCTTGAGGATATGCAAAGGATATTACCTCTCCATCTACAGAAAAGCAGGGCACACCGGTTCAGTTTTTATTTCTCAAAAAATACACTGTTTTCTCACGAACTTTTCAGAAAGATACGAAATGCGGATGCAATACCGGAAATAATTGAGATTGTATCACGGTACTTTTCAGAAACCGGATATAATGAACGCTGTGTTCATTTTACAGTTGATGCGGAAAAAATAATAAAAACCGTATCCCCGGCGGCTTGTACCGGGGGATAACCGGTTAAAAAAGGGGGACAATCGTGTTGATTATCCCCCTTTTTTTAAGTATAGTAATTACTTTTTTATAGTTATACTGTATTATATACCCTGTAACGATCTGACCTGTGAAAGCCAGGATGACCTGCGGCTTCTCCAGGATGAAGTTTGAGCTGAATAGTTAATTGATGTTTCAACCTCGATAAGAAGCTGTCCCAGCTCAGAAATTGAACCGGCATTTCTTACTCTGTCAAGCCATCCGCTTCTCTGGTTTCTCCAGCTGTCTGATTGGGCTTCATACTTAACATTCGTTTCAAACTCAATCAGAAGTTGTTTCAATGAATCAACGTCGTTCCCTGCACTTCGCACCTGGCTGATCCATCCGCTCCGTCTTGATCTCCAGGAATCTGATTGTGACGAGTAGTTTACGCTTGTTTCACACTCAATCATCAATTGACCGAAAGATTGTGCCTGGGCATTAACTGTTATAGTTGACGCAAAAAGAGCACATGCGATAGCAACAAAGAGTAACTTTTTCATACGTCCCTCCGTGGGGTTGATTAAAAAACATGTAACTAAACATATAATGTCATGTGTTGTGAAAGTCAAGCACAATACATAAAGTAATCGCGGTGTTTAAAAAATAAAATTCATGAATATGTTTAAATTATTGGATATATATGCAGTATATATAATTACACGTATTCTGTGGCGCGAGAATTACAATTTAATATTTGAAATATGAATATTACTCTGTCGGCATAATACGTAGAAAAATGCCGGATCATTACGCATATAACATAACATCATACAGTATGATGTCATTCCCGGAATCCGGGGACCGGTTTTTTTACCGTACCTGATTACCCATTAAAGGATATGTTGCTCCCCCCTGTGGAAAAACTGCGACCCGCGCATTGACGGGCAGCTTTTTAACTGCCTGATCAATAACATCCTGGGGATTTGTGTAGTTAACAAAAAATCCCAGCTTTTCTATTTCCTCTTCACTGAGCGATGGTACGTGAAAGTATAATTCATATTCCCGTATAAGCTGCATGGAGTAATAGATGAGAAATTTTTCTTCGACATTCAGGCCCTTTTTTACTTTTTCAAGGAACCACATTACCCGTGCCGGGCCGAGAAGACGGAGGATTGATTTTACCAGCCATAGAGGTTTTGAATCTTCCGGCAAAGGAATATCATCAAGGCCATGTTCAGCTCTGAGAAACCCCATTACGGTGCCTTTCGGTTTTAATGCCGGGAGCACGTTCCCGACACACTTCATGCTCTGTTTGAAGTTGAAATCCATAGGATATGAGTTTGTAATTATACCATCCACTTTCACGTCCATCTCAAGGCCCATTGTATCGTTCATATACTGAACACCGGCTCTGTGACAGGAGACGGGGTCTCCGGTAAAGGACTCAATTATTTCATTGTTATGATCAAGGACGACATTGACGCAGAAAATATCAGCTTCAATCATCCCCTGTATTTCTTCAAGATCAAGTCTGAAGGAGTTTTCTTCAGGTTTTACCCCTACCCTGTTAAACCTGTAAGGCGGTTCAGCGATAATTTCATGATGTCTGCCTATTGTTTCTGCTGATGCGACACCGGGAAGGATGTTTTTTAATCCGCCGCCGAACCCCGCCCATAGATGCGGCTCGATAAGCCCCACAAGGACAATAATGTCAGCATCGGCAAGGTGTTTGTTGAGATATACCGGGGTACCCCGCTGTGTTGTGCCGAAATAATGGTTGCAGTCCGGGTTAAAGGCGTCATGGTTTTCCCAGGTAATGCTTTTAAGATTTTTCGCTCCGACCTTGTCTGCCATCTGTTGTTCAGTCATTGCAGTATGGATTCCAAGTCCCGGTAGTGCTACTATATCCTTCAGTAATACTCCGGAAGCTTTCAGTTCATCAAGTATCAGGTGGAAAAATTTATGTGCGGGAGTGGGCCGGGTGTTATCATCTACAATTATTACCGCTTTTTTCTTTTTCAGTTTTTTCTTATGCAACGGCGTGGAGTCCGAAGGTTTCTTTAATGATGATTTGACGATGGATAGTTCATTCTTTTTTTTCTGGTCCCCTTTCCCTATCGGCTGAGG
>DAOSYC010000198.1:3545-6297 GCA_035380905.1 Spirochaetota bacterium | reverse complement strand
ACCAAAAAGACCCCCCTTGAAATAAATGATGAAGATCCGAATAAGGGGATAGAGCCCGCAAAGAAAATGCTTCAGGAAGCGGGACTCGAGGCAACCGATGAAAATATATTTATTGCTTCAACCTGTAAGGAAAAGGGTATCGCATACCTTAAGGGTGAAGCGAAAGTGAATGTCCGGAAGATCAACAGAAAGGCCGCTGACGGTGAACCTGAGGGGTATACCGTTATTGTGAACGGCAGAGAGTACGGTGTGTCCCTGAAAGGGGGCGAGGCTGTGGTGAACGGCAAAAAATACACCGTGGATGTCCAGGAAGGCATCAAGGAAAAGACAGGAGTGGCCGCGGAGCCGGTGAAAGGGGCCTCCGAAGACGCCATATCCGTCAAGGCGCCCCTTCCGGGGGTTGTGGTGAGAATTGTTGTAGACGAAGGGGACGCTATTGATGACGGGGACACTATCCTCGTTATGGAAGCAATGAAGATGGAGACGGAAATCAAGTCTCCTGCCGCCGGTATCGTTGAATCAATCAGTGTCAATGTCGGCGACCAGGTAGCAGCGGGTAAAATTCTCGCCGTAATTAAATAGAGGGAGAGGAACTGTGGAACTGATTCATGCAATGCAAAGTATTCTGCACTCGACAGGGATATATAATTTCTCAATCGGCCAGGCGGTGATGATAGTCGTGGGGCTTGTCCTTATCTGGCTTGGAATCGTGAAGGGGTTTGAACCGCTTCTCCTGATTCCAATAGGGTTCGGCGGAATCCTGTCAAACATACCCGTTGCGAATATCGCAGGGCTTTCCTCTCTTCTGGTGCAGAACGGTGAGGTGGTAACACACCTCGGTGGTTTTCTTGGACAGATATACGGATTCGGGATCGAAACAGGGCTGTTCCCGCTCCTGATTTTTATGGGGGTGGGGGCCATGACCGATTTCGGCCCCCTTATCGCGAACCCGAAAACAGCGCTTCTCGGCGCCGCGGCGCAGTTCGGTATATTCTTTACTGTTATCGGCGCGATTATACTGGCAGAGTATTTCGGATTTAATTTCAGCCTGAAAGATGCCGCGTCAATCGGTATTATAGGAGGCGCTGACGGACCCACGGCGATATTTCTCGCGTCAAAACTTTCACCGCAGCTTCTCGGTGCCATCGCCGTGGCGGCGTATTCATATATGGCCCTTGTGCCTATTATACAGCCCCCCATCATGCGGCTGCTGACCACAAAGAATGAGCGGAATATTGAGATGGCCCAGCTCAGGCACGTCTCACAGCGGGAGAAAATGCTGTTTCCAATTATTGTTCTGGGAGTATGCATTCTTTTACTTCCCGATGCGACGCCTCTTATCGGTATGCTGATGTTCGGAAATCTCCTCCGTGAAGCAGGCGTTGTCGAGCGGCTGTCAAAAACAGCACAGAACGAGCTGATCAATATTGTCACTATTCTTCTTGGTCTTGCAGTAGGGTCAAAGCTCGGGGCGGACAAGTTTCTCAAGCTGGAGACCCTTGGCATCCTGCTCCTCGGCCTTATTGCTTTTTGTGTGGGAACAGCATCAGGGGTGCTGATCGCGAAGCTGATGAATGTGTTTACGAAGGAACACAAGATCAATCCCCTTATCGGCGCTGCCGGTGTTTCAGCGGTGCCCATGGCGGCCCGTGTGGCAAACAAGGTGGGACAGGAGAGCAATCCCCACAATTTTCTTCTTATGCATGCAATGGGCCCCAATGTCTCAGGGGTTATAGGGTCCGCGGTTGCGGCAGGGGTCCTTCTGGCTCTTCTTGGATAAAAAGTCCCGTCGGGACAGATGTGCTTGACAGCGCGCTTCGGTGCGTTATTATATATACTATGAAAGCGGCATTCCGGTGCCGCTTTCTCTTTTATCATACCAGAAAAATGTGCCGGGTACTATATGAACACAAAGGATGCAATCCTGCATTCCCTGAAACGGAGCGGCAGCGAATGGGTCTCCGGGGAGGATATATGCGGAGGCCTCGGGATTTCACGGAATGCGGTATGGAAGACAATTGAATCTCTCCGCGCGGAGGGATATGAAATTGAAGCGGTTTCCAGAAAGGGATACCGCCTGCTGAAATCACCCGATGCCGTTACAGGTGCAGAAATCCGCTCCGGGCTGCGCACCTCGTTATTCGGCGCGGGCGAAATACACTATTATCCGGAAACTGACTCAACAAATCTCCGCGCACGAGAGGCGGCTGAGGCGGGATGTCCTGAAGGCACACTGATCACTGCCGATATGCAGACCGGGGGAAGGGGGCGAAGGGGCCGCAGCTGGTTTTCCGGGCCGGGGGTCGGCGTCTATCTTTCAATCGTACTCAGGCCCCGGATGGCGCCGGAGCGCGCCCCGGCGGTGACCCTCATGACAGCGGTTGCCCTCACTGAGGCCCTTCGCGCCATTACGGGGATACCGGTCCGCATCAAGTGGCCCAACGACATCCTCGCCGGAACGAGGAAACTTGCGGGGATACTCACTGAAATGAGCGCGCAGCCCGATGCGGTGGAGTATATTGTGGCGGGGGTCGGTATCAACGTGCATCACCGGCCGGAGGACATCCCCGGGGAACTGCAGTCCATCGCGACGTCCCTCTTCATTGAGAGCGGCTCACATTACTCACGGGGCGATATAATACGCTGTTTCCTCGAACGGTTTGAATATTATTATGCAATTCTTCTGAAAGAGGGGTTCAGGGCACTGCTTCCACTCTGGAAGGAGTATGCAGATATCATAGGCCGCCGGGTC
>DAOSYC010000198.1:0-3445 GCA_035380905.1 Spirochaetota bacterium | reverse complement strand
CAGGGCACTGCTTCCACTCTGGAAGGAGTATGCAGATATCATAGGCCGCCGGGTCTCAATTACCTCAATTAATGAAACAATTACCGGAGTGGTGCAGGATGTCACGGAAACAGGGGCTCTGACCCTTCTGGATGATTCCGGTGTTATCCATGAAGTGCTTTCGGGGGACGTGTCCCTGAGAGAAAAATACTGAATACCGCAGTGATGCTCTGACCCCTTTATTGTCACCCGAAAATTTAATAAGGTTGACAATAATCCCTCTTCTGAAAACCTGTCTCAGGTAATCAATTTCATTAAATACATGCGATATAAACCGGCATTCAGATTGAATGATACCGCTGTTTGATTCAATCTGATGCCTTTCGTTACGTTTCCTGCGGTACAGGAGGTGTGGGGATTATTATGAAAAAGAGCAGTATTGCCGCTGCAGTGTTGGTGTTGTTTTCATTTTTATGTGTGTTTCAGTCAATGGGATACGGGGTCAATATCTATGACGGGGTCAGAGCCCCGGACGGGATGTATCTTCTTACGTATTCTTCGGTATATCACGCGGACGATGTCCGTGATTCCAGCGGGGACCTTGCCCGTGACGGGTACGGATACTACAGCGTGCAGGAGATTTTCAGGGGGGCCTGGTACTACAGGGGGGTTGTCGTGAGCGCCCTGGTCCCCGTGGGGGGCGTGTATGTGGATTCCGCCGGAAGAGGTTCCTTCGGGGCCGGAGATATTACCGCAGGGGCGGGATTTTTTCTCCCGGTCTCCTGTGTCGATATCCTCCCGATGCTGTTCGTGAAATTTCCCTCCGGGGAATATGATTCATCGGAGACCGTGAATTACGGGTCAGGGCAGTACGATATACGGCCCATGGTGTTTATCCATAAGGCAGCCCGGGGATTCACCGTCGATGCCGTTGCAAAATATTATCGCAGACTAGAAAATCATGATACCGGAGTCAAACCCGGCGATGAAATCCACCTTCAGGCTGTTGCGGCGTATAATCTCTTCGGCACGTTCCGGGCGGGGCCGTCGGTCTCGTGGATGCGCGGGAGGAACCGTGAAATTGATGGTGAAGCCCAGGGCAATACAGCCGGTGAAATGCTTTCCCTGGGTGGCGATTTCTATGTCCGTGCGGGATGCATCGGCATTACATTCACCTGGCTCAATGATCTGTATGCGCGGAACAGGACTGACGGAAATTATTATCAGATCAAAACGGTACTGAAGTTCTGATACAATGGGATGGCATTGGTTCTGTTCAGGAAAACCGGTATAGAACAATGAAGTTCACAGCGGGCGGGGTGATACATCTCTGTCCATTTGAATCATATTCTGATTACACAGAGGAACGGCCATGATCAACAGTGTCCTGATACTTGTATTTTTTGCGTGTATGATATGTATCGGGTATTTCAGCTCGAAAAAAATTACCGGCGTTGAAGGGTTCTATGCGGGAAACAGGTCCGGTGGTGTTCTGGTGATTGCCGGTTCGCTCCTTGCCACAATCATCGGGGGATCGGGAACCCTCGGCCTTGCGGGGTTGGGCTTTTCCCGGGGCCTCACCGGGGCATGGTGGCTCCTTGCGGGAGTTCCGGGCCTTGTGCTCCTGGGGGTTTTCTTCGCGAGGAAAATCCATTCCTATGGCGTGTATACGCTCCCCGGTGTCCTTGAGCGCCAGTACCGGAGCAGGGCGGTCAAAATCGCCGCCTCAATCCTCATCAGTGTATCGTGGCTCGGGATCATCGCGGGACAGATAATTGCAATCGGGAAGGTCCTCTCCGCGGTGTGGCCCGGCGGCACGATGGTGATCATTTTAGTGTCGGGTATTGTGATAATACTGTATACCGCTATGGGGGGACAGTTCTCGATTCTGCGAACCGACGCGGTGCAGCTGCTGATTATTTTTGCGGGAATAACCGCATGCGGAATTACCGCGTTCAGCGCCGCAGGGGGATGGGATGGGCTCTCGGCTGCTCTTCCGGGAAAATATTTTTCTTTTCCGGTTTCTCCTGATTTCGGAGAAGGCATGGTCCTGTTTTATCTGCTTTTCGTGGGGGCCACGTACTTTGCCGGGCCGGATATGTATTCCAGGATTTTTTGCGCTGAAGGGCCGGGGACCGCGAAGAAATCCCTGCTCCTGGCGGCAGCGGCAATTATACCTGTGGCTGTTGCCATTACCATTACGGGAATGAGTGCACGGGTACTGTTTCCCGGTATCGGCGCGGAAAATGCCCTCCCGAAGCTCGTGGCGGAACTTCTCCCCGCGGGAATCAGCGGCCTTGTTCTCGCGGCGCTCCTTGCCGCCCTTATGTCCTCCGCGGATACCTGCCTTATGACTGCGTCCATGATTCTTACGGGGGATGTTATAGGGAGTGTCATTAAAAAACCTCTCACGGAAAAACGGCAGGTCCTTCTTACGCGGATTATGATTCTGCTCCTCGGTGTTTGTTCCATCGTAATCGCTCTTTATTACGTGAATATTATCAGCTCCCTTCTTCTTGCCTATACGGTATATGCCGCGGCGGTGCTGGTTCCCGTAACTGCAGGCTTTTTCGCGGAGAAGCTGCGCCTCCATGCAGCGGGGGCAATTATATCGATCATAGTGAGCGGTTCCCTCGCAGTATTCCTTACTCTCTCGGGATATACCGGGATGATCCTTCTCATCTGTTTCCCTGTTTCGGGAATTATTCTATTCACGGTAAGTGCGGTGCTCAGAAGAAGGATATCGCCCCCTGATAATGCCTGAAAATATCATGGTTCCAATTTTTTTTTGGCCCTTTCGCATTTTCATGATTTATTGAATCTGTGTTCCTTCGGGAACGCGGATGTATGGTATATGTAAAAAGTATAATTCCCGTGCCTTTTCCTTGACAATTTTTTCCATTCACGGTGATATCACTGTAGAATTTATTTGTCATAATGTGAACCCGTAAGTCGTTATCATATATATTTGGAGTATGCTATGAGTACAGATAAGATTGTTACACTGGAAAAAGAAGGATTTGTCGGAATCGTTACAATGAAAGATGCCTCCGGCCTTAACCTCTTTAACAAGCAGTTTGTCCTTGAGCTTGCTGAAGTCCAGGATGAGCTGGAAAAAGACAAGTCGCTCCGTGCGGTGATTTTGCGGTCCGGCGGCGACCATTTCTCGGCGGGAGTTGACCTCGATTTCCTGAAAGGGGTGACGCCGGCATTTATCAAGGAAAACATTGATTTTCTGCAGCGCACATACGGACGGTGGCAGGAAATGTCAATGCCCGTTATCGCGGGAATCAAAGGCCTCTGCTACGGGGCAGGTACCGAGCTGATCGTCGGCTGCGACATGAGAATAGCTGCCGATAACGCACGTATCGCAATGCCGGAAGTACGCCTCGGGCTGACTGCGGACCAGGGCGGGACAACACGGCTTACCAAGCTCGTGGGACTGGGTCCCGCAAAGCGCATTATC
>DAOSYC010000197.1:0-6545 GCA_035380905.1 Spirochaetota bacterium | reverse complement strand
TCCTCCATATCTATATAATACAATACAGGATATTCCCCGTAAATCAAAAAAAATAATCAAATCATCCATTCAACAGCATATGCGATCCGAAGGTGCGGCGATCCCTGTGGTGACACGAAACGCTTCGTTCTCAATTCCCTGATGCCGGAATCACGATCCGAAAACCGAAGAGGCCACTGTGGAGCGGAAAAACCCTGTTCCGGATGGCGGAACGTATGCCGCTGTCGATATAGTACCACGAGCCGCCGCGAATCACACGGTATCTTCCCGACGCAGGGCCCTTTGGATTCATCTTCGGGCTATTTTTATAATATCCACTACAGTACCAGTCCATACACCACTCCCACACATTCCCCGTTATATCATGCAACCCAAATGCATTGCCACGCTTTTGACCCACAGGGTGCGTTGTAATTCCCGAATTACCACTGTGCCAGCAGTATGTTCCATTAATATTAGAACCCCAGTAATATGGTGTTGTTGAACCGGCGCGGCAGGCATATTCCCATTCCGCTTCATAGGGAAGACGGGCCCTGACACTGTACTGCCTGCTGAACTTCTCACAAAAGCTCACCGAATCATTCCAGCATATATTCTCAACGGGACGTCGATTACCACTATATATGCTTGGATTTTTCCCCATTATACTCCGGTACTGCTCCTGGGTCACTTCGTATTTCCCCACCCAGAGGGGGCTCACATAGACTTTATGATGGGGTTGTTCGTCATCATTGCCTTCACTCCCGGAGGAACCCATCATAAAATATCCGCCGGGCACAAAGACAAAATCCATTCCGCCGACCTTTTTTATTTCGCCGGCGCGATGCTTTGACCGTACAGCCGCATCCCGTTCAAGCTGGCGTGAAACATCATCATCTGCCTGCCGGTCCTCCTCCCCCGCAGCATAATCGCAGACATCAACACCGGGTTCCTCCTGTGATGGGGCTGAGACAACAACACGAAATCCGATTTCGCCGTCTTTGCTGTTGGCATCGGAAGCGTTCCTGCACCCGGGACGGTTATGGAAGAAGGTCCAGCTACCGCCGCGGCACACACGGTATGATCCCGATGACGGCCCCCGGGGATTCACTTCCGGACTGGTCCGGTAATAGTGTTCACCATACCAGTCCATGCACCATTCCGACACATTCCCTATCATATCATGTAATCCAATGGGGGAGGGTCTAAATTTCCCCACAGGAGCAGTCTCAGCAAATCCATCATTACAATTAATATGTATCACCATCATACGACCTGAATATTTTCTTCTCAGGGAATGGTCTGCGACATTTGCATATTTGCATGCCTGATTATCATAACTCCCCCAGAAAAATCTTGTCGTAGAACCATCACGGCAGGCGTATTCCCACTCCGCCTCATAGGGAAGGCGGAAACCGTTTGAACCGGGAACAACGCGAACTGTCCATATCAATTGATCATATGGCTTGGTGTCATTCGGATCCTGCTTCGCTTTTTCAATACTATAGGCGGGGTGAAGCCCCGCCATCCTGCTCAACACATTACAGAACTCCACCGCGTCGTACCAGGTTACACTCTCGACGGGACGGCGGGTATCCCCTTTGAATTTGCTGGGATTTCTTCCCATCACCTGTTCATACTGTCCCTGTGTCACCTCGTACTTTCCCATCCAGAAACCGTTCACCGTTACTTTATGACGGGGACGTTCATTAAACATGCCATCAGAAGTACCCATCATAAAACTTCCCCCCGGTATGTACACCAGCTCAATGCCTCCCACAGTCTTCGTTGTTCCTGCGGGGGTACGCTGCGGAACAGTCCTGCAGGTCAACAGTACCAGCGCTGCTGTAAACAGTATGATGACTATAAAGGGTCTTCTTAAATAAAATTTCATCTGTCCGCTCCCTAATGTTTATTCTCTCTCAGGACAGCGGGCTTCAGCCCGTTGTCATTGCAGTACGGTAAGTCCTTCAGTGTATAAAACATACAAGGGGTGAAAGCCGCCCTGTTCTTCGGGACAGTATGTACTTAAAGGCTATCGTTCTCAATTCCCTGATGCCGGAATCACGATCCGAAAACCGAAGAGGCCACTGTGGAGCGGAAAAACCCTGTTCCGGATGGCGGAACGTATGCCGCTGTCGATATAGTACCACGAGCCGCCGCGAATCACACGGTATCTTCCCGACGCAGGGCCCTTTGGATTCATCTTCGGGCTATTTTTATAATATCCACTACAGTACCAGTCCATACACCACTCCCACACATTCCCCGTTATATCATGCAACCCAAATGCATTGCCACGCTTTTGACCCACAGGGTGCGTTGTAATTCCCGAATTACCACTGTGCCAGCAGTATGTTCCATTAATATTAGAACCCCAGTAATATGGTGTTGTTGAACCGGCGCGGCAGGCATATTCCCATTCCGCTTCATAGGGAAGACGGGCCCTGACACTGTACTGCCTGCTGAACTTCTCACAAAAGCTCACCGAATCATTCCAGCATATATTCTCAACGGGACGTCGATTACCACTATATATGCTTGGATTTTTCCCCATTATACTCCGGTACTGCTCCTGGGTCACTTCGTATTTCCCCACCCAGAGGGGGCTCACATAGACTTTATGATGGGGTTGTTCGTCATCATTGCCTTCACTCCCGGAGGAACCCATCATAAAATATCCGCCGGGCACAAAGACAAAATCCATTCCGCCGACCTTTTTTATTTCGCCGGCGCGATGCTTTGACCGTACAGCCGCATCCCGTTCAAGCTGGCGTGAAACATCATCATCTGCCTGCCGGTCCTCCTCCCCCGCAGCATAATCGCAGACATCAACACCGGGTTCCTCCTGTGATGGGGCTGAGACAACAACACGAAATCCGATTTCGCCGTCTTTGCTGTTGGCATCGGAAGCGTTCCTGCACCCGGGACGGTTATGGAAGAAGGTCCAGCTACCGCCGCGGCACACACGGTATGATCCCGATGACGGCCCCCGGGGATTCACTTCCGGACTGGTCCGGTAATAGTGTTCACCATACCAGTCCATGCACCATTCCGACACATTCCCTATCATATCATGTAATCCAATGGGGGAGGGTCTAAATTTCCCCACAGGAGCAGTCTCAGCAAATCCATCATTACAATTAATATGTATCACCATCATACGACCTGAATATTTTCTTCTCAGGGAATGGTCTGCGACATTTGCATATTTGCATGCCTGATTATCATAACTCCCCCAGAAAAATCTTGTCGTAGAACCATCACGGCAGGCGTATTCCCACTCCGCCTCATAGGGAAGGCGGAAACCGTTTGAACCGGGAACAACGCGAACTGTCCATATCAATTGATCATATGGCTTGGTGTCATTCGGATCCTGCTTCGCTTTTTCAATACTATAGGCGGGGTGAAGCCCCGCCATCCTGCTCAACACATTACAGAACTCCACCGCGTCGTACCAGGTTACACTCTCGACGGGACGGCGGGTATCCCCTTTGAATTTGCTGGGATTTCTTCCCATCACCTGTTCATACTGTCCCTGTGTCACCTCGTACTTTCCCATCCAGAAACCGTTCACCGTTACTTTATGACGGGGACGTTCATTAAACATGCCATCAGAAGTACCCATCATAAAACTTCCCCCCGGTATGTACACCAGCTCAATGCCTCCCACAGTCTTCGTTGTTCCTGCGGGGGTACGCTGCGGAACAGTCCTGCAGGTCAACAGTACCAGCGCTGCTGTAAACAGTATGATGACTATAAAGGGTCTTCTTAAATAAAATTTCATCTATCTGCTCCCGGGTGTTTATTCTCTCTCAGGACAGCGGGACCAGTTCCGCTGTCCTCCCATGGGTTCAACGCTCAACGATATGGAGGATTTATATTGACAAATTAAATTTATTTGTAAAGTATTTTTTGAAGATCGTGTGCGTTAGATGAAAGGATTATTTTTTTGTCGCACGCAACGTACTATCCGGACCTTCCCCTGCTGAAGACTCCTCCATACCGCATTCCTCACTTTTGAGTTGACATACACTGTTCAGAATAAATATTGATTCAAACCCGTAATGCCTTTATAATTATTACGGCACAATTCCGGCCATGAGGTATGGGAGGCTGATGATATCATTTGATCTCGAATGCGCCGAAGGGCACCGCTTTGAAGGGATCTTCAGGGATTACAGTTCCTTTGAGGAGCAACTGAACGGAGGGAAAATCCAGTGCCCCTTCTGCAATACGACTGAGGTGAAGCGCCTGTTTTCAGGGTGCGCAATCCAGGCAAAGTCCCTGAGCAAACGGAATGCGGAAAACACTACCCCGAATTTTTTCGACTACATGCGCATGGTGCAGTCCTATGTGAAGGAAAATTTCGAGAACGTGGGAAAGGACTTCGCGGAGACCGCACGGGCAATTCATTACGGTGTTGAAGAGGAGCGGAACATATACGGCGAATCATCACCGCAGGAAATGAAGGAGCTTGTGGATGAAGGCATCGGCGTGGTGCCCCTCGTGGATGTGAGCAAGCTGGAAAATTGATCCCGCATTTTAATGGTATTATTCGATTTTATTAAAAAACTCCTTTTGGCATTTTTATTACCCTTATTATTACCCTTATTCAAAGGTATTACCCTTACTCCTCCATCTGGCGCCAGCTCCTCTGCCGGTAGATTCGACTTTACCTTTAAGCCGTAAATCTTTAAGCACCTTGCGTATCATGTCCCGGCTTACATCAGGACATTGTGCTTCGAGCTGAGCCAATGTGAAGCCTGCTTTAAATTTTTCTATTGCTGAAATAACAAGTTCCGTTTTCCCGCCCCTCGGGATTTCAATCCCTGTAACCCGATCAGAAAATTCGCTGTATGCTTTTTTCAGAATATAGAAAAGAAAACTAATATACGGCCAGGGGTCATGGGTACCTTCATGCCATTGCTGTGATGACATCTTTAGTGTTTCATAATAACGCTCTTTATGCTCCTCAATAAGACGTTCCAGGCTTATGTATCTGCCCACTTCAAAACCTGCATGATAAAGCTGTAATAAAAGTAAAAGCCGTGATACCCGGCCATTACCATCACGAAAGGGATGAATACAGAGAAAATCAAGACTTGTTGCCGCCAGCAGTATCAACGGATGGACGATCCGGTCTTTATCAATATCACTGTAATACGAAACAAGTTCGCGCATTGCGTCGCCGGTCCTTGCAGCAGGTACGGTATTAAACCGTATCCGAACATCCCCATTCGGGAACTTCTCAATAATGTCGCTGTCTTTATCCTTGTATTTCCCGGCATCCCAAATATCACCCCGGATTATTTTATGAATATTTTTAATTGTTGACTCAGAATAGGGTATTTCCTCAGATCCTGAGTGAATTAACTCAAGGGCATCACGATACCCCTGAAACTCTTCCTCGTTGCGGTCACGCAGCAACGGCTTCCCGAAGATTACTGTACCTATTCGTTTATTTTCTATTTCGACTCCTTCGATCCGGTTTGATGATACTGCGCTTTCAATCAATGCATGCTCCCGAAGCACCTTCAGCTTTTGCGGTGACTGATTAATATAGAGGTCCTGTTTGCCCTTTGCTTCAGCGATATCTGCGAGATACCATGCAATACCAGCCGGGACATCAGTAATGCCTGAAAGGAGTTTTTTCAGAGTGTTCATGAAATGCCTTTGTTTTTTACTTACACAATTCAATACAGGCAACAATTATACTACCCGATGTTACGTTGATAGATATATACTCTGAAATTGAAATGTCAACACTATAAATGGCAACACACCTTGCTTTAATCCCCTGAATGCAACGTTCAAAAATGAGAAGAAATTTATTCAATAGAAAAGAATGGGACGATCAGTACCTGTAGTATCAGGGAAAATGAAGGAACTCGTGTACGAAGGCATCGGCGTGGTGCCCCTCGTGGATGTGAGCAAGCTGGAGAATTGAGGTGCTGTTCGTTAAAAGCTGATGCTTCTCATTTCCTTCACAACAAGAAACCTCTTCTGTTCAATCCATACGATTTCACTTTTTTTCATGTCATACAAATACCAGGTGAACAGATAGGGGCTCACTGATTTTTTCTCCGCATACTGCGGCGCACCGCAGACATTGCTGAAGAGTGTATAATCCGGAATCTGTTTTTCGTCCGGCACATGGCCTTTTTTATCCATGCCGCGGTTATGTTCGTTCATGCCATTATTGAAACGCAGTATAATCTCCGGTCCCTGCAGCGCCTGTACCACGGAGTCGCGTATACCGCTGACATCAAGATGTTCCTGCGTGAAATTCCTTGTCCGTTCAACGGCAACAGTGATCCCTGCCTGTTTCAGATTCTGTGTATGGAATTTTTTAAATGACAGGGCGATATCATCCGCCGTATTACCGGAATCATTGAGATGAAACGACTTGACTGTCCTGTATCCGCAGACACGATACCGTTCCATCACCGCATCTGCCATTGATGGTGAATTGCTGTCAATGTTGATATATGAGATATTGTTCCAGACCGTTTCCCCTGATCTGTTGTCAGCGACCTCAATCTTCAGTGAAATCCTGTATCTGC
>DAOSYC010000196.1:2267-6558 GCA_035380905.1 Spirochaetota bacterium | reverse complement strand
GTAACGGGCACATTAAGGCGGTACAGGGTGTCGATAATATCACGGGAGGGATACATCTCCCCTACGGGCTTGCGAAGGCCTGCGGTATTTACCTCCACCGCCATGTCCCGGTGCGGGCAGCCGGTGAAGATTGCTTCAATGACGCCGGTAAAGTCTTTCGTCGCCCGGTGGCCGAATTTTTTCACCAGATCGAGGTGGCCTATTATATTGAAGAGTCCCGACGCAACCAGTTCCGTAAGGATAGCGTAATATCGTCCATAGGTTTCGTCGATATCTCTCCGCTCGAATTCCTTCATGAATTCCGGATGATCAAAGGGCCAGCCGTCAATAAAATGGCAGGAGCCCATGAGAAAATCCAGGCGGGGGTCGGAGAAGTATGCGGAATCAAAGGTGCTGTGGAGAGGGAAGTCCACTTCGAAACCGGTCCGTATTTCGATCCGGTCCCTGTATCGCCCCGCTGCGTCCTGAACCATTGCAATGTATGCTTCGGTTTTCTCCGGGGCCATGGTGATCCCCTCCCGGAGCTCTTCGGGAAGTGGCGCGTGATCGGAAAAACCGATTTCGCCAAGTGACGCGCCGATTGCCGCTTCAATGTACTCATCAATTGCGCCCGATGCGTGTCCGCACAGTTCAGTATGGAGATGGTAGTCGGGCAGTTTCATCAATAACCGTGCTGAGAATAGAAAAAAGATATTTCCGTGAGGTACTGATAGTTGCTCCGTGTTTCCCCGGCGCTTCTTTTCAGGAAAAATTTATCAATAGTGGTGTCGGGTGTGTGCATGACCATTGAAAGAATATACCAGAGCGGGGGGATCTTTGTTCCGCCCCCGTGGTTTTCAGCGGGATTGCCGAACAGCTTCGCGCTTGAAAGTCGTGTGATGGTCATTGGCAGAAATTCAGTGTATTCGCTGAACCGTGAGTCAATGCTGTAAAAGAATGGATGGTGGAGATAGAGCACCAGGATTTTTCTGCTCCGGAGATACAGCGCAAGAAGTTCAATGTCCCCTATTTCGATATATCGCGGCCGAAGTACAATTTTATCGATATTATCAAAGTCACCGGTATTGGGATACAGAGACAGCAGAAAACGAATATGGTCAGGCCCTTTTATAAGAAGTTTCCTGCCGGGATATTGTATTCTCGGATATACTATATCAATACTGTTCCTGTTCCGTCTGAACCTGTCGGTAAGGTATAACCGGTCAAACCTGTTTTCAAGCAGGTTGTCAATATCATGTGATATGTCGTCCTCGAAATTTCCCGTTTCGCAGTGGATTTCCTGGTTCTCAACGGTATCAAGGTCGCTGTAGTCTCTGTAATCGAACATTTTCCTCTTTTTTATTGTATGCGCAATAATATCAAATGTACCCAATCTATATTATTATGCAAGATTTTTTTCGTAATAACAGGTTTTACTGAAAATGATCTGATCCCGCAAAAAATCATTAAAATACTTGTCAAATGTCCCTGTTCATCTATAATTTGTGCAATTTGATTACGATACAAACCGAGCAGGAAAACATGATGCGGTGCCGGATTACATGGCGCCCCTTGCCGAATCGTATATACATTATACGCCCCGTTGGAGCGATTTCAGAGAGGATTAGGTATGATTGACATGAAGTTGATAGAGATTCTTGCGTGCCCCGCGTGTAAGGGTGACGTGGAATATGACGCGAAAAACGAAAAAATACTCTGTACTGAGTGTATGAGAAAGTATCCGGTGAGGGATGGAATTCCGGTAATGCTGATTGATGAAGCGGAAATTGAAACGAAGTAGGTATAATAACGGATATTATAATCAGTAGATTCTTCCCGGGACGCAGTGTTAATATTATAATTGACAAAATGCGTGAAATACAAGTGAGTAGCAACGTTATATACTGCGGAGTGTGTTCTTCCGTATGGATTGTCCGCTGTGCCGGCCCGGAAACGGCGGATACATCGAAGATGAAATGCTGAGAATTATCCTGCAAAGAGAAAAGTGAAACCTGTATGAGGTATATGAATGAAGAAGCCCAGTTTTTCCCTTAAAAATCTTGTCTGGTATTTTATAATTGGTTTTTTTACCTTAATTATTGTTATATCGTTTGGCATGCCGGACTTCCTGTCCCAGATGGGGGGCAATGACGCGATGATAGCAAAAGTGAACGGAGAAACAATTGAGCAGCTGGAGTTTATCCGTTTCCGTGATACGATGATGAATGAACAAACCATGAAGAAGATGGGCGATAAAGAAGCGGGGAAGTATATTCTCAATGCCCTGATCTTTAACAAGCTCCAGGTTCAGGAAGCCAGGGAGCTTGGCATAAAAATATCCAATGAAAAAGTTAAGAGGGTCATTTCGTCGATACCGATTTTCCGTAATGAACTCGGCAACTTTGATACACGTCTGTTTGAACGGTACCTTGACCATTACAGGTTCACGAAAGCCGAGTATTTTAACTGGATCAAGAACCATCTCTTAAGCAGGGAGCTGATTCAGCTTGTGCAGGAGGGCGTTGCGGTTCCTCCGGGGGAAATTGACTTCGAGAATGCGATTATCAATTCCCGCATACAGATACAGTATGCCTTTGTGTCGGACTGGGAGTTGAAAAAGAAATACAAACAGGATATATATGTAAGTGACCAGGAGGTCCGGGCGGCAATGAAATCCGGTGAGCCTGCCGGTGACGCCAAAGCTGCCGAGGCGCGGGTCAGGGTTGAGCTGGAAAAGAAAAAATTCCAGAATGTGAAGCGGAAGGTGATGATTCAGGTGAACCAGATGGCCCGGACAGGAAAGACCTTTAATGAGGCAGTGCGGTTTCTCGGTGCCGGTGTCGCGACGTCCAACGAGTTTCAGGTGGGGCAGCCTGTCCGCGGGCCGGGAAACAAGTCGGGCTCCCTCGCGTCCCTTACTGAATCAAGGGAATTTAATGATGACTGTCTCGTGCTGGAAATCGGAAAGACATCAAGTGCAGTCAGCTCCGTTGACGGGCTGTATGTGTTTACTCCTGTGAAACGGGAAATTGCGTCGGGAACGCCTGACGAGGAAGCGTCAGCAAAAATCCGGAAACAGCTGCATCGTCAGAGAATGGAATCATTTTATGATACCATGATGAATGCGTTCGGTTCACGTTCCAGAATTATCAGAAATCCTAAATTTATGTAATCAAACCCAAGGAGAGGTACCATGAACATCAATGCAGAATATATTAATCCCTTTCTGGAAGCGGCAAGCGCGGTGTTTAAGCAGATTATCGGTGTTGAGCTGAGAAGAGGGAAGCTTAGCATAAAGGAATATCCTGATCCGACCCATGATGTTGCTGTTATAATCGGAATAACCGGTGCCGTAACAGGGGAGGTTGTGTACAGCATGGGATATAATATGGTGTATAAAATCGCGAGCATCCTGGCGCCGGGGCTTTCCGAGAACGACGTGAAGACCGAATATAAAGACATTGTCGGTGAACTCGCGAATATGATTACCGGTAACGCGATGAACCTTTTCGCGTATTCCGGGAAAAGAGTGGAAATGACAACACCGACTGTTATTGACGGCAAGAATTTTACCATTACTATGGTAAAGCAGACAACACTGGGAATTAATCTTTACAGCCCTTTTGGACAGCTTGAAATGAATGTGGCATTAAAATAAATTATTTGTTCAGCGTTCGTAGCGGAAAAATGTTCTTTCGATATGCCTGAGGTCCCGCTTCACTCTTCTCAATAAAGGGGAATTTTTGAAGTGGGACTCGTTGTTTCCCGCCTTCTCAATAAATGTTTTATATACTTTTCTTGATATTTCCACGTCCCTCAGTACAGGGTCCTTTTCGTATACCTGTGCTATCAGGTAATAGGCGTCATCAATATTGCTGTCGGTCCCGTAAAGACGGATGACCCGCGCGGCTGCTTTCAGCGCCAGGGAGCCCTTCCTGTCCTGCAGGTAAATTGTCCCAAGTTTGATCAGGGCATCATCGGCAAGCTCATATTTGGGAAACTGTGTCGCGACGCGGTAGAAATATTGTACCGAATCCGTCCGTTTGCCCATCCGTAAATATGATTCCCCGACATAAAAAAGTGACGCAGGGTATTCCCCTGACTGCTGATCAATTGAGGAGAAATCCTGTATGGCTTTGCTGAATTTTCTTAACTGCAGGTTCGCCTTGCCTGACCAGATGGCTCCGTTCTGTGAAAACTGGCTCTGCGGATATTTGCTTTTCAGTTCCTGGAAATTTTTTATTGCCGCCTCATACATTTCCGTCTCGTAGAACTGGATTCCTGTCTTGTAGAGTACCTCGTCCGCTGAAGG
>DAOSYC010000196.1:0-2167 GCA_035380905.1 Spirochaetota bacterium | reverse complement strand
GTATCATTCCACTACTCCCCTGTTGCTTTCCATTGGTGAAACTTTTCCCGGACTTTTCAGTATCGCGGGTTTTTTTCTGCCGGCGGCGTTTTCCGTATTTGCTGAATCAGTGTTGGTGCGGATTCGTGCGCGTATATCTTCCGGAGATGTATCGGCCGGTTCCCGTTGCGGATTATCTGCTGCCGCCTTCGTCACGGGGGCGGTACTGTCAGTGTCAGAGGGGGTGCGCTGCAGGGTGCGGACATCACTCTTTGCGGGAGTGTCTCCGGTCCTGTCAACTTCCGCGAGATTGTCCCGGCTGTCTACCGCAGCGGGACCGGTTTTTGTATGTTCCGGTGTTTCCGGTTCAACAATCCCCTCACGCACCTGTGGTTCCGCATCCCCTGATGAGGGGAACAGGTACCGTGTGAGCCCGGGAGCGGTATTTTCACTTATTTTGTCAGATTCAACCATGGTTGCTGTCCAGGGCCTCTCTGTGCTTTGTTTGACATCTATTTCAAAAATATCATTGGTGCCTTTTACCAGCTGAATACCGCCTGTCTTTGCCGCTTTCCTGCCCATGTGAATACCAAGTATCACACATCCTATGACAATAAAAAAGGCCAGCATCTTTGTCCCCTGTTTGATCGATTCAATGGTCCTTTTGTCCATCTTTTCAATCATCCGGTTGAGGGACATCACTATTTTGAAGATTGTGTTGGTAACAGGATTCATGGTGTCAGTTCTGGTATTCCCTGTAAATATATGTGTAATGCACGGCTGTTGCTGCTACAGCCTGTCTCTGTTTACAATAATAATGACGTTGCAATTTTTCAAGCGATTTGTTGTTTTTTTACTGGCCAGAAGCCTCCGTGCATCCCTGTCTGAAAGGACCGGGCAGCCTTTCAGGCTTCTCAGGGCGACGGTATAATATGGATGATTTCCCGCTTTCGCGTGCCGCATTGCCTCCTGCTCATTTGTGCAGTACGATGCGATTCCTCTCCGGCATGCGGCAGCACTTTGTACGTAAATTCTTCCATATATCTCAAGTCCTTTTTCATCGTATACCGACGGAAATATCATGGGTACAATGTCCAGCCCCCTCCCGTCAATCACAAGGCCGGTATAGTATGTGGAAATGGCGGTGTCATCGCGCTGAGGGAATTCCTGGTTCGGGAAATCGTAGGGGAGGGACCCGATAATGTCGGCAAACCGGAGGTTCACTTCACACCGGGAGGAGTAAAAATCCCCCGGATATTCCCTGACCCTCACTGCGTGGAGGATTGAATCAGCAAGCATCCGCTGCGTATATGTTTCACCGGTTATTATATCATTCATGGTGCTGTCGCCGTCAATCCGCAGTCTCCGGATAAGGGACACAAGGTTTTCCGTGGCCCGCAGCCGTGCGCTGCGGTATGCGTCCATTCTGGCACGATTAATAGGAACACGGAGCCCAGTATCAGAATCAACAGGATACCCCTCACGGTGCACTTCAATGGTTGCCCTGACCTTCGCTGAAAGGAACCCCTTTTGCCAGTTTACCTGTGACACGTCGTTCTGTAGCCTGAAAACCGGGGAGCCGGAAAGTGCGAAAGAAAACAATGCCCCGAATGCCGCGGCGCACACAATAATGGACAAATATTTTTTATTCATAAGCTTTTTTCGCAGAGATGTATGATTTAGTATGATTCATAGGTATATTCGATAATTATTTACTATATCGGAAGAATCATCACGTATCGTCATAAGAAAAATGCATATTTCCTGCGGCGGTTTCAAGTTGAAATCATTGCCGGTGTCATGACAGTTAAGCCCTCCTGAGTGAAGCGCCACGTCCCGACGTTATTTTTCAGAAGGTTCACATATATGAGAACAACGGGCTTTAGCCCATTGTTGTATCAGGGTGTCAGAAATCTTTCACTACCATAACCACAAGGGGCTGAAGCCGCCTTGTTCTCCGGTAGATTATCTCAAAAAAAATTGTCGGTTTTTTCCTTTAAATCGCACTACTACAAAAGGCACTATTTTTCGGGGTGATGTCGATACCAATGCGCGTAATCATTACATGGACAACTGTTATCCTTATGCTTCTGCTTTCAGGAAATCTTTTCGCTGCCGTGAGCAAAGATGCCCCCTGGGAGCGGGACGCCGATGCCGCGGTGTGGGACCATGCGGTCGATACAGGGAC
>DAOSYC010000195.1:5307-6585 GCA_035380905.1 Spirochaetota bacterium | reverse complement strand
GGACTTTTTTCATTTCAATTGATTGCATGTATGGCAGTTTCTATCCGGTTATGGTACGTGATTGTGTAAAACTCACTGCGCGGCCGGAATAGATAATTGTCGCATAGTGCTTCCCTTTCCGTAAAGCAGGATGCTTTACGCATAAAAATAAAAAACAGTACCTGTGATGTAGTAAGGAAATGATGTTGTTGTCAAGTCTATTGTTGGCAGATCCCGGATGTCAGCGGGACTCCGTATATCATTTCTGCTGTGCGTCCTTTATTTCCTTATTCAACTTTGCCAGTTCCAGCATGGTCCTGTTCCATCTCTGGACAGCCTCCATTGCTTTCGCGTCCCGCATGTTGTTGATCTTTGGAGTGTTTTTTACTGTGGAAATGAATCCCCGGGTAGTCGCTTTCAACCCGGAAGCTGTTTCTTTGAGTGTTTCAGGGTATGCGGGTGACTGGGGGTCAAGCAGTTCAGGAAATTGCTTCCACATCTCAGCAATGGCGGGATTTGTTTTCTCATGCATTGCCGCCAGGGTATTAAAGACCTTTGCCACCTGTTCCGGGGTGTCTGCTTTTTTAAGTTCTGCTGTGGCGGCTGCATACGCTTTGTCAAGTCCATTGAGGGTCAGTTTATAGGGGCCGTATTTGTTAAAATATGAACACCCGGCTATAAGGGCCAGGCATATTAATGGAACAACCACATGTCTTTTCATAGGAAATCCTCCATCGGAATGTTTCATTATAGTTAGAATGTCATACCTGATAAACATAGTAAACAATGGATCACCAGTCAACAGAATAGTTGTGAGCTGATATGTAGTGTACTGCATGTATTACGTGATGCCATCCATTTAAACTCTTGACATTCGTTGATATGGATATTTTTTTAATGATATACCGGCTTACAGGCTGTGTAGTGACACAATAGGGGCAGGCCGGGAATAATGTATCCGGCACCAATCTGAAGAAGCGCATAATGATGGCGCAAAGAAGGTAAAATTACATGTCCGTGTGTGAAACATGTCCAATGGAAGAAAAAATCTATGTATGCTGCGCACGATATCCCAATACAGGTGAGCAGGTGACCATGGTTCTTGCTGACGGCACAGTGAAAAGGGTATGCCCGTACCTTGGGTGCAATGGAGAATGTAACATTTACAGCAGCAGACCGGATGGATGCATGAAGTTTTACTGCGACCGGTTTCTGCTTGAACAGGGAAAGGCCGGTTATAACCCGCATACAGTTTTTTCAGTTTTTAAAGACTTGTTTGAACTATAAAAGCATTCCTGC
>DAOSYC010000195.1:0-5207 GCA_035380905.1 Spirochaetota bacterium | reverse complement strand
AAAACATATCCCCGCGAGGTATGCATGATGGTAAAATCGGGATCCGGCCTTGTAATAATCTTTTTTCTGCTTGTCAGCATACTACCGTTCAGTTCCGCGCAGGCACAGTCGCGATACGATGCAATTCGTAAAAAAGACCATGCGGCGCAAACCAGCATAATCATGAGGGACAAGGCACACCAGAAGCGCATTCTTGATAAATTCAATGCATTCTATAAAAGGGTCCTCCAGTTTGCCCCTGACCTGAAACTTCGTCTTCCTATGCATCCGGGCCATGTGGCTGAATTTCAGGATATTCAGAAATACGATTATGATTCGGTATACAAAAAGAAACAAACCTATTTCGCCTACGTTGGTGATAATTACATGCTCCGTTCCCTGCCGTATGATACAATAAAGCAGTATATTGTAAAAGTCCGGCGTGGTGAAAAAGTCCAGGTTCTCATGATGCCGAAAGTAAAACGTCATGAGACCTATAAAAATATTTCCGGGAAATGGAGTCTTGTTCAGACCGGCGCCGGTGAACAGGGCTATATACCCCTGAATCTCCTCCTTCAGAGCCCTCCGAAAAAGCAGGAGTCCGGTAATGCGGCACTGTACCGGAATACCCTTGCCCTCAATACACAGTGTTCCATGCATGAATACAGCAGCGAAAGGTCCGGTCTTCGGCTGGTTCAGGATAGTGGTGAAAGGAGCAGTGTGAGGACTCTCGCGGTAAATGCCGATGCTCTCAATGTTCGCGAGGGACCCTCCATGCAGTCGGAAACTGTGGGTACTCTCAGGTATGGTGACGAGGTCGAGGTCCTTGAATACAGTGAAAATGCCGAATACATTGACGGCAATTACGCGAAATGGGCACGGGTCCGCCAGCGTTACCTTGAGGGATGGGTGTTTTCACATTACCTTGTGGACCCGAAGGAGATTACACGCCGTGATGATGGCAACAGGGGCAGCGGGACAGATCCCCGTGATGATTTTAAAAACCTGCGGGCAGGGGAGAACAGGTATGTTAAATCCGATATTCTCCGGGTCCGGGATGCGCCATCATCAGAGGGAACAGTACTGTTCAGTGTTCCCAACAGGCAGGAAGTAAAAATTATATCGGTCAATGATGAAGTATCCACTATCGGCGGCAACAAGTCAAAGTGGGTTGAAATAAAATATGAAGATTATGAAGGGTGGGTATTCGGTCATTTCCTGAGTGTCAGCAGTGACGCAAGTATGCAGGGGGACGATATCGACAAGATGTTTATCTTCCCCTTTAATAATCCTGATGTCCCCATCACCAGCGATTACGGATGGAGGATGCTGCGCGGCCGTAAAAACCTTCATACCGGGATAGATCTCGGCGCGAGCTGCCGGACCCCGATCCTTGCGGCGGCGGACGGCGAGGTAATGCTTGTCAGGGAGAATCCGAGGAACTGTACCTCATGCGGATACGGGAATTATATTATTCTAAAACACCGTAACGGCTACAGGACGATATATGCGCACCTCACGACAATAAAGGTCGACATGAACCAGCGCCTCACTGCGGGGCAGGTCGTGGGCACTGTGGGGAACACCGGCCACTCCTTCGGGTGCCATCTTCATTTTGAAGTCCGTGCCGGCGAGGAGCATGTTGATCCGAAAACATACATACATCCGTAAATTAAATGCAGTAATGACGTTACGGGTCTCCGCTGCCTGAGGCGGTGCGAGCTGTGTAGCGCAAATAGTTGTATGAGGTATACATGCCGTTATTATTTTACCATGTGTCGGGAGACGGGATATGAAAAAAATATTACAGGTGATGCTTATAACTTTTACGGTGTGTACCATATTCCGGACAGGGTATGCAACGGAGCAGAAACTGATTCGCGCCGCTCAGACAGGGAATCTCCGCCAGGTGCAGGGGTACCTTAACCAGGGCTTCAGCCAGGAGGTGACTGATTCATCGGGGAGGAATCTCCTGATGATTTCAGCCCTGTACGGAAGAATAAACCTCCTGGAGTTTTTTATCGGGAACCGTGCCAATGCCGGAAAACAGGACAATAAAGGCAATACTGTCCTGCATATTATCGGGGAAAGAAAAAACCGGAATACCGCGAAGCTGGTACAGAAACTGGTCAGTGCCGGGGCAATTATAAATACAAAAAACTATGACGGATATTCCCCTGCAGGCATCGCAATAATCAGGAACAATACCTATGCTTTTTCAGCATTTCTCGATGCCGGCCTTAATGTGAACGACCGTGAAATGAACATGCCCCTTGTGATGTTTGCCTATTCCAAACGAAGGTCTAATTTTGTGTCTTCACTTACAGGAAAGGGTGCCGATGTGTCGGGCAGGGACAGTGACGGCAATACTCTCCTGCATATAGCTGCCGGTAAAAATGATTATTCCTTTGCCGGGAAGCTTATAAGCAGTAATTCGGACATCAACGCGGTGAACAATGCGGGGAAAACTCCCCTCATGGCTGCAATTGAGGGGAATGCCTCACGTACCGCGGTACTGCTCATGGACAAAGGCGCCGATGTAAACCGGAAAGACCGGCAGGGGCAGACGGTAGTGCACTTTCTCGCGGGAATGCGCGGGGGATATGCACTCATCGGTAAGCTTCCCTCCAGCGGTGTGGAAATTGACCGGACAGACAATTCAGGAAGGACGCCGCTCTTCGTTGCGGTATCAAAGGGGCGCTGGGATAATGTGGAATACCTGGCGAAGAAAGGCGCCAATGTGGAGGCGGCGGACCCGTCGGGAAGTACCATTATTATGCTGGCTGCGGAAAAGGGAAGTTATTCCACAGTTTCCTCGCTCATCGATCTTGGTGCGAATATCAACAAAAAGGACAATTCAGGGACAACCCTTGCCCATATCCTGGTGAAAAGCAGTAACCGTTATGCGGTGAATGCCCTGAAAAAGCTTCTCCAGAAGGGGGGCACTGTTAACGAAAAGGACAATAACGGACGGTCCCCCGGAGGCATGGCTATTGATGCGGGTAACGGCACTTCTTTCAAGCTGCTGCTTGAAGGCGGAATGGACCTGAATATCATGGAATTTAACAGGCTTCCTATTGTTATGTACGGATACCAGAAACGGGGAAGCACTGTGGCAACGTGGATTGCCGATAAAGGCGCTGACCTCAATAAACCGGATAACCTTGGGAACACAATTCTTCACAATGCCGCGGAAAAGAACGACTACCGTTTCACGCAGTACCTTATTGGAAAGAACGCGAACATCAATATAAAAAATGAGGCGGGGAAGACCCCTCTTATGGCGGCCATTGATAAGAATGCCAGCCGTGTCGCGGTTGAACTGATTGATAAAGGCGCACAGCTGGACGTAAAGGACAATAATGGAAGTAATATTTTTCATTACCTCGCTGGAATGCGGGGAGCATCGGGGCTCCTTGCCACAATTACAAAAAAAGGCGTGAATACCGGGATCAATGAAAAGGACAACCAGGGGCGGACGCCGCTTTCCATTGCGGTCCATAGTAATCAGGTGAGCAACGCCGAATTTTTTCTTTCGAACAATGCCGACGTGAACGGAAAGGACCATAACGGCAATGACCTCATTATAATCGCGGCAGGGAAAAGCAGGCCAATGCTTAACCTTTTTATCGCGGGAGGGGCGAAACTCGATGTGAAGGCCCCGGATGGAAAGACCCTTCTGGATATGAGCATTGAAGCTAATGATCCGGCGCTGCTGCGTTTGCTCATGCAGAAAGGCGACAATCCCAACAGGGAGCTTGCAAATGATAAATATCCCATACTGTATGCAGCGGAAAAGAACCAGACTGAAACAGTGAAGGTGCTCCTTGAATATAACGCGAAAGTTGACGTAACGGACTCTCCGGGAAACAGTCCCCTGTCACTTGCTGTTGCCAACAGGTCCCTCCCGATAGTGCAGATGCTTATCGGGAAGGGGGCAAAGGCGGACATAAAGGACAGGGAGGGGAAACATGTACTGCAGGTTTCCCTTGAGAACAACCGTCATGATATTTTTCAGGCTCTCCTGCAGGGCGGCGCAAACCCGAATTTGAAGGACGGTAACGGCAGGTCACTGCTGCACCATGCCGCCGATGCCGACCGGACCCGTTTTCTGCAGATACTGCTGGACAACAAGGCCGATGTAAATGCCGGGGACAACAGCGGTACAACGTCTCTTATCCTTGCTGCGGGAAAAGGATATACCAGCTCAGCAAAGATTCTCTGCGGAAAGGGTGCCG
Source organism: Spirochaetota bacterium (assembly GCA_035380905.1). Classification (GTDB taxonomy): domain Bacteria; phylum Spirochaetota; class UBA4802; order UBA4802; family JAGODF01; genus JAKQCH01. The sequence goes on along the minus strand of DAOSYC010000195.1, from coordinate 990 downwards.
ATGCAAACCGGAAGGATGAAAAAGGGGAAACCGCACTGCTGAAAGCAATTAATGTTCAGTACGAACGGGGGCTTGGCGTCGTGACGGTCCTTGCTGATTCCGGCGCCGATCTGAACGCGGCGAACAATGCCGGTGAAGCGCCCCTGCACCGCGCGATTAAGCAGAAGCATTACCGTATCCTTGAGCTGCTTCTGAAGAAGGGGGCAAATGCGAATGTGCAGAACAAAAAAGGTGAAACAGTCCTCATGGAGCTTGCACGGACCGATCCTCCCTCCGGCACGGGAAGTGCGCGGAACGCCGCCATTCGCAACAACAGGGAGGCAATACGGGTAATGACAATTCTTCTGAAGAACGGTGTTGATCCTAATATAATGAATAAGTATGGTCACTCGGCGCTGAATATCGCCCGGGTAAATAAAAATTTTGATATTATCGCGACCCTTCTCACGAACGGGGCAGACATCAATCTCAAGGACCGTTACGGCAATACGGTGCTCAAGAAAGCGGTAATGGACTATATCGGTGACTACAGGATGGTTGAACGTACGAAAACCGAAATGCAGAAAATGATTTCCCTGTTTATTCAGAAGGGCGCGCAGATCAACGAGGTTGACAAATACGGCCGCACGGCGCTGTGTCACGCGGTAAAGGAAATGAACAGCCGCAACAGGACGAAGGTCGTTGACGTGATTCCGTTTCTTGTCAGCAAGGGCGCGCGTACAGACATACGTGACCGTGACGGAAAATCCGCGGCTGATTACGCGAACAGCAGCGGTGATTCGGACTTGATTTCGCTGCTCAGATGAAAATTTTTTCTGCGGCATATGTATTGAATGTGGTATATATTTTTTTTCAGGGGGATGATATGAAGGCAAAGGCGGCAGCGTATATACTCTGCGTCATGACAGCGGCGGGAGTGATGTTTCTGCAGGGGTGCAAAGGCGATACAACAAGTGAACAGTTTCCACAGGAGAAATATATCATCGAGGC
>DAOSYC010000194.1:0-6632 GCA_035380905.1 Spirochaetota bacterium | reverse complement strand
TACTACAAATAAAACCCTTTTACCTTTCAGCATACACCTTTCACATAACAATTTGACCATTATAAAATTCACAGACAAACATGGTCAAATATTTCTCACTTTATTTTGACTTATACCGGCCCCTCTATTAACTTCATTATTGTCTATATGTTGTATGACAATATCTTTATTCGTCACGGAGGTGGAGGTGTACCAATGAAAAAAAATATCTTTTTTTATTTTTTTTGCATTACAGCCATTTTTTTATTTTCATGCAGCCAGGAAGATTACTTCTCCCTCCTCACAGACGCTAAAAATTTCGAATCGGTGCTTTCCGCCTCACTTGTGTTCCGTGACATAGACCGTAATGAGGACCGGATATCCGGCTCCCTTGTAATTGCCGCAGCGCCGGATGAGACCGGCCTCACTTCCTATTCCCTATACTGGGGGATAAATGATCATGAGCGGCTTTCCGGGACAGCACCGATTGCGGTGTTCAACGCTGAAGGGAAAAACCATACCCACACATTCCCTGCTGACACACCGGTACCGGCCGGCGCGACACACTTTCTTGTATTCACGGAGGGGGAAGAAGGGGAAATAACTGTACCGCAGTCAATACCCATTAAGGATCTCGTTATAAAACTGGTAAAAGATATTCGTCCCGGTCCTACGGGATCAGGTCCCGGAAATTTTATTTCGTATGATGGCAGACTGTTCTTCACGGCAGATGACGGAATCCACCACACTGAACTCTGGTCTTCTGACGGAACAGAAACTGGAACCTTAATGGTGAAAGATATTAACCTCGTAGGAAGCTCTTCTCCCTCGACATTCCATGAATACAACGGGAAACTGTATTTTGCGGCTGATGACAGTGTAAACGGCATTGAACTCTGGTCTTCTGACGGGACATCGGGAGGAACAATGCTTTTGAAAAACATTAATTCCGCAGCAAACAGCTCACTCCCTGATCATTTTATAACCTACAACAATCTGCTGTATTTCGCCGCCACTAATGACCTCGGCCAGGGGAGGGAACTATGGGTCTCCGACGGCACAGAAGCGGGAACAGCCCTCCTGAAAAACCTTACCGGAGGCATCAACAGTTCCGCCCCTATGCACCTCACACAATTCAATGGACTATTCGTGTTCACCGCAGATGACGGAACCAGCGGCAGGGAGCTCTGGATTTCCGACGGCACCTCCGGGGGGACAGTACTCCTGGCGGATATTAACCCCGGTTCCGGTCATTCTAATCCGGAGCGGTTTTTTGTCTGGAACAACAGGCTCTATTTTTCCGCAACTGACATGTTCAACGGCACTGAATTGTGGGAATCTGACGGCACCACCCCGGGAACGTTTCTTCTGCGTAACATTCATGTTACGGGAGATGGAACACCTGATTTCTTTGCCGCTATCAACGGCAGGCTGCTGTTTGCAGCCACCTCGGCACTCCATGGAAGGGAACTCTGGTCCACGGACGGCACGGGACCGGGAACAGCGCGCCTTATGGATATCAATCCTTCGGGCAACGGCAACCCGGCATACTGCACCCCTTTTGACGACCATGTGGTGTTTTCCGCCGATGACGGTTTATCCGGTATCGAGCTGTGGACATCTGACGGGACCTCCATCGGCACGGTCCAGGCCGGCGATATCAATCCCGGAAGCGGGAGTTCAAGTCCCGACGGATTCACCGTATACAACGGCATGCTTGTGTTTGCCGCCGATGACGGCGTTCACGGGCGGGAACTATGGATAATGCAGGAAGCCGGGGCGGATCCCTTTCTCGTTGCGGACGTCAATCCCTCAACCGGGAACTTCAATCCGTCGCTCTTCCATGTTCACAACGGGCGTCTCTATTTCCGGGGTGATGCAGGCGACGGAACCGGCACTGAACTCTGGGTACTCTATTATAAATAATTCCGCTTGACCAAATTTTCCGTTCCATGTAATCAGTACCCATGAAACGGAAATGGCATGAATGGTTTTTCAGGACAGTGGAACTGCGGGAGAGTAATTTCCTCTCCGTAAGCGGAGGCCTTGTTACAATACTGTCCCTCGTATTTCCCTGGTATGTGCATTCCTACATTACCACTGAAACTTCGGTTTCAGGTGCGGAAATTTTCTTCGGATATTTTTTTAACGGCGCCACGATTCCATGGTTTTCAACTGCCGTTATCGTCTACCTTGTATTCGTCTCAATCTATGTCATTTTCTTCGCGGAACCGGCACATACGTTCTTTGCAGCGCTTTCAGGCGCCGCGGCATTTCTTCTCATGCTCTTTTTTAATCCTGTACCGGTATCACAGTTCTCCTGGGGGCTCGGATGCACACTTGGGGGTCTTTTCCTGATGAGCCTCGGTATTATCAGGAAGGAAAGTCCCCGGCAGTAATTACCCTCTAACTCGTTTTTTAAGGACTGCCGGTCATCAACACCTCATGAATATCTTCCCGGATTAAAAACTATCATGTTTCATGAAAATGAACTTGACCCCGGAGATTATCAGCTCTATTGTTTTCTCAAACCATAACAAAAGGGGTTTCCATGAAACGGATATATTTAACCATACCATTACTATGTATTATATTTACAAGCTGTGCGGCACTCCAGGAGAACCTTGCGCTGCGGTCAAGTCTGGCGAAATGCAAATATGAGTTCCAGAAGGTTGAGGTTGCAAGCATTGAAATTGACGGCATAAAAGTGAAGAAAGTCAACTTCAATGTGTTTCTAAAAATAACAAACACCGCGAAAGTTGATGCCGCCCTGGACCATATTGAGGGAAGCATCTTTCTTGATAACCACAAGACGGCAGACATCGCCCATAGAAGATTTCTCCGCATCAACAAGGGGCAGTCAGTAGTGGAAAAGTTTGATGTCGGTGTCCCCCTGGCCAGCGCCATATCCAGCCTCGGGAGAAAACCGAACAATATCATTGTTGACGCGAAGGTGTATGTTAATGTTGTAATCGGGAATCATACCATTAAATCCCCTGTCACGGTACAGGTCCGGCAGTCATTCCCCATACCATATGACAGGATATACAGCCTTGTCCGCCAGAAGGGAAGCAGGGCCCTCAACAATCTGCGGAACATGTTCCGGTAACAGATATTATTACCGTTTAAAGTCCTGAATCTCCTTCATGTACTTCTCTGCAGTATAGGAGGCGACATTGAATATATAGGGCGATTCAGATGATGTACAGAAATAGCTGTAACGGGTGGCGCCTTTATAAAAATTAAGGGCCACCGGTTTCTTTTTTGTTTTCACCGTTACCGTACACAGGCTTTTCCCTATACTGTCTGCGGACACATCAGGAAAGGACTGTGCCTGAAGGGGATTAAATGACTTCATAAGGTTTGCCATTTTTACAGTATGAAGTTCTATGTCCGGATGTTCCAGGCACACGATTTTCCCGCCACCAGGAGCATTGCCGTTTCCTCCTGACGGTGCACCCTCCTTTTTCGGCGCCGCTGACTCTCTCGCAAAGGTTAATGCTGTATTGCGGTAACGTATTTCCACTGAAACAATATTCTCAGGTGCTATATTCAGGATATTTTTGTCCCGGTATCCCTCAACCGATTTTCCGAACTGTGAACGCAGCACGCCGGAAGCCTTGAAAATCTCAGGGCGGTCCCCTACACGAATAAAGGTATGGCTGGTTTTACTGCTCTTGTTTCCAATAAGAATATTTCTAACCACGGCACCGTCCTTTTTAACCACTACTGCAATAGTATTTTCCGGTGTAAGGCCGAAACGCTCATAATGGGGCCTGCGTGAACTGAGGTCTGTTATCTGAAGCTCAAGAAGTTTCTTTTCCATTTTTTCAACAATACCTGCATCCGCGGGAAATCCTTCACGGTTAATGCGCCACATCCCCTCTTTCCTGTAGAGCCGGATTGTCCCGCTGTTCCGGGAAATGGTTATCTCATCCGCTGAACCGTTCCACTCCTCCAGTTCCGGAATATCCGGATTTCCGCCCCGGTATGATGACGCATAATAGAGAAACAACAAAAGCGCAATAACACCGAGAGTTATAATAAGGTTTTTTCTGCCTGCGCCATTCATCATTCAACCTCCCTGTTTTTCCCGAATTCAGATTTTATCCGCGCCCGCTGTTTCCTTTTGTGTGTATACATAACACCCGCCGTAACTGCGAGAACAAGCGCCGGAAGGATCAGAATATTCAATAGTTTCAGGACTATTTTGGCCCAGTCCATCGCATCTGAAAGGGGAATACTGAAGATTTTTTTAATAGCCATAGCGAGTATATTGTCGTCCCTGATCGGGTTCAGCTCAAGGCCCTTGCTCCGCATCTCCGGCATACCGTAATTGCCGTTCATATAGTCGATAACATTCTGCACAAAAATCGCATTGGGCCGCGAGAAGACGCGCCTGTCATGCTGGTAATCGAAACGTGTTATCTCCGAGGTGCCGATAACCAGCAGTTTCCCCGGTTTCACTGTTTTTTTCATGAATGACGGGGTCTCAATTTTTGCCCCGGCACCCTTTCCCTGGTGTTCCTGCGGCACCGCTGCAGGAAATTCAGGAAGGTCCCTGCCGTTAAAGTAGCTCCTGAACCGCCCTGACACCAGCACCGCCAGGTTATGCTGCGACCGCTGGTTCTCTTTCGGGGGAAACATCGTATACGGCATAATACTGGTCACAAGCCAGCTGTCCGGAGATGACGATACAAGGACAGTTTTTGCCGCACCGTTTTCACTGAGCTTTGTATCGTCAGTCACCACCGGGGATGCCTTTGCGAAGTAGACCTGTTTGAGGTTCCGGGTAATTTCATTCTCCCGGCTCAGGCTATCCTCATTGATCTTCGGCACCATGTACAGCGACTCGCCGCGGTAATGGAGGCACTGCATATCCAGAAGGATCTTCGGCGTGACCGATACGCCGTAATGCGCGATAAGTTTTTCAATGCCCGTACTGTTGGGAATGACCGACGGCGACCGCCTCTGCATCATAGCCGGAAACTGCTGCGGCGCTTCACGGAATGAGTCGAGAAAGAGCACCACGGAACGCCCCTTCATCAGGAACTGGTCAATCTTAAAAAGCTCAAGTTCGGAAAACTCTTTTTTCGGCCCGTTGATAACAAGGGTCTGGATACTTTCAGGAATATCATCCTTTGAAAGATCAATATTCTGAAAATCATACATGTCCGGAACCAGGGGCCTGAAATTTACCGCGCCGTCACGCATGTCCGCAAAGGACATTTCGTCATGGCCCGTACTGTAGCCGATCACCGGATTGATGCCGATAATACTACCAACGATGCTGTTCACGATGCCGTCAAGGGACTCGATCACGGAATACAGCGAAAAATAAGACCGCCCGATCATGTGTACCGTTTCAAACCGGCCCTTATGCTCAACCACGAGGCCCAGCATAATATCCTCGCTCCTGCCGCGCATGTCCCGGAGTGTAAGCTTCTGGATTCCATACATTTTTGCGGTTTCCATAGCCGCGGGATTTTCAAAGGGATCAATGGGCCCCTGAAATTTCAGCTTATTGTAGTTCTTAACATTGCATGCATCAACCCGTGCTTTCACTTTCGTGAAGACGGTCTGCAGATCCGGGACGTTCTTTGACGCATAGAAAAAAACATTGATGGGATCTTTGACACGATGAAGCGCATCCACCTTCCCCGCCATCTTTTTGATTAGGGACGTGATCCGGTACTCCATCCCCTCCACCGTTGTGAGGGAATCAATCTTTTCCAGAAGGTCCTCATGTTCGATGGCAATCCCCATATACGCTTTCCGCTCGCTTATCTGGTCGCTTTTATACACCCCCACCTTGACGCTGCGCATTCCGTAATCGGAAATCTGCTTTTTGTTTTTCTCATGGGAGGGATCAATGAACACATACCTGAAATTTCTGTTGCCGTACTGCTGATACTCCTCGAGGATATCGCTGAGATACCGTTTCACATTGTTATACGGCGCAGGGAGATCTTCAGTAAAAAACACCCGCACCGTCAGAGGCGATTCAAGGGACGATACAATTTCCCTGCTGGTTTCCGATAGTGAATATGCATTATTGCCCGTAAGGTCAAACCGCATATAAAGATTCAGGCTCACGAGATTCACGAGTACAATAACAACAATATACAGCGACAGCATCACGTTTTTCTGCGATCCGGGGCCGTTTTCCCGTATATCCAGTATAAGTTTTTTCACACGCTCTTTTACTGTGGACATATTCATAAATCCCTATCTCCTCTCCTCAATAATTTTCACCGTCCCGAGGACCGCCACCGCGATAATAGAAAGAAAATAAATGATGTCCCGGGTATCAATTATGCCTTTGGATATGTTTTTAAAATGATATCCAAGCCCGAAATACTGAAAAATTTTCACTATTCCGGCGGGCAGGAAAAAGAGAAAATAATCGATCATGGTGAGGGTGATACATATCGCCACGCCGATAATAAACGCGATAATCTGGTTTTTGCTGATGGAGGAAGCAAACACCCCGATAGCGGAAAATGTCGCACCCAGAAGCACCGCCCCGATATATCCCCCCGCGACAGGTCCCGGATCAAGGGAACCCACAATGGACACTGTAACGACATACATCAGTGTCGGCACCAGCATCAGGGACACAAATACCGAGGACGCCAGAAACTTCCCGATTG
>DAOSYC010000193.1:0-6656 GCA_035380905.1 Spirochaetota bacterium | reverse complement strand
GGAACTGGTGGATTGCTCTTTGCTCACCGCGTCCTTCAGTGCGGATTTCGCGATAACACCGAGAAAGGCAGCGGGAACACCGTGACCGGATACATCATATATTGATACGATTATTGATGATTCCAGCTCATAAAAATCATAAAAATCCCCTCCCACTTTGTCCATCGGCAGAAAATAACCATACATCTCCAGTGATTTTGATGCCGGCTTCATTTCCGGAAGAAGGCTTTTTTGTATATTTCGCGCAAGTTCAAGTTCAATTTCGATTTCCCTGTTCCTCTTTGCGATTATCCTTCTGTGATCATAATAGTTCATTGAAAGGGTGTAGAGTACAATCGTAGTAAGGAGCAGGCTGAGGGTGAATGTTATTATTATATCAATGAACCTGTCATCGGCAGAGTTATACACCTGTATAATTTCAGGATGCACATGCTCAATGGTTAACAGCAGAGCAAGTAAGGCAGCATAAAATAATATAATCGGAATTTTAAAACGTGTCGAGACAAGAACAATTGAGGCACATAGTCCCGGGAAGATAACATATTGCCCGGCGCCGATTGATCCGCCGTTCATGAACCAGAGTTGAATACAGTTTATTAATATGAGAGCTACGGTTGCACGTGAAGGCCAGATGTAATATTTTTGTATGCGTGAAAGATAGTATAAATATCCGTATATGGCACTCAGGAGTAACATGCCGTATGTCATTATTGGTCCGCAGTTGATTGAAAGATTAACAAAACATGCCACAAAGCAGAATACACATATAAAGAGTGTGGTGGAGTTTAGAAACCTGTGTTCGAGGGTGAACTCATCGGCACTTCCGAATAGTTTCGAATACAGGGGTGTTACATTTTCGAACATTGATCCTCTGTGTAATGCTTGAATTACGGATATATAAACATACGGATATCGAATATGAATATTGTCAAACAAAAGTTGTAAGGAAAAGAGGTATATATGTGGAAAGAAAACCTTATAATGAAACAGGACCGGTCAAAGAAACATTATCCACGCCCTTTCTGAAGATGTGTTTTTCTGTACTGTCCGGGAGATACCCCCACAATTTTTGCAAATGCGGTATTGAACGTTGTTGTGGAGTTGAATCCCACGGCAATTCCAATTGATAGAATTGACCGGTCGGGTTCTTCCAGAAGCAGCTGCTTTGCGTCTTTCACGCGGAAATCATTTATGAAGGCATTGAAGTTCATGCCGATCTTTTCATTCAGGAGCTGGGAGAGCTGGTGAGGGCTTATTCCGAGTTCTCCCGCAAGGTCCTTGAGTGAAAGCTCTTCATCGGTATATATTTTTTCATCTTCCATCAATTCAAGAAGCCTGTCCGTAATTCCCTCAACATCAAGGCCCCGTATACGGGACCGTTCATAGTATGCTTTCCGTGTTTCTATCTTCAGAAGCCGGGCATAATCCGGCTGCCGCTGGGTAACGAGATATAATACACAGACCGACATACTAATGAGTATAATGACAATTTTCAGGAGTGTTATGGAACACAGGGCGCCTGCAATACCGAGAATATTTGTCGATACAATCACCGCGGCAAAAATATATCCGATCCTTGCGGCATTGTGTTTTTTCCTTCCACCGGGATGGTCCTTCTTCCATATTACGGACATGCGCGCGAGGATAGGGGACATGAACAGAACGATAAGCATGTTGGGGATAATGAAAAGAGAGTAGACTATCTGGTAGTATAAGGGCATTGAAAAAAATGATTCGCTGAGAACAGGTTTCACAAAAAGAAACTCACGTTTTACAACAATACTGTCGGTTACTGCCGGTATGAGGAGGACCCCGAGAGTAATAAGGCTCGGGATAAAAAGAAGAACATAATGTGACTTAATGGAAAACTTCCCGGTAATGAGCCAGTTATACCGTATTGCCATAAGAGAAGGTGTAATAAATACAACAGGTATAAGCGCGATTTTCAGATAATACGCCCACCAGAACTGATCAAAGAATCCTGTTGTCACAAGGCCCCATTGAAAAATCCACAGTCCCAGGCCCACAAAGGTGAATGAGTAAATATAGGTAAGGGTGGTGCGCTGCTTTACCACAATCTGTCCAAGGCCGATTATCGCGGTGAAGAGCGCTCCAAAAAAAATAAAAAAATCAATTATTCCCTCTGTCATGAACCATATCCTGAAAAGAAAATATCATACCGGCTGCATTCAGACAGAAAAAAATCTGAACATTGATGAAGTGGTTTTCCGGTAATAAAAGCTCATTCAGATTGTAGCATTTTTTTATATTAATTCATAAGTAATTCAAATTTCTTTTTAAAATACACAAAGAATGAGAAACTGAAGTTCTTTCAAAATCATAATTCTGTAATTATTTTCCACTTCAGAATTATAATTCCGGCAGACTTCCAAAAAATACGGGGTACTATTATAACATATTCAGTATCGGAGATCATGACCGGTATTGAAACATATATAGCTGCAATACTTCTCTTCGTTTTCGGAGTGGTCCGGGCAATCACTGCGTGATTGTCCCGGGGGCTGATGACGAAGGTCAGGAGATGCGGCGTACATATATACAATTTTGATATTACTGAAATGACATACACCTTCGTTATGGGAGCTGAAGTGTTCTGTGCGTATAACGACCTCAACGCGCTGTCCCTTCGGCAAAAACGGTAAAATTCCTGTTCCGGGAGTTATTGCGGTGCACACTTCGACCGCCGCAGATAACAACGAGACCGAAACCAATCTCATCTCCCGGGTTTCGCCGGAAACAGGAATTTGTGCTCACAGCAGGTTTCAGAAGGGCGGCATTGAACCATTTCCGGAGCCTTCAGTTCCCATAACTGCCTTATGTTTTACAATGTTTCTGCCATAATATCCCTTATATTATGTGAAGCTCATCCATACGCATATCCGGCACCCCCCTGCCGGATATGCGCCCCCATTCCTTTCTCGCATTTCATCCTTGAAGTTGGAGTTTGCAGACACCGGGCACTCAAAACAGGCTTGACATTATGTTCTGCATTATTAGAATTATTAAAATGCGACATAACAACGAGGCGATATGGCAGCGGAAACCGAAACAACCCTCATCCCCTATGACAACATGAAAGAGCAGATAACCAGGGAAACCGCCGCTTTTTTCCAGAAAACCGGTTCCCCCGATATGCTGCCTGACATTAAAATTTCCTTTGAAAAAGGGAGTACCCTTGTTGCCTTTCCCGTTCCGTTTCTCAATGAAGCAATGCTCATGTCGTTTCTTGTTATCGTGAAAAATCATCTGGAAAATGTGCGGGTCCATTCATTTGGAGACGGGTACTATGCCTTCCAGGCGCTGAACAGGAGTCTCTTCAAAACAGAGAATATTCTGGAGAACCTGAAGATTGAGTTTTTCGGCCTCACTTCCAACTTCAGGGCGGAAATATCGAAGAAAGGCAACTTCAGCCAGGAGGAGATCAACCTGGTTATTGAGGTGTTCCGCACCGCCTATTCCTCGGCATCGGATGATCCCGTGTCACGGCTCCGGCGCGTCGGTGCCTCGGTGTACACGGAGAATACTGATCTCGACTGGTCCTATATCGCCGGGTACGAGGAGGTGAAGCGGAAGATCAGGGAATCTATCATTCTCCCCCTGAAAAATCCTGATATCTACGATTCCATTGCCCATCTTACACGGAAGACCTTTGAATCAAACCGCCCGCGGGCGGTGCTCTTTGAGGGGAGTCCCGGGGTGGGGAAAACCACTGTAGCGAGGATTATTGCGGGGGACGTGAACGTGCCCCTGGTATACGTTCCTGTGGAGTCGATCATGTCAAAATGGTACGGGCAGTCCTCCCAGAATCTTGCCCAGATATTTGATGCAACGGAAGATCTCGGGGGGGCGATAATATTTCTTGATGAAATAGATTCCCTGGCCGGTTCCCGTGAACAGAGCATGTTTGAGGCGACGCGGCGGATACTGTCGGTGCTGCTGCGGAAGCTTGACGGCATCGATTCCGTGACCCGCACCATCACCATAGGCGCCACCAACAGGAAACACGATCTGGACCATGCCCTCATCAGCCGGTTCGACCAGACGATACATTTCCCGCTCCCCAATGACCGTGAACGGGGGGCGATATTTTCCAACTACGCCACGCACCTCTCCGAAACAGAACTTTCCGGCCTCGCGGAGCTCACTGAAGGTGTCTCCGGCCGTTCAATAAAGGACATATGCGAGTCAACAGAACGGCGCTGGGCGAGGACACTCATCATTAAGCAGCTGCCTCTCACCACGCCGGAATACAAGTATTACAGGCACACGGCGAAATCGTGGATGGAGGAGCATAACAGGTGAGACTGACAAATAATGCCGTACGTATGGAGATTATCTGATGTTATAGAAATGGGCAGGTGGAGTAGAGAACTGCGGGTAATGAAACATTAGAAAGAAGGTACGGAATGGGAACAATTATTTTGCACATGCCATTATGGCTTTCAATAATTCTTGTTGCAGGCACAGCCGCGGGATTTGTTACTATTCTGCTGGTACTGGTGAGAAAAATATTCAGGTATGAAAACCTGAAGCATAACAACGAGGTTGCGGGATTTATGATTGCGGTACTCGGGGCAATATATAGTGTAATGCTCGCTTTCATGATTCTGACAGTGTACGATGAATTCAAGGAGGGAAGGAATACCACGAGCAATGAAACTGCATCCATTATTGAATTGTACCGTTTCTCCGAAGGGTTTACAGTACCATTTGGCGAAAAAATCCGTAAAAGCCTGATCGCATATGCAGACTCGGTGGTGGTGGACGAATGGCCATGTATGGAACATGGTGTGGAAAGCGCAAAGACCATGATTGCCATGAATACCATATGGAAAATATATCTTCAGTACAGTCCCGCCAATACCCGGGAGTCTGTTATCTATACCCAGTCAATTGCGCTTCTGGATGATTTACGTAGCGCACGACAGAATCGTATTCTCAGCAGTAAAACCCTGATACCTGGAATAATGTGGTTTGTCCTTATTTCGGGGGCAATGATAACCGTTGCATTCAGTTTTTTCTTCGGTTCTCCAAACATGAATGCGCAGATTGGCATGACGGCTCTCCTTGCAGTCACAATATCACTGTTATTGTTGCTTCTTGTACAGCTCGATAATCCTTTCTTCGGCCCTGTCTCGATTGATAATGAATTGTTCAGAGGTATTCTCATTGAGATGAGAGGATAGCGGGTCCTCTGAAAATATACGGTAACATCACGTATGGGGATGCTCAATATGTCAGGATGTAAAAGCAGCACCCTTGGTGGATGCTGCTTTCTTTGACTTACTTTTACAGGGTCCCCGAAATACCGGGCCTGATAAGGGACAAGCAGTTCTATATATCAAGAACCGTCAATTCGAGCGGTGTTTTACAGAGCATCTCTCCGCCGTTGGGAGTGACAAGGACCGGGCACTCAAGGCGCATGCCCCATACTCCGGGGACACTCATCGCGAGAAATGCCACTTCAACAACATTATCCTCAAGCACCACATCACGGTATTCATCATTATTGACAATAGGCGGATACCACTCATGCCCCATCATGCCGAGTCCGTGTCCGAATGAAGGAATAACGGTACCGGGAAATTGAAGAGACTGGACTTTATCCATAACGGCAGTATGTACCTGCCCCACGGTGTTTCCCGCTTTAAAATTATCCACGATTGTCTGTGCCGTCTGAAGATACATGTCAGAGTATTTCAGCTGGTCCTTCGTCGGTTCTCCAAGGATAAAATTATGAGCCAGATCAGAATAGTAGAGGCGGTACATGGGATGGAGGTCGACGATGATATTCTCACCGCGCTGGACAAGTTTTTCCGTGGGCTGCGTGGTGGCGTTAAAGCTGTATGAGGCGCGGTAGCCCGATGCCACTTCCGATGAGCCGGTCACTGCCCAGTGGTATTCACTGCCAAGGCGGCGCAGTTCCATCTCGCCGATGCCGGCAATCTCGGTTTCGCTCATGCCAACCTCAAGAGATTCCTTCACCCGTTCAATCCCCGCATCCGCGATGGCTGCCGCCTGGCGGAGAAGTTTAATTTCCCCCGGTTCCTTGATGTAGCAGGCCCGGTCTACCACGCTCAGGGCAGTGACAAATTTCGCTTCACCAAGGCGTTCTTTCAGAATATCGTATTCTGTCGCGAAGAGATATCCGGTATTTCCCCGCGGGGAGTGACCAAGTTCCACGCCGATTGTTCCTTTCGCGAGACCAAGTTCCTGAATTTTATTTATTACGATGTCCCAGAGGTCCATCCCGGGAAGCGGTGCGTAGGGCATAATATTGTCAAGCCATGACTCATGATTCAGGCGTTCAGCATCAATCAGCATGGTTATTAAACCGGCGTACCCATCCCTAGTTACAAGGACAGCGCTCCTCCATGGAACAAATGCGCCGGAAACATAGGAGACACTTACGGTCCTGGTACCTATGAAGGCATCGATATCTTGTGCTTCCATCTGTTCGATTATTTTTTTAATACGGTTATTATAATTAAGCGCGATATTCATTGTACGGCCTCCCCAGTGATTTTTCTTGAATCCGGTTATTCTTCACATTACCCGGGTAATATAAAGAAATTATTCAACGTATCGTATAAAAGAATGATATGGTTATATTGTCAAGGATGAACGTATGTGTA
>DAOSYC010000192.1:0-6667 GCA_035380905.1 Spirochaetota bacterium | reverse complement strand
GGGGAAAGATGTTGACACGTGATGTATGCTGTATAATTATTATTAATGGATGTGGTGCTGTTTTTCATGCTCAATTTTAAAGCGGGAGGCAGTTCAATGAAAAGAACAGCAATTCTTTTTTTTGTTGTTGTAGTGTTGTGTACCGGAGCCGTGTTTACAGAGGTATATGCGGTAAGTGAAAAAACCGTTACTGCGGTCGTAATTAATATGACTGACGAATATCTTGAGCTGAAGCGGGGCCGGCAGGAAATTACGGTGTATTTTGATCAGTCAACGAAATATCTAAATAGAAGCGGAGCAGAGGCTTCGTGGGACATCCTTGATATTTGTCATCTCGTGCGGGCAACATATATCGTACGCGATAATAAAAAAATACTTGTTCGTGTACGGTTGATACGCCAGGGGAGATGTATTCAGTAATTGTATTCGCAGTGTCCGGGAGAATGCACGAGGGGCTGACGTGAGTGGCATATGCGGTTTTCCGCATGAAATAATTATACATGGAATAGTGTGTGAATAAGATATATCTGATTGGTATATGCGGGGTTGCTATGGGCAGTCTCGCTGGTATGCTTAAAGATCTGGGGTATGATGTCTCGGGTTCCGATGAACATGTATACCCCCCGATGAGCGATAAGCTCAGGGATTGGGATATCCCTGTATTCGAGGGCTTTTCTGCTGATAATATTGTTTCTCCGGATCTTGTTATTATCGGAAATGCGGTCAGCCGGGGGAATCCTGAAGCTGAATATGTTCTGAATAACAGGATACCGTACATGTCAATGGCTCGTGCTTTTGCGGAGCTTGTTATGCCCGGGAAAGAAGTAATTGCGGTGTGTGGAACACATGGTAAAACAACCACCACGGCGCTTCTTGCCTATATCCTTGATGTCGCCGGATTGTCGCCGTCCTTTTTTGTAGGAGGTGTGGCCAGGAACTATAATTCTAACTTTAAAATCGGCGAAGGGCGCTTTTTTGTGATAGAGGGTGATGAGTATGACTCTGCGTTTTTTGAAAAAATTCCAAAATTTATTGTGTATCGCCCTCATCATTGCATTTTAACATCCCTTGAGTTTGATCATGCTGATATTTATGCGAACATTGATGAAATAATTCTCTGGTTTAAGCGCCTCGTTTCTGTTGTGCCGGAGAATGGAAACATTATCTATTCCGGACAATATCCTGTGTTGGGTGATGTTATCGCGGGATCACGTTCGAAGGTTGTGCGGTACGGGGTGGAGGGTGCTGATTATTCTGTTTCTTCCGGTACTGTGGACGGGGAGATGATATCACTTCAGGTTGTTTCACCGGGAGGGGGATTGGACCTGGGGTCAGAGCTTATCGGGGATTTTAATTATCAGAATATCCTCGCTGCGGTTTCCATGGCTGTGGAGCTCGGAGTGGATAAGGAGAATATACAAGAGGCGGTGAAAACTTTCAAAGGGGTGAAAAGGCGGCAGGAATTGCTATTCAGCTCTGACCCCCTTAAAATATACGAGGACTTTGCTCACCATCCGACCTCGATACGGTCGATTATATCTGCAATGCGGAAACGGTATCCGTCCTCTGTGATCTGGAGTATTTATGAACCACGGTCGGCAACAAGCAGGAGAAACGTTTTTCAGGATAGTCTTGGGGGATCGTTTCTTGATTCTGATTATATTGCAATCAAAACCCCCTATAAGCTGTCTGGAATAGCTGAGGAACAGCGGATAGATACTGGTGCGGTTGTACATGAATTGAAAAAATATGGCAAAGATGCAGTGGTTTTTGATGTTGTGGATGACGTGATTGAAGATATCTTCAATAAGATGAAATTTGTAAATCAAAACATCGTCATCATTATGTCTAATGGCGGTTTTGATGGTATTTATAGAAAGATTGTGGAGAGGGCTCAGGCATTATCCGTGTGTTGATATCTGTCATCTTGCGCAATGCGTTTTCGGACTGTTTTTCATGATGTGTGCCCTGAAAATTTCTTCATACTGAAGAAAGTGGTCCAGCCGCTTCCTGAACGAACTGCCCAACATGAGATAATATTCATGGATGGTTATCGTTAATCTGTTTTCGGCATTTTCTGTGAGATAGCAGTTAATGCTGCTGAATGTGTAGTGCTCAGGTTTTTTCACAAGACCTTTCCTTACGGGATTCCACGCAATATACCACAATAGCCACAGGAAGTAGGTGAGTGGTGACTGTTGATGTTCAACGATTACATCCCTGAATCTTTCATTCCAGAAAGGCCCGATCCTTGCATTCATGCGGTTAAATTTTTCTGCGAACCGTGCCTTTATGTATTGCATGATTCGCGAAATGGTTGCACCGTTTTCCACGGTCCTAATTATCATGTGGAAGTGATTTTCCATGATAACGTATGCGGAAAGTTCAAAGCTGTATTTCTCCTGGGTTTTTGTTATTACCTCAAGAAATAATTCCTTCACATACTCCTTCTCCATAAGGCTCTTCCATTCTATGCATCGTGAATACACATGATACGTTAAAAGGGGCATGCACACTCTCCCGGGTCGTGCCATTGATTATCCTCCGCAGATTGTCCTTAATATTGTATACGATAGAGTTTGGGGGTTGTGTGCATTTTTTTTGACTCTACGTTCCGGGGGTCAGAGCATTTAGTCAGAATATGTATTAAAATATATTATATCCTGAAAAACAAACAAAGAAACACGAAAATTGAATACTACACAAGAGTTAAGCATATATTGCAACGTAATTATTTATTAATAACTGGTGAAAAAAATCCATTTTTTCCTTGACTTATGTCACATTGTGTCCTATTGTGGGGAAAAGTGGGGATTAGTGTTGAGGGTGTCCATTTTATTCCTGAATTAGCAGGTGTTAGTCATGTTTATGGGGGAGTATCATCCGTCGCTGGATGAGAAGGGAAGGGTCGCTGTTCCTATCAAATTACGGAAGGCTTTCGGTGAGGATGTTATCATTGAAAAGCTGGTGGTGACCTACGGCTTCGGTAAATATATCATGGCATATCGGGTAGAGGACTGGGATGATTTTGTAAAAACAAAACTCATTAAGGCCTCGGAGACTGACCCTGACGGTCCCAATCTTGTGCGTTATTTTGTTGGAGGGGCCTTTGAGTGTGAGCTTGACAAGCAGGGGAGAATTATTGTTCCGCAGCATCTCAAGGAGCATGCCGGCATTGCAAAGGATGTTACCGTCCTGGGGCTTTACAACAGGATTGAGATATGGGATACTGCAATGTATAACAGTAATAAGCCCAGCGGCGAGACGCTCAGCACGCTTGGGCGTGATCTCGGATTTTAGGTTGTTTATATTTTAACTAATGAGACATAATCTGGAGCATGATGGGTCACGATGATTTCGCACACAGTTCTGTTTTATACCGGGAGGTCCTGGAGTATTGCGGGGGGCTTTCGTCTGTCGGTGACGGGATCGTTGTTGATTGCACCCTCGGTGAAGGGGGGCACACGGAGATGATCCTGGGGAGATTTCCGGACATAAAGGTCGTGGGGTTTGAGCGGGATGATACTATTCTTGATGTCGCCCGGAACCGGCTGGAGGCATTTTCCGGCCGTGTCGAGTTTGTGAATGATAATTTTTCGGCTATTGATGACCATCTCCGGTCCATGAAGGGGCGGGTGTCCGGGTTTCTCTACGATTTCGGTATATCCTCCTATCATTTCGACAGGAGCGGCAGGGGTTTCAGTTTTCAAAGGGATGAATATCTCGATATGCGCCTTGGAAAAACTTCCGGAAAAGATGCCGCCTATGTGATAAATAATTATAGTGAAAACGAGTTGACAGATATAATAAAAAGATACGGTGAAGAACGCTGGGCGAAAAGGATTGCGCGTTTTATCTGCAGGAAAAGAAGTGAAAGCCCCGTTGAACGGACTACGGAACTTGCTGATATCGTACTCGCTGCCATTCCGGCGCGGTTTCATGTAAAGAATATTCATCCTGCTACCAGAGTGTTTCAGGCGCTGAGGATAGAGGTGAATGACGAGCTTTCCGCGATTGAGGAATCGCTGCAGAGTGCGGTGTCGTTCCTGGCCCCCGGCGGAAGAATGATGGCTATCTCTTTCCATTCCCTGGAGGACCGTATCGTCAAGAATATTTTCAGGCGTCTTTCGAAAGGGTGCACCTGTGACAGGGAACCGCAGTATTGTCAGTGCGATCACGCACCCTATGTGCGGCTCCTTACAAAGAAGCCGCTGCTCCCGAAAGATGACGAGATTGCAGTGAATAAAAGATCACGCAGCGCGAAAATGAGGGTCTGTGAAGCTCTTTAAGGGTAATGGGGATACATCGGCAACATACTTTGCCATCGCATTGTTTATGATTGTGTTTGTGATACTCTACGTGTGGCAGAATATCACCGTGATGAAGGTCAAGATGAACTACCGGAACGCCCTCCGTCAGGAGGAAGTTGCAAAGAAGAAAAACGACCGTCTCCGGTATGAGATTGAAAAGCTGAAGCAGATGGGATATGTAAGCGATCAGGCAAGGCTGCGGAACATGACGGTGCTGCGGCCTGAAAACATAGAAGTGATTGAAACAGGAAAAAAATAGCATATATGAACAGCAGCAGACAACAGAGTGCCATGAGGCTTGAGGATGTTATCAGGGATGCGGGAAGTCTTGCGTGCCCTGTTTCTTCTTCAGGCGGTACTATGATATCCTCCGTTGAGTATGACTCGCGCCGCGTGCAGCAGGGGTCGCTCTTTGTCGCGGTAAAGGGATTTCAGTCGGACGGCCACGAGTATGTCCGTAATGCTGTTGATGCCGGCGCTGCCGCAGTAGTCGTGTCAAATGACCAGGTGGAACATTTCAGGGATATCGGGAATGCAGGCGCCGTAGTGATCGCTTCCAGTGACTGCCGAAGGGCGCTGTCCCGGCTCTCCGCTGCGATGTGCGGGTTCCCGTCACGGAACGCGGTTGTTATCGGTATTACCGGAACCAACGGGAAGACCTCCACTACCTATATGCTTGAGTCGGTATTCCGGAAAGCGGGCTACAATCCCGGAGTTATCGGCACCGTGAATTACCGCTGGAACAGCACCGTGCGCCCGGCGCCGAACACCACGCCGGAATCGAAGGACATTCAGGACCTCCTCCGGGACATGACCGGTGACGGCGTTGACTGCGTGATTATGGAAATATCATCACACGGCCTTGAGCTGGGAAGAGCGGACGATATCGACCTTGACGCCGCGGTCTTCACGAATCTCACCCGTGACCATCTCGATTTTCATCACACCTTTGAAGAGTATTTCGCGGCCAAGGTGAAAATTTTTGATATCCTTGCCCACAGCATGAAAGAAAAAAAATCAGCGGTAGTAAACATAGATGACCCGTACGGCGTACGGATTCTGGAAGACCGCGGGCGATATCGTTACCCGTTTATCAGCTTCGGTATCGATCATGACGCGGACTACATGCCAGTCGCGGGTTCAATCGTGAACACCATTAAGGGGATCGGGTACCGGATGAAGGGGCCGGACTTCCGGCAGGATGTTGCCATGAACGTGGCCGGCCGGTTCAATGTATACAATTCCATGAGCGCCTTTGCTGCCGCCCACAGCCTTGGTATTGCAGCCGATGTTGTCGCCGGCGGACTTGGCGAAGTGACGACGGTGCCCGGGCGTTTCGACTGCATCGACTCCAGTGAAGGTTTCAGTGTCGTGGTGGATTACGCGCATACCGATGACGCGCTCGAAAAGCTTCTGCTGTCCGCGCGTGAACTCAATCCGAAACGCCTCATCACGGTGTTCGGATGCGGCGGCAACAGGGACCGCACCAAACGTCCCCTGATGGGAAAGACCGCAACCTCCCTTTCTGATTATGTAGTGGTGACAAGCGACAATCCGCGCAAAGAGGAGCCGAAGGCGATTATTGAAGATATACTCGCGGGGATTACCGCTTCCAACTATGAAGTGGAGCCGGACCGTGAAACGGCAATCCGGAGCGCTATTGAAAAGGCGGAGAAGGGAGACCTTATCGTCATTGCCGGAAAAGGGCATGAGGATTACCAGATACTTGGAACTGAAAAAATACATTTCGATGACCGGGAAATGGCGAGAAAATATATTCAGATGAGGGTGACCGCGTGAAAGTGGACTTTTCAACAACTATGGGGGCCCTGGCAGCTATGAGCGGCGGCACTCTGGTGCAGGGAAGCGCTGATACCCGCATTGCCACTGTTTCAACCGATTCGAGGGAACTGGGGCAGGACTGTGTTTTTATTCCAATTGCAGGCGAAAAATTTAACGGCCATGATTTTCTTGAAAGCCTTATCCGCGATAAACAAATTGCCGGGTATCTCACCCATGAGATGATACCTTCCGGAAATAATAAAGAAACTGCAGTTATTACATGCGCTGATACCCTCCGTGCCCTCGGGAATATCGCATCGGCCCACAGGAACGCGGTTGACCCCACGGTGATCGGCATTACCGGCACAAACGGAAAAACCACCACGAAGGAACTGCTGTGGACAATCCTGAGCGCGCAGTACCGGTGCCTGAAAAATGAGAAAAATTACAACAATGAAATAGGACTTCCCTTTACCCTGCTGCAGCTTGAAGCAACGCACGAAATGGCGGTAGTGGAAATGGGGATGAACCATCACGGGGAAATTGACCGTCTTACCGCAATCGCCCGGCCGGAC
>DAOSYC010000191.1:0-6711 GCA_035380905.1 Spirochaetota bacterium | reverse complement strand
ACTCTGTAACTGATTATGCTTGCATAACTCAAAGAATAGGTATACAGTACCACAATCTCCTGGAAGGTGCAATATTATGCAGAATACCCTGATGTTCGCAGTGTTTATTACCGTCGTAATTACCGTGTACAGTCTTCTGAACTATTACTTTATCAAAAAACACCGTAACGTGCTCACGGGACGGTCCCTGCCGGTCATTCTTCTGCGGATGGTGATTTTTACCATCATACTTACTCCCGTGGCCACAACATTTTTCAGTTATAAAGGAATACCGTTCTGGGCGGCAATTACTGGGTTTACCGGGTACAGCTGGCTCGCGTTTCTCTTCCTGTTTCTTATGATTCACGGGGCGGCTGATATCATTCTGTTCATCGCGGAAAGGGCCGGTTTTGTCCCGCCGCGGTATATGGCGCGGGAGGTGTTTATCGTCACCCTTATAATAAGCATTTCACTCCTCGGATACGGGTTTTATGAAGCGCGGCAGATCCGCATTGAGCGTATTACTGTTGCCACGCCGAAACTTCCTGCCGGCGTTGACCGCGTGCGGATTGTGCAGCTTTCCGATATCCACTTCAGCCCCATGATAAGCGTCATAACAGCGAAGAAAATACGCGCACTTGTGGAAAGGGAGCGCCCGGACATCATTGTGTCCACCGGAGATTTCCTCGACCGCGCCATTTTCAACAGCGATGAAGTGGCCCGTGTTATGAGGGGTATGAAGGCGCCCCTTGGAAATTATGCCATTACGGGAAACCATGAATTTATCGCGGGTGTCAGTACAAGTGTGGCGTTCATTGAGAAGTCCGGGTTCACCATGCTCCGTGACAGGGGGGTGACGGCGAAAAACATCCTGAACCTCGTGGGGGTGGATGATATTACCGCTGACCGTTTCGGGGAACATCGCACCGGCTCCGAGGAGGCGGCGCTCCGTTCAGTCCCGCGGGAGCTGTATACGGTGCTTTTGAAGCATCAGCCCCGGGTGAGTGAAGCGAATACCTCGCTCTATGATCTTCAGCTTTCCGGGCATACTCACGCCGGACAGATTTTCCCTTTCACCATGATGGTGCGCCTGGTGTTTCCATATATATGCGGCATGTATACCGTAAATGAAAATACCATGCTCTATGTCAGCAGGGGCACCGGCACCTGGGGGCCCCCGGTACGGTTTCTCGCGCCGCCGGAAATTACGGTGATTGATGTGAGGCGGGGAGGAGCGGGAAATTAGTGGAGCTGCTTTTCCGCTTGACTTTTTGAACTTTGAAAAGATACAATAATGGCAGTATTATTTTTTATCCGGGAAAATTATGCGACTTAACGATAAAGAAATAAACTCCATTCGGAATGCTTTTGCCGTTACATTCGAAAGCGGAGAAATTTATTTATTCGGAAGCAGAACTGATGACTCTCAGAAGGGGGGAGATATCGATCTGTTTGTTGTTCCGCGATCAGATAAAAATATTTCTGAAAAAAAAATAGATTTCCTTGTAAGATTAAAGCGGGCAATAGGGGAACAAAAAATTGATGTTGTAATTGACCGTGGGCAGAACAGGCTGGTTGACCGGAAAGTGCGGGAAACAGGAGTTCTATTGTGCAGGAAATAACAGACAACTTTAAAACGGTGGATTTGCTGTTACTGAAGATTGCAGAAAATACCGGATTATAATCGTGATTGTGGTTGATACTTTTGAGAATATGGTAAATATGTTATGGTAATTGAGAAGGTCATGACGTGAAATCTTTCGTAATACTCCTACTTGCTGCTGTTATTCTTGTAACGCTTTCCTGCGCAACACAGCGCTCCGAAAGCCGCTGTCATTACCGCACAAAGCAGTACATCGCACATGTCGCGGAGATAGAAGGAAACACCGTCATGTTCGATATTGAAGGGCTGAAATGGGCCTATTCCATGAAGGGACTTCGAAACGGCGCCTATGGGCCGCCGCTGTCACGGGACCTGAGGCTTCGGAAAAACATGGTCTATGTTGTTACCAAAAAGGAACTTCTGAAAGGGAACTGTAAGGCGGAACTGATAGAATCTATCACCCCGCGATAAGCCTCATTTTCCCTGCGTTCCTTTCTGCTTCGAAGTGACATTCAGCACCACATTGGCAATGGTCTGGTCCCTGTCCACGCGGATTTTCATGATGTCCGGCACATCGTAATCGGGATGGCTGAACCGGAACCAGAAAGAACGGCCGTTCCAGAGATAGTCCATGCGCTGTTTCTCGCGTGAGAATTTTTCCCAGTCGAAAAAGTTGCCCCCCCAGCCGATCCGCACCTTGACGTCACTGATCCGTTTCCCCGTTGCAGCATCGAGAAACTGGAAGTTGAAATGTATCTTGTTGCGCGGGGTGGTAATGAAACGCATTGAGGCTATCGCGGGTGTATCCTGCTGTGAAAGTGGTTTCAGGGTAAAGTGCGAACGGTATGACGCGCCGTTTAAAAGCAGGGACGCGGAATACGGCGCGGCGGGTCGATACAATGGCCCGCTGCTGAGTACAAGTGTTTCAGGTAATGAACCGTCCTCATTGAGTACAATGCGGTAGGAACCTCCCTCCATGCGGATATAGTTTTTCGGCCGCAGGATGATTTTCTCTTTTCCGATAATTTTCTGACCCAGGGCATTTCGTTTCATGAGCCATGAAACCAGCTGAAAGTTAAACAGGATATCACTGTATTCCTCGTCAATATAGGCCTTCAGGGCTTTTGCCACCGCTTCCGACCTGTCACGGTAGAGGCCGGGATATTTCTCCCGGTCGGGAAGATTCCGGTGCTCCCTGTACCATGAAAACCTTCTCAGGGGTGCCCGCAGCGGCAGGTTGAATTCAATTTCCAGCGCCCCCACAGAACCTCTCCTGAACAGCACAGTGGAAAGATCGGTAAAAAGAAAAAGGGAGGTAATGAAAGAAACAAAAAGCACTGCCGGCACCGCGTATAATGAAATACGCCGGACCTTTGATTCGCGGAAAGACCCGATAAATGAAGAATAAAGGGGTTTCATTTTTGCAATTGCAGGTGCGGTGTCCTTCCTGAAAATATAGTCAGCAATAATTTCCCTCATATCGGCGGGACTGAGCTTCCGGAAATATGATTCAAGTTTTTTCGCCGGTATCGCGATGCCGGAATACCGTTTCCCGGGGTCTGCCTTCAGGCACTTTTTAATTATTGTATTCAGTGCAGCGGGTAGCGCGGTGTCCTGAAGGGCCAGCTCCTTGTAATTTTCATTCATGCGCTCTGAAACAGCCTCTGTGGTGAAGGCCGCCGTGAAGGGGCGTATCCCCACAAGCATTTCATAGAGCATCACGCCCATGGAATAGATATCTGAATGGGGGGTGACGCTTTTCATGTCCCGCATCTGCTCCGGCGACATGTATGCCGGGGTGCCTATGGCGCTGCCGGTTTTAGTGAGCATCTGTTTCGTTATTTCGCTGTCTTCATCCTCTTCAATGGAGGCAATTCCGAAATCAATTATTTTTACTTCGCCTTTTTTCGATATGATGATATTGTGCGGTTTCAGGTCACGGTGCACAACACCTTTGTTGTGCGCGTATTCCAGGCCCCGGGCGACCTCGCTGAAGATGAGAATCGCAACGCGGGGATCAAGTTTTCCCTTCTCCTCAATGACCGCGGAGAGGGGTTTCCCGTCAACATATTCCATGACAATGTAGGGATTGTCTTTTTCGATAAAATAGTCGAACACCGGCACAATATTTTCATGACGGAGGCCCATGAGAATGGTTGCTTCACGTTTGAACCGTTCAGTGATCTCGTGTTCAGCAGAGTCGAGCTGTTTCAGAATTACGTCAGTTTTCAGACCGGGATGTTCCGCGCGGTACACGGTCCCCATGCCGCCGCTGCCGATTTTTTCTTTAATAATGTAGTCTTTTATAGTCGTTTTCATTCCGGTACCGTTTTATAGAAATAAAATATACTGGTTCGGGCTGCAATCCGTGTGTGCTTTTTTGTGTACTTCTCTGAATTCTATCCGAAATAATGTAACGGTCAAGGAAAATATTGCGGTACTGGTGATGATTCAGGAAGCAATGTGTGTATAATGGTCGATGGTAATAAAATCAATGTATTTCGCAACGGATGAGCCGAAAAAATATTGACTAACCGCGATACAGGGTACTATATTCTATTATACATATATGGAACCAGGAGAAACCGATGGACGATATGACCGTGTACAAGCGGGACAGTGCAGGAAAGAAAATTGCCAGTGAAATGGAAACGAAATGCGCGAAACTTCGCTTTAAAGACCAGGATGTGGAACTCTGCAGAATGATAAAGATCGGCAGGGACGAGAAATGCGATATCGTGATTTCCGACGATCCCCTCGTGTCACGGCGCCATGCCATCATAGAGCAGGAAGGGGACCTCTTTCATGTCCTTGACAAGGACAGCACCAATGGTACCTATGTGAACAACAACCCCATTCCGAAAGGAAAAAAAGTCCAGCTCAAAAGCGGCGACGAGATAATGGTGGGGAAGACAAAGATAAAGGTGGTGTAGCCTCTTTGGCCGGCCGGCACGGCATTACTAATATTACCTGCTTGTTGTTACAGCGTATGTATTGGCGGTGGTGATCTTTTTCGTGATCACTTTGTTTTTGTAATCAAAGAAAAAGAGCCCGTTCTTGTCTGCAGTAGCGCTGTTAACTCCCACTATAATCATTCCTTCACCCATGTTGGCAATCTTTACAGGCACCGGGTCGGTAGTGTAAATCGATACAAATGCGTCTACATTGTTATACTGATAAATATCTGAACCAGCCATAGTAGCGGCATAAAAAATATTACTTGAATCAGCGATAATAATGGGACCTGTTGACGAGCCTCCTGATGTCATCTGTCCCCTTATTGATGAATAAAGATTTGTGTTAGAGAATACAAGTTCCTCATTGTTGTACACAGAGAAATTTGTCGGCGCCGCAACCAGTGATGTAACAGCGCCAAAAGGGGTGAGATCCGGCAGTCTGTACATTGTCGCAGTTCCTGCATTGTAGTTTTCCAGGAACACATTTCCAGTGGCAGTGTCACGTTCGATTGAAAGGATACTGGCAAATGATGAAATATTTATTCCGGTATCGACCCACTGGTTGCCGCTGTCCCGGTCAAAGCGGTATATATAATTCATTCCGGAATACACCAGGGCGTATACTTCGTCTTTCCCCGCAACAACATTGTTTACTGAACTGAATGCTGTGGAGATATACCACTGTTTGTCCTCGGGGGAGTATGTGTATATCATAGTGGATGTGGCGATGTGTATACGGCCCTTCCTGTCCAGACATAACTTTTCGCCGCCGGAGGGAAGTCCCATTATATCAGCGTTTATCTGCCGGTAGTAATCCTCTCCATCGGTAAGGATCACCGAGGTGGTAACCCCGTCGTTCACCAGTGCCGCCCCGATCACAATGCCCTCATTTGCCTGTTCCGCAAGGTCGAAAATTTCATCACCGCACCCTGTGAACAACGGGATTGATATACTGAGAACGAGAAGGACGTTAATAACAAGTTTATTTAATGAAAACATTGACGGCACCTTTGTCGCAAGCATGGTATTTTATTACAGGCATTATCGAAATCATTATAGCACTGTTATACCGGCATATGTATTTGTGCAAGAAGTTTATGGTTTTACTGTACAAAAAAGGTGGAATGTGTTTAAAAATGAACTGGAATTATTATGTAGAAAGTAAAGAGCAGGCCAAAGGCGCAGGAAAGATATCAAAAAAACCGGGTTCTGTATGTCAAAACAGACCGAATGGTTTTCAGGTAACCTTTACCTGCTTGAAGTAGCCGCATATGTGGTAAGAGTTGATATCCTCGTTAGTATGTTCGTATTATAGTCGAACATATACAGACCGTTCACTTCAGGAGGTAATGCCCCGTACATTCCAACAAGGAGTTTCCCGTTACCCATGACCGCCACATTCAGAGCACCGGAACTTACGGAAAAATCGTAAGAAAGCGTCCAGTCAGATATACTTTTGTCATAGCGGTGAATTTTGCACGCCCCACCGTCTACCACGGCAAAAATAGTGTTTGAATCAACTACAATCAAATCGGTTACAGTTGTTAGAGCAGTAACTGTCATTTGCCCCCGTAATGAAGAGTACAGATGATCACCAGACATATAAAATGCCTCGTTGTTGTACATGGCGAAACATGCAGGAACTGAGGGCATATTGGTTAATCCAAATGGAGAAAGATCCGGCAGCCTGTACAGGTGTGCATCAATGCCGGGATAGTCTTCAATAAATACATTTCCCGTGACGGGGTCCCTGGCAAGTAGAGGGGTAGGGGGTATTGTGAATCCTGTGATATCAATCCCTGAATTGATCCACTGGTTGCCGCTGTCCCTGTCAAAGCGGTATACGTAATAGCTGCCTGCGTTGATTATGGAATATACTTCACCGTTTCCCGATGCTATGCTGATGTAATCCCCCGGGGATATATACCATTGCCTGTCTTCAGGGGAATACGAAAAAATGGAAGGTGTGATATCAATTATATGTATTCTGCCTTTGGAATCCAGACAAATTTTCTCTCCTCCTGAAGGAGGCGCCATTCCGTCAACTGTAATTGTCCTGAAATAACCTTTACCATCGGTAAATATCACATGCGAACTTACCCCGTCATATACCAGTGCCGCCCCGATAACAATGCCCTCATTTGCCTGTTCCGCAAGGTCGAATATTTCATC
>DAOSYC010000190.1:0-6745 GCA_035380905.1 Spirochaetota bacterium | reverse complement strand
AGGCGACGTGAGGGAGCAGCGACGGGAACCGTGCCTGCATCAGCCGCAGCACCGCCGGATTCCCGGAGATCACCGGCCTGATGCCGGGATTTTTCTGAATGTACTCCACGATGAGGGACGTCTTGAGGTTGGCAAGCATCGCCTCTTCCGCGATATAGTCAAATCCAATCTGGTACAGCGCCTTTTTTGACGCGGCGTAATCAATTGCATCAGGGAACTGTACCGGGTACGACGCGGGGATGACCGCGACGGTGTAGGGGTATCCATAAATCGTTGAAAGCGGTGTGGTGTTTTCCTGGATCGCCTCTTCCGGGCAGGCCTCAATGCACCTTCCGCAGTTTATACAGCGTTCCTCATTAATACGCACGACGTTTTCCCTGACACGCAGCGCCTCGGTAGGGCATATTCTCACACACCGCATACATCCCGTGCAGTGTTCACGTTCTATAGTTATTGAGAGAGTGACATTATTCAACGCTTTTATGTCCATTTATTATTATCATTATATCTGCGGACACGATAAACACCGCCCGGGTATATTCACTAAATACTAAACAAAAAAGCGCATCAGGGATATACATGAATTCATACACATAATGTAACGCATAATTGAAAATTTTTCAATTTATGATGACAATTTTCATGAAATGATATGCGGGAACAGAAAAAAGTCTAAATGAAGAAGATTTCAATCTTTTCCGGAATTTTTATTTGACATAAACCCCGCAATAAATACATTTGCTCTCGGAGGGTTGTCTGAGTGGTCGATAGAGGCGGTCTTGAAAACCGTTGGGTCACAAGCCCCGGGGGTTCGAATCCCTCACCCTCCGCATTTTTAATGGAGAGATGCCCGAGAGGCCGAAGGGGACGGTTTGCTAAACCGTTGTACCGTATGGTACCGTGGGTTCGAATCCCACTTTCTCCGAATAAGGACCCTGAATGAATCCGGTAACCATTATAAAAAACAAGGCTGTTGCCGCGAAGGATAAATTTCGCCTCGCAGTGGAGGAGAAATACAGAACAGCGGCGCAGACGGTCCGGGACGCGTGGGTCGTGGCGATGAAGGACGAAAACGCTCATTACGTCGCCGCAGCCGGGTATATTCCGTTTATTGGATGGCTGCTACCTGTATATCTTAAAAAGGATAGTTCCTTCTGTCAGGAACACGGTAAAGCGGCCTTCTACATCGCACTCGTCATTCTCACGGCAGTAACATCCCTTATGGTTTTTAACATTTTTGTATCCAGGGAATACCGTATCGTCAGACTGGTTCTTGTTTCGTTGATATATCTCCTGTACCTGTTATATATTATTTTTATATCATACGGACTGCATACTTCCCTTCACCGGAAGGCCTTTGGGATTCTTGAGAAGATCCCTGTACTGAACAGAATGCACACCATTATTGAAATATAACATGCGTCTGTAGCTCAGCTGGATAGAGTAGCGGACTACGAATCCGTTGGTCGCAGGTTCGAATCCTGCCAGACGCGCAAACAAAAAAAGCCCTGAATTTTCAGGGCTTTTTTTATTATACGACTGCGCTTTTTGCCTTCCATATTCGTATTAATTATTGAAGTCCGGATATTATTATAAGTAATAATTGACAATACAGCATACAGGCGGTATACTGCTCATGACAGGTAAGGAATTGATAAAACTACTGGAAGGGAAAGGCTGGAAACAGGACAGGATAAAAGGGTCACATCATATAATGATTAATGGTGCAAAGACACTTTCCGTGCCTGTTCACGGGAAAAAGGATTTACCAACAGGAATATTACAAAAACTGCTAAAAGAAGGTGGTATTAAATGATTGCATACCCGGCACATATACTCTTTTCAAAAGCAGATAACTGCTATACTGTAGAATTCCCGGACCTTCCCGGATGTCTCACGTTCGGGGATGACCTGCAGGCAGCTATCAATAATGCCAGTGAAGCCCTTTCCGGATATCTTGAGTCAATTGACCTGAGAAGGATTTCAATTCCCTCGCCTTCTAAACATTCAGGTAAAGATATCTATTTGATACATCCAGACCGTCAGGTCGCCTTTGCGGTGTGGTTAAAACTTAAAAGAGCAGAAAAAGGGCTTTCACAGAAAAAAGCTGCAGAACTTATGGGGATAAACTTTCAAAGCTACCAGAAATTTGAAAATCCCAAAACAGCAAATCCTACATTGAAAACGATTGAGAGAATTGAAAAGGTAATGGGGGAGGCGTTATTGACGATTTAAATTTTCATGTAACCCGTTTTAACGATGAATGTAAATGCCGACAATGATGCCAAAGGATAATCACATGCGACAAAATGATAAAATAAAAAACACTCCACAGGGGATTTATAAAAAGAAACCCGATCTATACCAAAATCATTATTTAGAACAATACAAATTATATTCGAAAAGATTGGACATGGAAGGCTAAAATTAAAAAACTAGGTTTATTAAGGCAATCAATTCCAATTCTTTTCATTTTATTATATTTTGTTTATGGTATTCTTGTAATATTTTTTAATTTACTGCAACACCCGAAGAACTAACACAACATGCGTGAAATCAACAACGAAGACATCAACGCCACATACATGGAGGCGGCCCTCAAAGAGGCGGCCATTGCCGCGTCAGAAGGAGAAATCCCCGTGGGGGCCGTTATTGTGCGGGAGGGTGAAATTATAGCCCGGGGCCGGAACAGGAACCGGGGGGAGCAGAATGCGGTACTCCATGCGGAAATAATTGCGATTCAGGAAGCATCGAAGATAACAGGAAATGAACGCCTTACCGGCTGTGACCTGTATGTCACCAAGGAGCCCTGCGCCATGTGCGCCGGGGCTATCGTGCATGCGCGGATACGGAAGGTGTACATTGGAGCTGCGGACAGCAAATACGGCGCATGCGGAACAGCGCTCAGTGTATGCGGAAACCCCCTTCTGAACCACGTTCCCGAAATAGAGTTCGGCCTGTGCGGCGACCGGTCACGGGAACTGCTTCGAAATTTTTTCGAAGCCCTCAGACAGAAACGCTAACCACTGCGGCATACAACACCCTCAGTATTTCCTCAGGGCAGATACGGCCTGTCAAAACTTTTATCAAGGGCGCCATTCGCTTCAAGCTGCGTGTCCCACAGCGCCTTGTTCACGAAGGGCACCACCTGGGCTATATTTTCCGATGTAAGGTGCTCCGGGCGTGCAAGTTTGCCCAGCAGTGCTTCGTCAAGGACCCCACTCTCGCCGAAAGCCTTTCCGATTTCATAAAGATATGTGAAATATTTTTCCGTCAGAAATGCAGGCTGGATGTCAAGGCCCTCACACCCGCCTTTCAGAATTGATCCGAAACAGCGGCATCCCATCCGTTTCGCGAACTTTTCCATGTACCTCGCCGCAAACCGGTTATGATATGTTTCAGGGAACCCGTTCTGAATGAGAAATCCCATGGAAGGATTACCCTCCCTTCGGGCAAGGGGCTCCAGGGCCTCAAGGAACTCCTTGACAGATCCCGGCATGGCATCGACATACAGGGGAAAGCCCAGAAATACCGCCTCCGCCCTGCGGAACGCGTTCACCAGCACATCCATTGTCTTAAGATTTTTTATTATATACAGGACCTCGGTTGTGTTTCCTTCGGTTTCCTCGAACCCCCGGATAAAATGTGAAAACAGCGCTCCCGTATTGCTCGCTTCACCCCGCGGGGAACCATTAATTATTGTTAATCGCATTCGCCACCTCCCGTGCGGGCTTTTCAGAAAATTCCACAAATTTCAGTTCCGACATCACATTAATACATGCCCGTCGATATATGTCCGTCACAATTTCAACGTCCTCTTTATCCGTCGAAGGCTCAGGGGAAAGCAGCAGCCCCATCACAGGATATGAATCATACCGCGGGAGGTGATGGACCTCGCCGCTTTCATCACGCAGATGGGGATGTATCAGCGGTATAAGGCGGTCCATGGCGTTTTTCAGCAGGGCGCTGGTGTACCCCATTATCATGGGTGACGCCATAATGACAAAGTCCGAGCTGATATAGCTTTTACACAGATCAACGGTATCATCCTTGAACCTGCACATACCCGGGGTCTTTACCCAGCAGTCAAAACATCCCCGGCATGGAATAATCTGCATCCCCCTCAGCTCGTGAATTGTAACGTCATGATCAAGGTCTTCCAGGGAGGCGGCAAGTGTTTCCATATAGCCGTCAAATGCCTGGTCATCATCACGGGGATTCCCGTTTATAATTGCTATTTTCATCCCTCTCCTCCGGAGTAATGGGTCGTATATTGCTATCCATATAAGAGCCATACTTCTCCAACATCGAATTGAATGCAATCGAAATATAGTTTTCAATACCGGCAATTCCATAAACTGAACGTCATTATTCTTGACAATGCCGGGTTGAAGGGTAATATAATCACTCAGGATCCAGGGAACCACCGCTCCTGTTTTCACCACATTAATTTTATTATATTTCATCAATTACGGGCACTGCCGCCATGAAACAATTTCTGTTTAAAAAAATTGACGCCTTCACGACAGGAGGTTCGCCGGGGAACCCCGCCGGCTGTGTACATCTTCACAGTACTGACGATATCACGCCCGATGAAATGCAGCGCCTCGCGGCGGAACTGAAAGGGTTCGTGAATGAGACAGTATTCCTTTTTCCTGAAAAGGAATCAGTATATGTTCGATACTACTCTTCAGAATGCGAAGTGGACTTCTGCGGACACGGGACCATTGCAGCCATGTATGACTGCATACAAAATACCCCTGCCCTCCTCGAAGAAGGCACTGTGCAAATACGGGTGAAGGACGAAATCCTCACCGTGTATAACAGGATACGGGAGGACAACAGCGTCCATATATCGGCCCCTTTGCCGAAGTATCCCGGGACACCTCTCACCGCGGATATAATCGCGGAGGCCCTCGGCGTGGAGACCATACACATCCCCGGGGGACTCCCTGTTGACATGGTGAATGGCGGCCTCAACACCCTGCTGGTTCCCGTGGATACCCTGGAATGCTGTACTTCAATTCTTCCGGACATTGAAACGCTGAAGAACTTCTGTATTCAGAACGGTATCGACATCATTCTTGTATTTACCGATGACACCGCTGCGGAAGAATGCCGCTACCGCACACGTGTGTTCGCGCCGAAATTCGGCTACCTTGAGGACCCCGCAACGGGTTCAGGGAATTCCGCCTTCGGGTACTATCTCATGAAGGAAAATCTCTGGGACGGTACCCCCCTCGTTATAGAGCAGGGACAGGACATCGGGAACCCCAACATCATCAGGCTCGGAACAACGGGGACCGGCGATGCACGGCAGGTGACATTCGGCGGAAGCGCCGTAGTGAGAATTGAAGGCCGCTACATGCTCCATGGAGCAGAATAAAAAAATTTTGCGAGGTACAGATGAAAACACGAACAGTACCAATTGATCCGGACGAAAACGGCGCATACCCTGTATGCCCCTATTGTGAATCTCCCCTCAGGACAGTGCGCGATTACCGAAGCCCGTACAGGTTTCTCTCAAACATACATCTGCTGTGCTGCCCGGAATGCAACAAACTGCTGAATGCCTCCCTTGTCTCAAAATAGCAGTACCGGCCGATGTAACAGCACAACTTCTCTTGACACATACAGGCATTAATGGAATAGTACCCCTCCATATTATTACAACAGGAAAAAGGTAATGCCATGAGTACACTGACAGCTGCAATAACAACAAACAAGGGAACAATCAACCTCACACTGTTTCCAGAAAAAGCGCCGGTCACCGTCGCGAGCTTCGCCAACCTCGCGAAGAAAGGATACTATGACGGCCTTTCGTTTCACCGTGTCATCGCGGATTTCATGATACAGGGCGGGTGCCCGGAAGGAAGCGGACGGGGAGGCCCCGGCTACAAATTCGAGGACGAGTGCACACCGGAGCTGAAACACGACAGGCCGGGAATCCTTTCAATGGCCAACGCCGGCCCCGGCACCAACGGGAGCCAGTTTTTCATAACCCATGTCCCCACGCCATGGCTTGACGGCAAGCATACAGTGTTCGGCGCGACCATCGGCGATGAGGACATGAAAACCGTCAACAGTATCCGCCAGGGAGACACAATTGAATCGATTGCGATTGAAGGCGATACGGCAGATCTTTTTTCAAAACTTTCAGACAGGATTGATGAATGGAATGCGGTTTTGGACTGATGACGTTTTCTCTGTAAGGACTGATTACATCTTATGAAGAAACCACCGGGGCTGCTGTAGCGATACGGCAGCCCTGTTTATTTTCAGCAATTATCGCAGGTGCCGCATTCCTCATGAGGGACCCCGAAATACTCATGGATATACTCCCGGCGGCATGTATCGGTTTTCGCGTACTGCAGAATGTCCACAAGCCGCATGCGGTCAACCTCCCGTTTCAGTGCAACATGTTCATCCGCGAGGAGTTCCTCCGGCAGATCTCCCACCACGTGGAGATTGAGCGTCTCCAGGCTTCCCGTGGTAACGGCAAACCGGTCAAAGATGTTGAGCGCAGTCTGAAGCCGGTGGTCCCCTTTATTTTTGAACACAAGCTTTTCCTGAAGATCCTCGTACGTGAAGGAGTTCACAATATCACCAAGTGATTTCAACAGGAGGTAGGCTTTTTTAATGAAACCGGCGTCAGGGTTACGCCATTCGAGAAAACTCATCTGCACCGCGAGGTCATCCTGACAGTACAGAAGCAGGCACCGCGAGTCCTTTCCGTCCCGCCCGG
>DAOSYC010000189.1:4246-6746 GCA_035380905.1 Spirochaetota bacterium | reverse complement strand
CAGCATCAGGGAAATTGTTGAAGTCCTTGAAGGTGACCTTACCACTGTTGAGTGCGTTCACGATGAAAGCGCCTGTACACGTTCTCCGGACTGCCCCGTGAGGGACTTATGGCACGGGCTGGACAGATCTGTGCTCAATTTTCTGGAGAGCATAAAATTAAGTGATGTTGCAAAAAAAAGTATCCGTAAAAAGACCTGATCTGATAATGGCATGCTGGAATATATACATATTACACGAAGAGTACTATGACTTGTAAAAAGATATGGAGAAATATTCATGAAAGAACAGTACAAGTTTGAAACGATTGCACTTCATGGAGGGCATGAGCCCGACCAGGAAACACTGTCCCGGGGAATTCCTGTATACCGCACAAGTTCCTATGTGTTCAGGGACGTTGAACACGGTGCAAATCTGTTCAACCTCAAAGAACCGGGTAATATCTACACCAGAATAATGAACCCGACCCAGGGTATTCTTGAAAACCGAATTGCCATGCTTGAAGGCGGGGCCGGTGCACTTGCCCTTTCTTCCGGAACCTCTGCCATATATTATACCATAATTAACATTTTGAAGTCAGGTGATGAACTGATTTCAGCCCATAATCTGTACGGCGGGACCCATACCATGTTCAAAAGTATCCTCCCGCAATTCGGCATAACAACGAAATTTGCCGACTACACAAAACCTGAAGAGTTCGACAGGGCCGTGACCGAAAAAACACGGGCTATTTTCATTGAGGCAATCGGAAACCCAGCCCTTGGAGTTGCAGATTTTGAAAAAATTGCGGACGTTGCGAAGAAACACCATCTTCCACTCATCGTTGATTCCACCTTCGCGACCCCCTATCTGCTGCGGCCCATTGAGCATGGCGCGGACATCGTGATACACTCCCTCACGAAATGGCTCGGGGGCCACGGCTCGGCAATAGGCGGTATTGTCATTGATGCGGGTACATTTGACTGGAAAGATGAAAAGTTTTCACTTTATAACGAACCTGACGGCGGCTACCACAACATCCGTTTTGCACATGACCTTGGCGACGCGTCGCACCTTGCCTTTATTATGAGAATGAGGCTTGTCCCCCTGCGGAACCTCGGCGCCTGTATATCACCCGACAACGCATGGATTTTCCTTCAGGGAATAGAGACGCTCCACCTCCGCATGGAACGGCACTGCGGGAACGCCATGACGACAGCGAAGTTTCTCAAGTCCCATCCGGATGTCGCGTGGGTACGGTACCCCGGTCTTGAAGATGATCCCTCTCATGAAAATGCTGTCAAATACCTGCGGAACGGTTTCGGCGGTATGGTGGTATTCGGGGTAAAGGGGGGATACGAGGCTGCGGTAAAACTGATTAACGGTATACGGCTTTTTTCACATCTCGCGAATGTCGGCGACGCGAAGAGCCTCATCCTTCATCCCGCCAGCACATCACATTCGCAGCTCACGGGAGAGGAACAGCTCGCGGGAGGACTTACGCCGGACCTCATACGGCTTTCAATCGGTATTGAACATATTGATGATATTATTGAAGCCCTGAGGGAGGCTCTTGAAATTTCCCATGCGTAGGGGACATTGAAAACTGCGCGCATGTTGAATATATTTTTTACTCCGGGGCACTCATGTTTACAACTACACCCGGAACAGCATGAAACAGGGAGGACCCGATGTGGGACTATACAGATAAAGTAAAGGAACTCTATACAAAACCGAAAAACGTAGGCGTCATTGAAGATGCAGACGGAGTCGGCGAAGTGGGCAGCATCGTCTGCGGCGACGCGCTCACCCTGTACCTGAAAATTGAAGATAACATAATCAAAGACGCGAAGTTCCGGACCTTCGGATGCGGGAGCGCCATTGCCTCCTCCTCCGCACTTACGGAAATGATAATAGGGAAAACCGTTGAGGAAGTTGAGACGATAACGAACCGTGATATCGTTGAATATCTGGGGGGGCTCCCGGAACAGAAAATGCACTGTTCCGTCATGGGACGCGAGGCCCTTGATGCCGCCCTTGCGGACTGGCGCGGTGAAAAAATTGAAGAAAAGGAAGACCTTGAGGGGGAAATAATCTGCCAGTGTTTCGGCGTGACAGACAGGCTTATCCGGAAAGTAATCAGGGAAAACCATCTCCGTACAGTCGATGATATTACCAATTACACCAAAGCCGGCGGCGCATGCGGGTCATGTCTCCATAAAATCGAAGACATCCTCACAGAAGAGATACAGCAGGCGCCGGCCCCTGTAAGCACGCCGAAGACGGCACAGAAACACCCCCTTACGAACATCCAGCGGATGCATCTTGTCGATGAAACAATCCGAGACGTTATAAGGCCTGTCCTTCAGCGGGACGGCGGTGATATCGAACTGATTGATGTTGACGGGAAAAAAATCGTGGTGGCACTCCGCGGGGCATGCGCCCACTGTGTTGTATCCGATGTTACAATGAAAAACCTGGTCCAGGATAAAATCCGCGAGTTCGTTGAAGATGACCTGGAAG
>DAOSYC010000189.1:0-4146 GCA_035380905.1 Spirochaetota bacterium | reverse complement strand
ATGAAAAACCTGGTCCAGGATAAAATCCGCGAGTTCGTTGAAGATGACCTGGAAGTAGTTGAAGCCAAATAGGAGCACTACGATGGAACAGTTACTATATCTTGACAATAACGCAACAACGATGGTGGACCCGGAAGTGCTTGAGGAAATGCTTCCATTTCTCAGCGGGAGATACGGAAACCCTTCAAGCATGCACAGCTTCGGGGGATCGGTGGGGGCCGATATTGAACGCGCACGGCAGCGCCTCGCCTCGCTCCTCGGAGCGGACCATGAATATGAAATAGTATTTACCAGCGGCGGCACGGAATCGGACAACCTTGCCATTCTCGGCACCCTCTCCTATCACCGTGAGAAAAGGCACATCATCACCTCGAAGGTTGAGCACCCCGCAGTCCTGAGCCTCTGCAGGACCCTGGAACGGGAGGGATACAGGATAACCTATGTCCCGGTGGACCGTGAAGGGATGCTTGACATGGATGTCCTGAAGTCCTCGATTGATGACGATACCGCCATTGTATCAATCATGTATGCGAACAATGAGACAGGCGTGATTTTCCCCGTTGAGGAAATCGGCGCACTGCTCCGTGAGCGGGAGATCCCCTTTCATATAGATGCAGTCCAGGCAGCTGGCAAGATACCGGTTGATGTGAATGCAATCGGATGCGACCTCCTTTCCATATCAGGGCACAAGTTTCACGGCCCCAAGGGGACCGGAGCGCTCTATGTACGCCGCGGCACCAAACTCCGCCCCATGATCTACGGCGGGCACCAGGAACGGAGCAGACGACCGGGAACTGAAAATGTTCCCGGTATTGTTGGAATAGGAAAAGCAGCTGAACTTGCATTGAAACATCTTCCCGGCGAGAAGGAGATATCAGCGCTCCGTGACAGGCTGGAGGAAGGGATCCTGTCGCAGTTCCCCAATGTAGCGCGTAACGGGAACAGGGAGCACCGCGTCCCCAACACAACAAACGTGGGTTTTGAATTCATAGAGGGTGAGGCAATTCTACTGTATATGAATGAAAAAGGGATTGCGGCATCTTCAGGCTCTGCATGCTCATCAGGCTCTCTGGAACCGTCCCATGTGCTCCGCGCGATGGGGGTCCCCTTCACGTCGGCACATGGTTCAATTCGGTTCAGCCTCAGCCGCTTCACCACGAAAGAGGAAATAGACTACACTCTCGGAGTGTTGCCTGAAGTGATTATCCGTCTTCTTGACATATCTCCCTACTGGGACAGCGTGAAAAAGGAAGGCAGGGTGCCTCTCGTTGAAGGGGTAACGCACTGCAAGGCATAACGGGCTGCCGGAACAGGGACCCGATGCCGGAGAATTATCCCTCTTTCGTATCCTCGATAACGAAAGGAACATGAATGGTGAATTCTGTGCCGGTACTGCCGGAATTCACCTCAACGTTCCACTTCAGCATTTCCGCCGCATGTTTCACGATGGAAAGCCCCAGCCCTGTCCCGCCGGTTGACCGGGACCTGCTCTGATCAACCCTGTAGAACCGCTCGAAAATTTTATCGATTGAGTCTTCCGGGATACCTATGCCGGTGTCAGCAATACGGATAATTACTTCACGTTGCTCCGTAAGGGCAGATATAGTGATACTTCCCTTTTCAACATTGTAGTTAATGGCATTGTCGATAATGTTAAAGAACACTTCCTCTGCGAGAAACCGGTTCGCGTGAATTTTCCTGTTAAGCGCGTCAATTCCCGCCTGTATCGCTACCCCTTTCTTTAATGCTTTGTGGTTCAGAAGTTCCACACAGTTCAGGATGGTCTCTTTTATATCAATTTCCTCATCGGAAAAACTCCGGGAAGTCTCAATTTTATTCAGCTTAAGCATGTCATTAATAATAGAATTCTGACGTTCCACATTCACAAGGGACTTATCAAGAAAATCCATACACATTGCCCTGTCATCAAGGTATTCCCTGATCGTTTCGAGATATCCCTTCTGGATTGCAACAGGCGTTTTCAGTTCATGGGAAAGGTTACCCACCAGTTCCGTCTTCAGCCTGTCAATCCGTTTCTTTTCAGTTATATCGTGCACTACGATCAGTATTCCCTGAATTGTTTTCTCCTCCTTAACCGGCGTAATAAACACTTCACAGTACTTCCTGTTAAGGAATTCCTCTTCAAACTCGCTGCTCTCTCCGCTCATGAGTGCAAATTCAACTTTCGAATTAAAGGAACTGCTCCGTATCACTTCAAAATATTTCCTGTTGATATACTCTGTCCTTACGTCAAGGAACGACATGAAGGACCTGTTCGCGATGAGGATATTCTTATTATGGTCAATCACCGCAATCCCGTCATGAATGGATTCAATGGTAATTTCAAGTTTCTTCTGTTCAAGAACCAGGTTGTCAATTTTATCGACAATTATATCAGCCAGTTTATTGAGAGACATCTGGAGATTGCCTATTTCATCATCGCTGTAGTTAAGGATACGCCGGGAGTAGTCGCCCTCTGAAAACTTTTCAGCAAAGTCCAGGGTTTCATTGATGGGGCCGGTTATTTTTTTGGATATTATTGCGACTATAATCAGGGTAACAATTATTATCACCCCCCCGAGAAAAAGAATCAGTTTTCTTACTCTGCTGAGGTTTTCCTCAACTTCGTAAAGCGGTTTTGCGAGACGAATTACAACGGCGCCGGACTTCATGGCATAATACAGCATATCAATCCGAAGGGTTCTGCTGTAGCGTATTGAGTCTCCGGCTCCCGTCCCGAATGCATTACTTATTTCGTTTCTGGTCCGGTGATTATCCATGGTTTCCACGGTACCGACTTCGGAATCCGCAAGCACGTTCCCCGCGTCATTCACAATGGTGATCCGCAAATTAATCACTTCGCTCAGCTTTCTGATTTTCACCATGAGGGTCCGGTTACCGGGGGCCAGGCCCTGCCCCTGAAGAATGCCCTTCAGTGAGAGTTCAATGAATCCGATTTTTTCCGACATCCCCTTTTTGAGAATGTTAAGATGTGTTTCCCGTACAAGGTCGTTAAAAAATATCAGCAGAAAGAGCACCAGAAATATTATAAGTACCGTGTAGGAGAACGTTATTTTGTTGCTGATTTTCCTGAGCATTCTGCCACCGTTTTAAATGTTCTACTGGTCTTTCATCCCGTATCCGACACCGGAAAACGTGGATATCATTTCCTTATACCTGCCGAGTTTTTTTCTCAGGTGCATCACATGGACATCGATGGTACGGTCCACGACATACACATCATCACCCCGTATACTGTCGATAATGTTGTCCCGGGAAAACACCTTTTCCGGATATTTCATAAACAGGTGCAGTATTTCAAATTCTGTCCGGGTGAGCTTCACCGGTTTACCGTCAACCTTAAGGGAGTACCTGTCAGGAAAAAGCTCGATTCCCCTGCAGCGAAGCACCTTTTCATCAGTTTCTTCCGCGGCTGCATCGGTCCTTCTCAGCACAGCCTTGACACGGGATACCATTTCTTTCACACCAAAGGGTTTTGTTATATAGTCATCACCCCCAAGCTCAAGCCCCAGCACCTTGTCAAACTCCTCTGACTTTGCGGAGAGGAAAATAATCGGGAGCGTTTTATACTGGTCGCCGGACCTGATCATCCTGCAGAAATCATATCCGTCAATACCCTGCATCATAATATCCAGCACAATAAGGTCCGGTTTATTTTTTCCGAGACTTTCAAGGGCTTCCCTTCCCCCCTGGAAGCAATAGACATCGAACCCTTCTTTTTCCAGATTAACTTTTACAATTTCAAGGATATCCTTCTCGTCATCAATTACATATATTTTCTTTTTCATAGACAACATCCCGCTTATTCCAGTAGTATCTTCAATATGATGTGAGTATATCACCGAAGATGTCAACCGCAATTCGCCTTCCGGGGCAAAGTGATTACTCATTGCTGCCATGACGTATGTCCTTACCTTCGATATAATAAATTGACCGTTCCGCAATATTGGTGACATGGTCCCCGATCCGTTCAAGGGATTTGGCCACCATGATAAGCCCAAGTGCCTGGGACACGATATACGGATTTTCTATCATGTACGAGAACAGCTCACGGTACACCTGCAGGTTCAGCTCGTCAATTTCATCATCACGTTTTATTACCTCCCGGGCCTTATCCGCGTCCTT
>DAOSYC010000188.1:0-6794 GCA_035380905.1 Spirochaetota bacterium | reverse complement strand
CAATGTAACTCCAAAATGTCAAGTGCGTTTTCTCAAATCTGCACATGGTCCGCAGTATTCAACGCATATAACGATACGGGAAATTCTCTCTCCTCATAGAGCGCATTTTCTGTAAGGAGCGCCTCCTCAGAGAGTAGACTTTCTCTGTCCGTCCCCTTCATCCATACAAAAAATCCCTGAAAAGGGGTCGTTAAAATTTGCGTCGGCCCGAAACCGGAAAAATTTTGCGTGGAATGAAAAACACTGTATGCCGCACTTTACGGAGTGGTTAAAATAAAGACAAATAAAAATTTTGTAATGAGATGTAAAAAACGCATGGGGTTTTCAGGGGCCGCGCTTCATTGTGATGATATTATTTTTTTATATTGTAATACCATATTGTATTCCGGTTCTTCCCGGATAAGAGAAGAGCATTATCGCATGAA
Source organism: Spirochaetota bacterium (assembly GCA_035380905.1). Classification (GTDB taxonomy): domain Bacteria; phylum Spirochaetota; class UBA4802; order UBA4802; family JAGODF01; genus JAKQCH01. Next base: position 6,369 of record DAOSYC010000188.1, on the reverse strand, counting down.
CGTATAGGGTAAGTTCCTCATTTTTCTCGAAATGAAAAACGCTGGCTCAACTCCTGAGCGGGATGTAGTCGGTGTGCTTCTGTAAAAAAACCTCAGTGAAAAAGAGTTTGACTTGCGTCATTAAACTTTTTATACTTAAGGGGCGTCATGAGTATGAAATATTTAAAGTTATAATATGGATGATTAACTTGACCATAACAGGTCTGTTTCGTATATTACATTACGAAATTTGTATATTGCACAGGGGAGGGGGAGATGGCCAGCACACAGACAAAATATATTGTTGATGAAAAGGGGAACAAGAGCGCCGTTATTCTGCCAATCGAGGAATACAATGAGCTGCTGGAAGATATTCATGACCTTGCCGTTATAGCTGAAAGGAAAAAGAAGAATGATACAATTTCACTTACAGATTTGAAGAAGAAAATATAAAAGATGTACACTCTTGTTATTCACAAACAGGTGCTGAAGGATATGAAAAGGGTGGAACATACCTTTGTTGATATGATTCTATCAAAAATAGAGTCGCTAACGGAAAATCCTTTTCCCGGGAACTCAAGGAAAATAGTAAATTCGGATATGACGTACAGGTTGCGAGTACATGATTACAGGGTAATATATCAGGTTAATAAGAAAAATATGGAAATAACCGTTTTGTATGTTCGCCATCGTAAGGATGCGTATAAAAAAAGATAACCTGTGCAAGTATTCGCCTCCTCAGAGAGACTTTCTCTGTCCGTCCCCTTCATTCATAAAAAATCCCCTGAAAAGTGGCCGTCAAATTTTTATTCCATTATCTCCTCAACAGGGAGTATCTGCACGCCATGACGGACAGTAAGGATAGATACCTCTTTTTTCTCAATACGGTAAATGATTCGGTAATTGCCGTAAATGATTTCCCTGAAATGATCGTTGTCGATTTCGGGCACGATACGCCCATGTTCAGGGGATGTCGCGAGTTGCTCTACCCTGGAAAAGATTTCATCAATCCACTTTGCCGCTGCGGAAGGTTTATCCTGTGCTATGTATTCAGCTATTTCAGAAACCCGGTCAATTGCCAGCGGTGACCAGATTATTCTCACTTTCCTAACCTTTGTAAAACCTTCTTTTTCGCATCGTTATGTTCTGTCCCCTCTCCACGTTCGATTTGACGTAATGATGTGTGAATATCTGTTAAAAGTTCAATCTTTTCCTGCATCATTTCATATTCTGATGCATCCATAAGAACAGCAACGCCTTTTCCATGCTGAGTAATAATGACTGGCCTTTTGGTGGAGTGTACCTGTTTTATAAACGCCGCAATACCGGTCCGCACTTCTGACAGAGGACGGATATCTGTGTCAATTTTAAATCGTTGCATAGGATGTCCTTCTTTGTTTCATTTTACGTACAATATAGCGTACATAGTTTGATACGGCAAGTTGATTTTTATACGAGAGAAGAATTTCTCTGTCCGCCTCCTTCATTCATACAAAAAATCCCCTGAAAAGGGGCCATTAAAATTTAGACATGTTGTTTCCATTTTAACACGTCGTGTCATTCCATTTTCTTTTCTGACAACGGAAATTCCTGAAAAGATAACCACCTGGTATCAACAGGAATTTTTCCCAATAATATGTTACTCCACTTCTACTATCCAAAATCAATGGGCAGTCTCTACTATGTATGCGCAAATGCCGGTTTTTGGAAAAGTCCTTAATTAATAATTGGGCTTAATCTTTCGTGCAGGAATATCAGCCTTTAATGGTTCATCATCAGTCATATCAATCATGCCATTGGATGTAACTGTAAATAGTGCCGAAAAGAGAGCATTGCCGTAAAATACCGTACCGGTCAATTCAAAGGTATTGTCTCCAGGCATTCCCTTGTATTCCAGGGGAATGCATTTATTCTTAATGTCTTTGATCATCATATATTCCATCTTTTTCTTATCAAGGACTGGATGATCAGAATCTTCTATAATAAAGAAAGGTCCCTCTTCGCCATGAACAAAGAAGCAGAAGAACCTGACATACTCTCCGGCATTTTCTTTAGTCACCTTCACCGGATCAAGTTCATTGACTTCATGAATAGGGGTACTGGAACCATCTAACTCAAAAAGCCTGTTGGCATAGAGCAGATACCAGAAGGGTGTAATGTGGTACGGCAATTCAGAATCAGAAACCTCCATAAGCACAGCTTCTTCATAAAAGGGCAGAACTGCCTTTTTCATTTGTGTAGAATTTTTCTGAAGAGTATATTTCCCCTGAACAGGATTTATGTATCCCATGATGCGGCCTTTCTCTTCTGTAGATACTTCTTTCCATTCAACCCTATCAAGCATGGCTCTCTCCGTGTTTATATTTTTACTTCATAAATTTCAACAACTCGCTGTCAAAAGGGACATTTTTCTGTAGAATAACCTTGCGGTAGTACCGTTAAGGCCAATTTCGTCCCATTACGGAGGCATCTCATGAGACATCTTGTATCCGTTTTTACTCGGTGTGTCATCCAATTTTCTTTTTTGTCAGCGGAAATTCCTGAAAATTAACCCTTGATGTAAAAGAATGTAATAAGGCAATGGAGGGCATTTCCCGGAAGGAACGCCACCTCAGAGAGTAGATTTTCTCTGTCAGCCCCCTTCATTCCATTAAAAAATCCCGCGATAGATAGCCGTTAAATTCCGAAAAAAGCCTTGCAGAGTGTAAGATTTTATAAATAGTATACCATGCAAAAAGTAAAATGCTGATAACGAGAACTGTTACGCCAGCCGGATTGTGGGAAGGCGGAAGGATGGTGATTGCATGGATACAATAGAAATAATAGCAATAATTGGAATGATGTGTGCCGGCGTTGTGGTGTTCTGGAATGCAGTGGTGGGACTCATCGCTTTTATAGGCGGGTGGCACGCCCTCGCGAAACAGTATCCTGATTCAGCGATGAAGGGGCCGGAAACAGCATCCTTCTCATTCCAGTCAGTGCGGTTCGGATTTTTCAGCAGTTATAATGGTGTTATCCGTGTTACGGTATACGCAGAGGGCTTTTCTATCAGGCCGATATTTCTTTATGCCTTCATGCACCGGCCAATATTTTTTCCATGGAGCAGTATCACGGGCACAGGGCAGGGGAAATTTATCCTGCCTTACGTCACCATTACCATCGGGAAGAAAAACCTTATGATATTCGGAAAAAGCGCGGCACATATCAATGAACAGCTTGCGCTGCGCCAGTGAATGTTCACTGCGAAGGATGATATAAGGGCAGATTTAAAAACTGTCCTTTCATGCCCTTGTGGGCTTGAAGTCATAGTACCTGGTGCTGTTTTGATGCAATCAGCATTTTACTTACATGGTTTATTGAAGTGCCCATAATTCAATATGACAAAGAGGGGAACGATGAGAGGAATACTTGATAGATACACGGGGTCGCTGGTGGATATCCTTTTCGCTGCCGCATTCACCCTCCTGACATATCTCGTGCCGGTCCTTCAGCAGGCGGCAGACCGGTATCCGGTGCTGCACCTGAGGATAGGAATTACGGGGCTTTTCCTTTATGCTGCTGCCTGCGTGATCATGCTCAACCGCTTCGCGATGCACAGTGTGATGCAGGAGGGCCTGCGCGGCCTTTCCCGCAATATGTGGCGCTGGTGTACCTGGCCCCTCGGCATATTGTTCTGGGTGTCCCTGATGTTTCACGGTGTTGCCATGACCATGAGCGCGGGATGGGGGGAAATGATTTACGGCGTGGAGATCAACCGCATTGCCACGACGGCGGACAACATTGCAATGATTCTGGGGCTGGTGTTCTTTCTTGTTGTGTCGGTGTATCTTGTGTCACGGATGAGCGGGTATGATTATCAGCGAATAAAAAAAATGGTGAAGTCGTTCACCGGGGATTTCCGCGACCAGTCCCCGGGCTTCCAGATTGCCCTTGCAATCCTTTATTGTGTCCTGTTTCCGGTCATTGTACTGATCGCAGGTTCTTTCCTCATGGCGCTTCCCTTCTATCTCTACTGCATCATATGGGGGTTTGCCATGTATCAGTCAAACCGGAACAAAACAATGCGTCCTGTCCTTCCGGACACAAAGGCCGTCAACGCGGGGGTGACGGTGGTGTTTCTGGCGTATTCATTTATTATGGCGTTCTTCTATGATTCCATTATCAATCACATGGTTGGGATCAGCAGGAGCGATCCCACGTACGGTCCCATCTGGCTCCTGGCGTTCTTCGCGCTGTGCGTGTATTATTTTCCGTTCCGGATTTTCTTCGCCGTGGGGAGCGGGAAAAATCCCCTGGGATGGATTACGTTTGCATTGAATATTGCGGTTGTCTATTATGAGACGTGGAGCCGTTTTGCGGGTTGATACAGCACTGCGAAGAAGGTGATACGGAAATAGTATTCTACTGTTCTATGTAAGGTTACACAACTACATCAGGGAGGGGTAATTACAATGGCATCACAAAAAGGCACAGCCGTCATAACAGGGGCAACCAGCGGTATCGGCGCGGAATTCGCCCGGCGGTTCGCGGCGGAAGGGTATGACCTCATAATCACCGGAAGGAAAAAGAACGTAATAAAGGAACTTGCCGATACCCTTTCGAGCCGGTACGGTGTGTCGGTGACAGTGCTCATCGCGGAACTCTCCAATACCCTTGAGCTGGAAAAGGTAGTCAAAAAAATAAAAGGCACAAAGGACATTGCGGTCCTTGTAAATAATGCCGGGTTCGGGACCAATGGTTTATTCCATGAAAATGAGGCTGCAGTACATGAGCAGATGCTTGCAGTCCATGCACTTGCACCGGTGAAGCTCACCCATGCTGCGATACCTAATATGATTGCCGGAGGAAAGGGAATCATTATCAACGTAGCGTCAATCAGCGCGAAATTAATTTTTCCTTCAAGCTCCATGTACAGCGGCACCAAAGCGTTCCTGCAGTTCTTTACTGAAACACTTCACCTGGAACTGAAGGAGCATAATATTAAAGTCCAGGCGCTGTGTCCCGGTTTTACCCGGAGCAAATTTCATGATAAGATGGGAATCGGAAAAATTGTGGGAAAAAACACGGCTCTCATGCGGTGGATGACCCCGGAACAGGTGGTGGACCGTTCCCTCAAGGCCCTAACAAAGGGGAAGGTGCTCTATGTGCCGGGGTTTCTGAACAAGGTCTCGTTCAAGCTGCCGGACCTGCTTCCGCGATGGCTGTATTACAGGGTCCTCGAAGGGGCGAAAAACATGGATGAACTGTTCACGTGAAGGAGCATCGGCTGTTCAACAGGCAGTCGTTGCACAATACGCGTGTCCCGGTATGCATATTATTATTCCTCCTTTTCCATACAGGCATGCAATGTACCGCAGGAAGGAATAATATAACTGATTCTGAAATTTTAAAAATAAAAGGCTTCCACGACAGTACAAGAATCAGATTAAGCCCGGTTATCCTTACCGTACATGAAAAAATATCGGGCATTGTGGGGATCAACCGGAAGAACACTCTTGTTTCCATTAACAGGAATGGGGAGTTTGCGCTCGTTACAATTTCTGGAGATGGGAACGTCAGCGTCAGAACCATACTGAAAGGCTACCCCCCTTTTCCCGGGGGCGCCATCAATTCAGATCCGAAAAGCGCAATTGTGTGGCAGGAGCGCGGAAGGGGTATTTATTTTCTTGATGTTGACAGCAGGAAGACCGGCCACTGCAATGCGCGGCCGGGTGACGGGAACAGTATCCTGAACGAGGTATTTCCCGTGAATGAAGGACGTACTATTTTTCTTATTTCAGTAATGGCCACCGGCCACAACGGCGAAACCGCAACACCATACATGTTGTATGATTTTAACAGCAACAGGGTAATCCACCACAGCGAAAACGGGGACCTGGGACTTTACCCGTTTAATGGAGAACTCCTTGTTCGGGAGTGGAAAAAAAACAGAAGGGGGCGAATGGCGTACAGGTGGTATATGACGGACCTCACCATGAGCAGCACATATCAAAATCCCTTAACGCGCACACTACACCGCATCCCCGGGTTTATGGTCTTCTCCCCGGCACATTCCCTCAACCCGAAAAGCAGAATGATTCTTGGTGCCGGGACACAACGTATACCCGGCAGCGATCTGCAGAAAGACATATTGTATTCCATTCGCTGGGATGAAAAAATGAAAAAAGTATCAGCAGAACCTTTTAACTCTAAACTGCCGGATGGAGGAACAATAAGCAATCAGTTCTTTTTTTCCAGCGATGGAGAGTGGGTACGCACCGTTGTAGAAAGGATCGGGTGTGACGTGTCCCCGGAATTAGTCATGTATCATGTCAACAGCAGGTATCCCCGGCATCTGAGCCCCCCTGTATCCTGCGGATATGTAAAGAATTTCTCAGGCGTATTCATGGA
>DAOSYC010000187.1:0-6823 GCA_035380905.1 Spirochaetota bacterium | reverse complement strand
ACTCCGGAAACGACCACTTGTTTGAGATCAGTTCTCCAATCGCGGGGTGGCTTATGCCGATGGAAATCTCCTCCATTATTGTGGAGGTCCGGATTTTCCGGTTGTCAACGATATCCGCAATCCAGTTTGTGAGGTCAAGGTTCGTTGATAGAAGTACAATTTTCCCCAGGTCGTGAAGAAGACCCGCAAGAAAAACATTTTCCAGTATTTTCGTGCGCCTGAATTTCATCGCGATCGCACGTGAATAAAATGCTGTTTTGTTGCAGTGGCTCCAGACCTGTTCAAATTTTGAAAAACGGGTGTCGAGTATGCGCCGTGCGCTTGATGCAGTGAGGATGGAGTTGAGGTTTTTAAGTCCGATTTTCACCACAGCTTCACTGACTTTTTCTATCCTTTTCCCGGTAATAAACCCCGCGGAGTTTGAAAGTTTCAAAACATCTGACGTGAGTGAAGGATCAAGCATTATTCTGTCGGATATTTCATTGATGGATGCCTGGGGGTCGCCGCAAAGCCGCTGCAGCTGGATTATATTTTCCGGAAATGTCGGCAGTCCCTGCACCAGCTCAAGGATCTGGTTTTTGATATTCGTGGTAATTTCCGCCGGTTTCAGTTCAAAAGGAATTGTGAGATTGCATTTCGTGAGATCGCCTTCACTTTTGATGGTGTAGGAGTCGGCGCCGATTCCTGAATTCTTCAGGAGCAGTGTTACCAGTACAATTCCGAGCCCTGCTCCTTCGGTGCTGTCATATACTTCGTCGTATGCTTCACTGAAATCGTTATATTCTTTCGCCCGGTTCATCCTGAGCTGTATGCGTTCCAGTTCCTCCGGCAGTATCGCGGCATTGTTGGTTACTGTCATGAGGATGCCTGTGCCGGATTTCTGTATACTGAGTTTGATTTTCAGGTTGCTTTTCTGAAGGTCTGATTTTATCAGGTCGAGGTCTCCAACAACATCATTTTTAAACTTGTCGATTCCTTTCTGGTAGGATTCCGGGTCATGTATATCAAGCTCGAGTTTTTTGAAGAATACCCTTTTGGCGTTTGCTTTTGCTGCGTTGATAATAATTTCACGTTGTATTGTAATAATTGTATCGAGGAGGTATACGAGATCAATCTTCGAAAGAATTTTTGAGAAAAGTGAGTTGATGTATTTCATCGTTTTTTCATCGGGATAGATGAAGGAGATGGTAACGGGCTCGCCCTTCTCGATTTTTGAAATTAGTTCCGGTGTGTTTGCGGTATCTACAATCATAATTTTCTTTCTGCTTTTATTGTATTTTTTTTCTGCCTGACTATCACTATGGTTCCTTCGAATGTCTCAAACAGCATTATACAGCAATGATACATTTTTATGTAGTACGATGAACTGACATATTTGTCAATAGTGATTTTACGGGATACGGAAGATTGCCGGATTATTATTCCGATAATTTTCTGTACCTGTAGATATAATCGGTAGTTTCCTTGAAAAAATGAATTGATGTTTTTTGCGCGGTAATGAGCCGGGGGGCTTATTTACTGCCTGTGGATATAAGGATGCCGGCTCCCAGCATCTCTATCGTGTAGACAACATCGCTGAAGCGCTCCTGTCTGCTCAGGGACAGCATTTTTTCCCTTTTTTCACGGGCAATTTTGTTTTTTGTCCGGGTAATTGCGCTTTTCATGTCCTTTTCAAACCATTTCATCTGGCATACCTGGCGTTCAAGCTGTTCTTCAAATTCTTTTATCCGCTGGTCATAGGATGAGGTGATTTTTTCTATTTCCATGGTGACAGGTGCTTCCATGCTGCTTTTTATTAAGGAGGCTCTTTTTTCAGCTTTTTCGAGAATTTTTTCGTGGGATGAATAGATGTATTCTTCAATGTTTGCGGTCATCTGCCGTACTGCCGCTGCCGTGTTACGGGAGGTGACGGTTTTATTGAGACGCTGTTCAATGACCAGCTTTTCAATGTCTTCACATTCATCGTCAGACAGTTGGCGGGAAACCGGTATACACACAGGAACAAGTTCCTGGTGTGATGATGATGAATGAAACGTGATGATGTAATATGAGACAAGCCCGTAAAACGGTTTCCGGTAATTGATATACTGAATACCGGTTTCCCCGCCGAAACCGCTTCCCTGGCATTCGGATATCAGGTGGTCTATGATCGGGTTGCCGAAGGCAAGAAACTCCAGGTTTTCGTTTTCCAGGGCCCTGACACTGTCAAAGGTGCCGTATCGTTTTTTCGGTGATGTTCCATCGGGATATTTTTTTACAGGATAAAGACGCGTCAGGGTGTTCTTTTTCCCGAGATATTCATGGAGTGTTTCTGAGTTATCCCGAAGCCGGCTGATGAAAGATTCTATTCGTTTGTTGGAAATCTTTCGTTCATTCATTGTTGTTTTATAATATTCGTCGTAATTAAAATCCAGGCGGGACGCAATCGCGAGGTCGTTCAGTTTTTCATAGCTTTTCCTGGCGGTCTCAACACGGGCGTCAATCTCGGCATTAATTTTCCGGATACTTTTCCTCTTTGACGCGAGGTCCATAAAAATGCTGTTCAGGTTCAGTTCTTCTTCAATCTGACCCAGCATAATATCGGGAGTGCCGATTGACTCCTCGAAGAGTTTCAGCTTTCTTGTAAGCACCTGAAGGACCCGTTCCGCAACGGTGTCCGCAGTGGAAAAATTATATACAAAGACATCTTTCGGCTGGCCGAAACGGTGAATCCGTCCAATCCGCTGTTCAATTTTCAAAGGAGACCACGGGAGGTCGTAATTAATAAGGACATTGCAGAATTGAAGGTTCCGTCCTTCGCCGCCGGCCTCGGTTGAGATGAGGATGTCGGCGCTGTCTTTGAAGTTCTGAATCGCGTCCTCTTTCTGGTTTTTGTCCATGGATCCGTTAAACACTTCCACGGAGAATTCTGAAAGAATACCTTTCAGGTACTCCTGTGTGGTCCTGAACTGGGTGAATATAAGCACTTTTTTGACATTGTTTTTTTTGAGCCGTTTGATGATTTCAACCAGTTTTTCACCCTTTTTGTTCAGGGTAATAGAGTCTGCAATCTGTATAAGATATTCAAGAACGGTAATTTCCTCACGGATTTCCCTGTAGGTTTTTTTAAGCGTCTCGTGTACCATGGTGTCGGCATTTTCATCGTCATCTGACTCCAGCTCGTCCCAGGCAATATTTTTCCCCATGGCGCTCTGTTTCAGAAGGTCTCTGTTCGCGGAATCAATCAGTGAGGTAAGGTGCTGTTTCCTGTTTTTTAACGCAGATGAAAGGGCGAAGGATGATGAATCCAATAGCTTCTGGAATACGGTCATCACAAAACCCACTGCACGGTTTTCCGACTGCATTGCCCTGTTGAATTCCTCGACGACATATCGTGTCGTTTCATCATACAGAAGCCGCTCGTCGGTATACAGTTCAAAACGGATAGTCCGCGCGTGGCGCTTGGTGAATCCCCCCACATCAGTTTTGGTTCTCCGGATAATTACTTCAGATAGTCTTGCCCGTAAGGTGGAGAGATCGTTGTTGTTAAGGCAATAGGTGTTGAAAAATGTCTGGAACGGGCCCAGAAGGTTTTTGTCGAGAAGACGTACAAGAAAGTAAAGCTCTTCAAGCTTGCCCCTGAAGGGGGTTGCGCTGAGAAGAAGCAGCGCCTGTGTGTTTACGGATAATATTTCAGCAACATTGTACGCAAGGGTGCTTCGCAGTGAATCCCGCCTGAGACGGTGTGATTCGTCAAATATTATCACGTCCCATTTTGTTTTTTTCAGGTCTTCGATATGGGATTCGCTTTTAATGAAATCCAGGGAGCAGATCACCTTGTCCAGAAGGTTCCATGGGTTGGAGTTTTTTGTGCCTTTCTCCCTGCGGGTTTTTTTTATTTCCCGCCGGTCCATCACGACAAAGCGTTCGTTAAACTTGTTCTCCATTTCACTCTGCCACTGCATGCAGAGTGACGCAGGACATACAATGAGTATCCTTTTGTATCCATGACGGAAAATGAGTTCCTTGATAACAAGGCCTGCTTCGATAGTTTTTCCCAGCCCCACTTCATCCGCAAGAAGGTACCGCGGATTGAGTGAATTGATGATGCGGTGGGTGGATTCTATCTGATGGGCGAGAATCTGTGTGCGTGAATTTGATAATGAAAGCACCTTGTCATTGGTGTATGCGAGTTTAAGCAGGTATGCCTCTATGCGGAGTGCAAAGCGGTCATCACCGGCAATGGGGGCCTCCTGGAAAAGCTCAAGAATACGGTCTTCATTCGTGATCGTGCCGCTGTAGCCGGCGGTATAATGTACCTCAAGACGTGAATCGAACAGGTCAAATTCATCGTCAATTAATGCCACATCCTGTGTCACAGTGTATCTCCTTATGCAAATAGCAGGTCTGGTCGAAATATAGCCCTCTCATGGTTATGAGGGGGCTGTCGGTGACTCTATGCGTATATGCCGCATGGTCCGGTATGGTGATTATCAGTATCAGGCGACATAATGAATCCGCATATTGAAAAATTCAAGCTGTTTTTTTAATGAGTGGTTTCACCGTTTCCAGGCATTATCCGGGTAACGGGTTGCCGTATTATGAAACTTCGGGGTATGGATAATCTGTTTTTCCGCGTACCGCTAAAGAAGGGACTTCAGGTCCTCGATTTTTTCTTTCATGCCGTTATATCCCTCTTCAATTGCATGGGCAACATTGTCAAAATCCATCATGCTGAGCTCCGCGAGACGGGGCTGGATAAGTATATCAGGGGGGTCAACTGCCAGATTTATGCGTGTAATACGTTCCTGCATTATTCCGATTGCTGAGGTCACTGTTTCGATGATATGGGGAGGGGTGGAATTTTTTTTGGAAAAAAGATCAAATTTTTTTCTTATGTCTTCCCCCGCCTTTTCGTATCCTTCTATCAGACTGTTGAGAAATCTGTTTTTCCTGGCCCCGGTGTTGTCAGTGGTTTCCAGGGGGCTTTTTTTCGGTGCGCGGAGTTTCCGTTTCGATGTGAGTCCCGAGTTAAGGTCCACTGCAATTACTATATCTGCCCCCATTGCCCGTGCGAGGCCGACAGGTACCGGGTCTACGAGTCCCCCGTCAACAAGCCACCGCCCGTTTTTCCGGGCAGGCTCAAATAGTCCGGGAAATGACATTGATGCCCTGAGACCCTCAAGTATGCTGCCGGACTTGATGACAACCTTGTCCCCGGTGTCAATGTCGGTTGCCGCCATCATTACGGGGATGGAGAGGTCGGAAAAGTTCTCAGCATCTGTATGAAGCGACACCAGTTCCCGAAGTTTTTTGTTTCCGTCAAGAAAACCTGATCGGGGAAATACCACGTCGAAGTAAGAGAATACCTTTTTCCCGTCCATCTTCAGGACAAATTCCTTGAGCCCCGACAGGTTGCCGCTCGCGTAGATAACGCCGATGTATGAGCCTACACTGCATCCCGCGATGTAATCAACAGGGATTTTCTCTTCATCCAATGCTTCCAGGACCCCGATATGCGCCCACCCGCGGGAGGATCCGCTTCCGAGTGCGATACCGATTGTTTTACGCGTTTCCGAAGAAAACACTATATCACCTCGTGTGGTAAGAATTCAGGCAGGGCGGCACAGCGATCCCGTGCATATACATGAACAATGCATTACTCAAGTGAGGAAAGGTTTTCAATTTCCTTCTTGATTTCCTCGCCATGAAGGTGTTCAAGGGATTGGGAAACAAGCTCCTTTGATTCCTGCACGAGTTTTTTTACTGTTTCGTCCTGTCCTGAAAGCGACACAATTTGTGTAAGGTTGTGATTGATAATTTCCAGATATGTTATTACGTTAGAGAGTCTTTCATCATCCATTGGTTTCCCCGAATCCGGAAAAATTTGCAAACGAAACTGTAACTGCGAAATACTGTCTCGTCTGTAAAACGGTGTCTGTTCAAAATAACTGAGCAGTTACATGAAAACAACGTATATACATGTTCTTAAAAGTCAATGATAATTGCATACAGATTATAACCAGCGGCTGATACTTTTTTGAAAAAACATTCTGCAATGATTATATTGTACTGGTGAAATAGTCCCTGAGGTGTCCGGTGAAAAAATATTATGATATTTCCGTAAAAGGAAATACCCTGCATGTTGCTGCTGAGGTACATGAAGGCGGTGATGTTCTTCTGCTTCTGGTTCATGGACTTGGATGCAGCAGTGAAAGCTTCAGGTCTATCAGGGATTATCCTTTTTTTGAAAGGTGTACTGTCGTGGCTCCCGACCTTGCCGGGTTCGGCAGTACGGCGTTCAGTGAAGGTTTTTCCTGTTCCCTTGAGGATCATGCGCTGGTATGCAGAGAGCTTATCAGTTTATTCAGGTTCAGGAGTCTGCATGTCGTGGGGCATAGCATGGGAGGCGCGATCGGGGTTCTGCTCTGTACAATGATGGGTGACCGTACGTCGTCATTCGTGAATGTGGAGGGGAACCTTGTTGCGGCAGATTGCGGTGTCAGCAGAAGGACCATGTCGATGCCGTATGAGATGTTCAGGGAGATGCTCCTTCTGGACATACGGTTGATGGCCGATGCTACCGGTGAAGCGGGGGTCAGGATGTGGGCGTCGATGGTTGAACAGTCGTCGCCGGAGGCATTTAACAGAAGCGCCGCTTCCCTGGTGAAATGGTCTGACAGCGGGGCGCTCCTCGCGGATTTTCTCGCGCTGCAATGTCCCAGGGTGTATGTGTACGGGGAGAATAATGCGGGGATAAAGGCACTGTCCGGTATCGGGAGTATACCTTCCTACGCTGTTCCGGGAAGCGGGCATTTCCCCATGAATGACAACCCGGGGGATT
>DAOSYC010000186.1:0-6898 GCA_035380905.1 Spirochaetota bacterium | reverse complement strand
ATAAAAATAATTACCCTCTTGCTGGATAAAGCATGTAATAATAAACACATCCCCGGCCGGTGGAAGCCACACGAATCCTTTCAGCTGTGAATAAAAAAATATTCGGGAATGATTTGACAGATGTGTGCAGGATGGATATGTAGTGTTGAAATCCTGTAACCAATGAAGAAACCCTGTACCTGATATACTATGAGAATACAGCCTGAAGAAAATAATATCGAAATAAAGTTTTCTCTTGTCATGTGGATTTCCTTTTTTCTGCATGTCATTCTCGTGGTGTCAATCGTGCTGCAGCATTCTGATCCTTCAAGTCCTATACTTTCCCGCCGTCAGCAGCAGGGAAGAGAAGGTCTTCCTACGCGGGATATTATCGTCAACCTGAACCAGGACAACCGCAGGGTATATAACAGGACAACGCTTCTTTCCGATAAGGACTCATCTGCGCAGGGGTATGTTACAAAGGTAAAAGGGAACCGCTGGCTGAACAATTCCCTTGAATTCATGCTGCAGCGCGGAAAAAAGAGCTCCCGAAGTTCCAGCTCCAGAGAAAAAAGTGAGGATAAAATCCTCCTTTCACGTGATAATGAGGTCGTGGTATTTCTCGCAAAGTATTTCATGGGTGAACCGGATACTGCAGGGCAGGGCGGCAGCAGTGACTTTACACGGATTCCTGACCGAAATGATGTAACCAGAAGAAACGCGATTTATTATTCCAATACCGGGCATTTCTCCTTTAACACAAAGAAATTCAAAAACTTCCATTATTTCAAGAAAATGAAGGATGAAATAGCTTCAAACTGGTATCCTCCAATGGTTGCAAACGCGATAATGGGTGGATATGCTCCGGGGAGTGTACGGATCATGGCGATTCAGAGCCAGGAAGTGAAGCTCTATTTTGTCCTGAACCGGGCCGGTGATGTCGTGAAAGTACGTATTCTTGATTCCATGGGCAACTCTTCGCTGGATTCATCATGTGTTGACGCAATAAGAATGTCGAAAACATTCGGCCCTGTTCCCGATGATATCGGGGGCAATCTCGTTGTCATTCCATTTATCTTTGGATATTATGTACAATAAAATAAAAATGTGACCCTTCCCGCGAATTTTTTTTATCCGGCCATTTCTCAAATTGTAATTGCGGATTCACAGCTGTACATTTATACTATTATATTTCATAATACTCAAGATATTGCACAGTAATAACGAAAATAAGAGTAGCGGCAAAAGAATATTCTCCGTTAGAGCGCGTGATGTTACATGAACGGAAAAAAATACTGTTCATAATTCCTCCTTCGGCCCATTGCCTCATGTCACGGGTTACGGGACGATACAGGTACGCCGCAATGAACGGCAATGGTCACTGATTAATGATAAAAATTCTTCTCACATCAGATATTCATCTCGGAATGGATGACACGAAGGCCCCTGTGCCGGGGATGATCCGGGCCGGAACCTTCAGGAAGATAGCGGCCCTGGCGAGGGAGCACGATGTGCTGCTTATTGCAGGAGACCTCTTTAGCGAAGGGGAGGTGGATGCGGAAATTGCTGAACTCGTGTCTGAAGAGTTCAGCAGAATACGGAATAAGGGAACCGAGATAGTGCTTACCCCGGGGGACTGTGAGATGAACAGGGAAGGGGGCGCGGACCCGCTCCTGAATCTGCTTAATGTCTCACGGGTGTTTGATGAGGTGAGCGACAGTGAACCGTTCATCGTTACCCGGGAGGGGCAGTCTGTGTATATCTACGGGGTTCCTCCGGTTAACAGTAGTGCGCTGCAGGGGATAACCCGTCAGTCAGATGAAGGGTTTCACATAGGGCTTTTCCATGGAGATATAAACCTTAACGGCGAAATGGAACATGACGGTTCCCTGGTGATAACAAAGCATGACCTGAAAAGGATGAACCTGGATTTCTACGCGTTGGGTCATCATCATAACTATAAGCTCTACAAAAACCTTGGTGTGGTGATAGGCGCCTATCCCGGTTCTCCCGAGGCTGTTTCTTTCGGGGAAACAGGAGAACGGTATGTACTTTCCATGATTGTGGGAGGAGACAGGATCCAGCAGATTAAGCGTCTTACTGTCAACTCTAAAATTGTTGAGATGCTTGAAATAGATTGTACCATGCTGAATGGATCGCAGGAAATCATAAAACAGCTTGAAGAGTGCAGCTCCAGGAGAAAGATATTAAAACTCCGGCTGACCGGTGTAAGAAATTTTTCGTGTAAAGCCGATGACCTTGCTGCGGCAGGGGATGGTTTCGATACCCTTATATTTAGTGATGAGTCACTGCCAACAATTGAAGTACTTATAAATAATTATAAAAACGAGAATACTTTGAAGGGTGACTTTTTTTCAATACTTGAAGACCGGTACCGCAGTAATACCATTCCGGTGGATATTGACCTGGAAAGGCTTAACAGGGTTTTGAACCGGGTCTCTGCCGGGGGTGTGTATAGGCCGGAGGAATGGCTGTGCAGATAATACAATGCATAGCATCAAAACCGGGGTTATTCGATAATAAAATTATCGATGTCGGTGAACGTATTACTGTAATATACGGCCGCAATAATTCCGGAAAATCATTTCTTGCACGTGCAATTGTTGACCTGGCTACAGGGCGGGTACTGGACAGGGAAGGTATAAAAGAGAACGGGTGGAAAAACTTTCATCTTGATGTTGTATTTAAAAATCCCTCCGGAAGGTTCAGGTATGTCTGCAACGGTGAAAAAACCCTCTCTGTGAAATACTGCCGTGACGGTTCAGAGGATGAAATTGCGTTGTTCAATCTTGGAAACGGGGAAGCAAAAAATTTCATAACGACTCTTTCGGAAAAGGAACAGGGGAAGTCTCTCAGTTATTTCTATGAAAAAGTAAGCTCCGGGATGTATCTGAACACCTCCTTCCTCCCGTCCCCTATGGATATCGCACGGGAAAACGTATTGGACAGTGAAACGCTCAAACGGATTTTTGTGGATGATAATTCAAACTTTTTCTCCCTTTACGGCGTGCTTCGCAGCAATTATGGTAACGGAAGTGCAGGGGCTGTACTCGATGAGATTGAAAAAAAATTTGAGCAGTGCCGGGACCTTGACAAACAGGCGAAAATTATCGATATCCAGTCCTCGAAATTTGAAAAACTCGGGAAGGAAAAAGAATCAATCAGCAATGAAATTAACAAGCTGAAAGTGGAATCAGTTGAACTGATACGGAAACGGGATATTTTAACAAGGATTCTGGAAAAGCTTGGTGAGAGAAACAATATTGAAAAACAAATTGAAGTAATTAACGCTGAACTTGATGATGAGAAAGTGAAGGAGGAGGAATTTTCAGGGCTGAAAAAGCGAATGGAGCAGCTTTTCCCCAGATTTATGCGCTTCACTGAAAACCAGAAACAGAACCTGAAAAAAATTCAGGAACTTTACCGGGAGCTGCGGGACGTGAAAGAGGCAGCTGACCAGTTCCTGTCGCTGCTGAAGCAGCGGGGTAGAATCCTGAAAAATGGTGTCCTTGCTGTCAATATCGCGTCTCTCCTGGCGATTGTTCTCATTACCACCAATATGGTTATTGAATTGCACCGGTTGGAGAAACTGCATGTGGTATATGGTATTCTGATACTGGTGGGCCTCAGTCTGGCGGGGCTGCTGGCATATACATTATATGCTTCCCGGTCAAAGGTCCTCGCCGGCCATGTCAGCAGACAGAAGGAAATGGAGGGGATGATCCAGAAACTCCTTGTGGAAAACAATATTGATGACAGTGAATACAAAATTGAAACAGTGTATGAATTCCTGCTGCAGTATTTCAGTGAATATACTGACTATACGGAAATGCAGCTTGAGGTGATGAAGCTCGGCAGTCAGCTGCGGGGAAAAGATGCGGTACAGGAATTGAAAGGGGCGCTGAGAAATGCGAAAGCAGAAATTGTGACTCTGGAATCGGAAATGGAGGCTGATGTGTATTCGTTGAATATGCAGAAGGAGCTTTCACTTGATCCGGATGTGATACACGAATACCTGGCTGAATTCAACAGAGAATATGAGAACAAAATGGATGAGCTGACGCGAAAGGAAAATATTCTCAATCAGCTTGAGGTGGAAACCGCCGGCTCACGGTATGACAGTGGTGAGCTGCAGAAGATCCTTGAGGAAAAAAGCAGACTTGACGAGGAACTGCATGAACTGAATCTTCATAAAAATACAATGAAGTATATCCTTGAGCTTCTTGATGATTCTGTAATACGACGGGAAAAGAGGCAGCTGGAGCGTCTCGTTGCCGGCACCGCGAAAGTGTTCCACTCCCTGACAAGTAACCAGTATATTACTGAAATCGGGGACGGATATATCCGTGACATCCTGACTGGCCATGTTACCGGCGGGGAGAACCCCACAATTATCCATTTGCTGCTGCTTTCAATAAAGATTGCGGTTACTGATTTTTTAATTGACCTGAATATACCGCTTCCTTTAATAATAGATGAACCGTTTCAGTTTATGGATGACAGGCGGATACAGAAACTCAAATCCCTGCTCGATGATGTTGCCGTGTCACGTCAGGTGATAATCTTCACGCATAATAATAATTTCAAGGACTGGGGAAGCTTTATTGAATTGTAATCATGGATAAGGATGGACAGTTAATTTTTAATGATGATCCCTTCCTTATTGCCTGCAATACCGCATATCAATTAATTGAAGAGGGCAAATTTCCTGAGGCGATCGAAAAAATCGATACCCTGATGGGTAAAAATCCCGATTATCCCGGATTGATTGAAACATTCAGGACGGCGAAATTCTGGAAGAACCGCAGCAATGATATCGAGGCGCTGGAAAAGGGGAAGTCAACCGCGGATTTTCTGATGATGCAGTGGGAGGTGTTCAGGCGGTATTCTCAGGAAAAAAAAATAATTGATTCAGCGGCGTATACCGCTGCGATGAAATATGTATTCTTCGAGGCCGCTGAACATTACAAGGTCGCGTATCTGGAAGAACAGAGTACCATTAACAGTTTTGATCTTCTCCTCAATCTTGGAGTATGTTTTATCACCCTCGGTGAGCACCGCCATGCCATTGAAACACTCGAATTCGCGCGCATATCGTTCCGGAGCAACGCAAAGCTTCTCTCTCTTCTCGGGGAGGCGTATTATCACCTCGGGGAAGTGCCGAAGAGCCTGTATTATTTTAAGGAGGCCTTTTCCATCGATCCCTCGGAGATTGACCTGTCGCTCCTGAAAGCCAAGCCTATACGTCAGCTCGTGGCAATTGTCCGGGAACGGAAACCGGGGAAAGATGAACGGGAATGGATCCCGGTGTTCGGACATATTGAGGACCTGTTTTATGTGAAGCGGCAGGTGAATACGCAGCAGGTTGAGTCCATAAAGCGTGAAATATATACATTGGAAAAAAGCCTTTACCAGATAGGCAGGGAAAAGGCCGAGGAGACAAATATTATCCCCCGCCTTATTAATAAATATCTGTGGATGCTGGATTATTTTGAACTGCAGCATTACGACTTTAACAATATTGCTGATATCCGCAGTCACTTGATAAAAATTGACAAAGAAATCTTTGACGAATTCTTCCGGAACAAGCCAAAATGATCCGGTACGGTATTGTGGCTGCAACTTGTGTTTTCAGGTACTGACTTCTTTGTACTGCAAAAGGGTAATGATGATATACGTAAAAAAATTTCTTTTCATGCTGTCTTTTCTGCTGGCGGTGTTCCAGGCTCCCGCTGTTCTGCATGGTGAAGGGTGGAGTATAACCGGCAGTTCAAGTGATTATATTCCTCCTGTTGTTACAGTGTCTCCGGTGCGGCGTTCCTTCTCGCCGAATAATGACGGCAGTATGGACTACGCGGAGTTCCGCTGTTCAATGAACGATTCAGGGAGCATCAAGGGGTGGCGTTTTCAGATTCTCCAGGGTGAACGGGTAATCCGTGAATATCAGTATGAGCCCCGGAATGTTTCCGGCGGGGTGAAGGTATTTAACGTCCTGAGGCGGTTCCTGCGTTCCGGGGCAGTTCCGGACAGCTTTTCCTGGGACGGGAGGAATTCCCGGGGGATGATAATGGGGAATGGACCCTATCGTTACAGTCTCACTGCCTGGGATAAGAATGATAATATATCGGCCCTGAAAGAAGGGGATGTATATATAGATACAAGTGCTCCCCGGATCAACGCTTCTCTGGGGGGGTATCCATCTCCGGGAACTGTTTCTATCCGTATGAACCTGCAGGCTTTCAAGTATGACAGAGTTACGGGGGTGATACGCGATGATGACGGTGATGAAGTGCGGAGGTATCAGTGGAAAGCCGACGCCGTTCCCGCTGTCCTGGTCTGGGACGGGAAGGAGGCTGATGGTGCTCCGGCAGAGGAGGGAGTGTATTCCTTTTCTGTTGAAGTGGCCGACAGCGCCGGGAATGGGGACCGTGATGATGTACGAAACATTGTGGTGGAACGGCAGCAGCAGCCGGTTCGGGTTGACGCGGACTGCAGTGTGATATCGTACCGGAAACGCAACTCGGTGAATTTTACCGTGAGCAGGGGTTTTACTTCAGCAGCGGTGCCCTGGAAAATCGTGATCGAGGACAGGAGCGGCAGCGAGGTCCGTTCATACGCGGGGAAATCTGTTCCGTATTCATTCATCTGGGACGGGAAGGACGCCGGGGGGAACAGGCTCCGTGACGGGCTGTACCGGTATAAGGCGGTTATGGTCCTTGGGGGGGAGAATATCTACACCTCGCCGCCGAAGGAGTTACGGGTTGATACAGCTCCCCCTGAACTGGAGGTGCGCTGCGGGCCGGAGGGTTTTTCTCCAGATGACGACAGGGATGATGATATGCTGACAATACGTCCTTATTATTCTGATGCTTGCCGGGTGAAAGAATGGAAGCTGACT
>DAOSYC010000185.1:2355-6948 GCA_035380905.1 Spirochaetota bacterium | reverse complement strand
TTCACTTCAATGTTTTTCAGGTTAAAAAGGAGCGCCTTAAAGTCACGGACAAATGCCTCGGCGGAGGTAAGCATCGCTTCAAACACCAGCTGACTGAAGTTGAAGCCGGCCATCTCAACAATTGCATCAATCAGCTTTGGATCATCCAGTTTGCGCTGCTCGGCAATCTCTACAATTTTCTCAAGGTCCTCTGTGGAGTACCGTGCGAGGGCAACGCGTTCTTTATAATACTTCTTCTGATACAGTTCAAGTTTCCCCAGTATCAGGTTGATAACGGCGTCCGCAAAGAGAAAACCTTTCTGCGGATCTTTAATGAAATTGTGGATCTCCGTGGTGAGAATCGATTTCATTTTATCGAGCTCAAGCTGGTACCGCTTCTCCATACGCAGCATGAGGTTTTTCTTTGTCTTTTCCATTTCCTCTTTTCCGTAATCACGGATGAGGTTTTCCATGGTTGCGATAACGCCCCTTGTGTCCCCCTTCTCAAGGGCACGCTGCATCTTTGTGGAGTACGAACGGAACTCTATCTCGCTGTCTGCTTTGTAATCAGGGTACATCCGTTCAAAGATAAGGCGGCAGTTCAGCCGCAGGGAACGTACAAGGCCGCGGTTGATATCGCCCACCGTCTCAAGGAGAAGCCGCTTGTTGACGGGCTGGAGAAACGCGCCGATCATCTTCATCGCGGTAATTTTGTATCCCAGCTCCCGCAATACAGGTACCGGATATATCACCCTGGAAATACCGAAGGAGTTGTACGCGGCCTTTCTCTGGGAGGGCTCATCTTTCGGCAGATAAATCGCGGCACGGGTAGAATCGTTCACCATGCGCTCTTCAATCGCGCCCCCCACCGTTGACGCCACGAAGGTGGAGATAAACTGCCCCGTCAGCTCCTGCACCTGGTCACGGCCCTGGAGGGAATTCCCCGCCATGTTCTCCACGTCAAGGAGATAGAGCATGCCGTCTTCGAAAAGCCTGTCGGGAACTTCAACTTTCCGCCCGGAGGGGTACTCCGCCCGGAAGGTATTGCCGCTCATAAAATAATCAATTTCTTTCAGTGCCGCGTAGGCATTCGCGCGGGCATTGCGGTTGTACACCACCCGTTTAAATGCTGACGGGAGCACCAGGATGCAGTATACCCTGGGTGCGGGCCAGTAATCTTTAAAGACATCCTTTATCATCGCCCCGATATCAAGGATCATCCCGTTCCCGGTACCGCCAACGATGGAACAGGTAATAAAAATCGAGATCTGTCCGCGGCGTTTGAAGTGCTTTGTCTTAAAGGAAAAACTCCGCCCTTCAAAGTTCCCGCCGCTCATTTCAAAGTAATGCCCCCTTTCATCAGAGGGGAAATGCTCCATTGTCACTTTGCCGTCAATATGGGGGCACAGAAGGGCCCGGGCTTTTGCGTCCGGCTCGAAGAACACAACGGTGTGGTCCTTTGGTATCCTGTCACTGAAATAATACCTGTTCACACCGCGTTCCATCGTGAAAGTTATGGTTTCTTCAGTTTTATCGCGCCCTTCCTTTACGTCCATCAACTGGAAATATTTCGGGTCATCGGAAAGGGAATCAAGGCGGTCACGTTCCTTTATAAGGGTGTCACGGATTTTCTGTTCATTGAAGAAAAACGCCAGGCGCCCAAGGGGCCTGGTCTGGTTGGCGCCCTGCCCTGCCCTGGTGCTTATATCGTACACATCGGGATTGGGAAGCCATGAAAAGCAGGGGTCGTTTTTGAATTTTTCCCGGAGAAAATCCATCGAAAGCTGGGAAGGAGTAGGCGCTGAGATATACAGCATACGCCGCTCCTCCTGAAAAAACTGATCAGAGGGAAAGCGGTACATTCCGCCCTTGCCTTCGATGCTGGTTTCGATATCGGTGGTATCAATACCCATCCACCGCATATACCTGTGGGCTTCAGCCGGCATATTTGATTCGATCCACCGCTTCGCGGCGAGAACGCCCTTCATGCCGGAACCCCCTACACCCAGAACAAGTGACTTCCGGACGGTGGGCTTATCATCATTTATTATACTCTGAATTGAATCATGGAGTGCATCGCGTGCCATATTATCACCCTGTCGTGAATGGATCTACCATGGGATACAGGCCGTCACCGGTGGGCGCCCCTGTATCATATCCCGGATAAATCTTATAAAGGCGGAGCATGAAATATTTTTCGATTTTCGGTATCCCTGCTTTTGTCTGCACCTCGTAATCTTTGGTAAAGAAGTGAAATTCGAAAAACCCGTTCACAAACTTCCCGTCCTGATTGAGACGGTCGCCAAGCCTGAAACGCACAGGGTTCTTCGGCTCCAGCGACGGGAACGTGGGATCACCCGCGACATCAGGCTCTTTTTTCACATAGAGGCGTTCCCGTGAGCCCATTTCCCTGAATCCCGTTAATCCGGGATAATACACAAGGGACTTTCCGTCACGGCGTATATCGACCTGATATTCTTCAATAATTTTGTCAGGGAGGTCATAAATATCACGGTCCTGCCTGTTTTCAATGATTCTGATATAAATACTTAAATGATTATCAATGATTTCCGTGGAATAGGTCTTCACATTCCCTTCGGTCTGGCCGATGGTAATCATCTTCTCGTTCATGTCCTCTTTCGCGAGGGAATACTTGAAGATAAGACCCGGGTCGGGAAGCTCTTTCGGGGTCACTTTCCCCGTGTTCGCGGGAGCCGCAGGTGATACGGCTTCAGTGCGGACCGCAGCCTGTTTGGGACGGTACAGTTTCTCCGCTATCTTTGAGGTCTTTCCCTTTTTCCGTCCCTTAATAATCCTGCTCTGAAGAAACACGATCGCAACAAGGAGAAGGATAACCACAACAGCGGCAAAAATGATATACTGATGAAATTCAACTTCCTTCTCAAGCTCATACACCCGTGGGTCAAGGTGTGTCACATGATACAGCATTTTGAATAATTGCGTCATCTATCTCCCCCGCTTCATTCAATAAGTATAGGTATTCTATTGGCCGCAATTCACCCCTGTTATTTACTGATCCCGTGTACAAAGGAATCCGTGGCCCCGAAATACAGGGCATTATCAACCATCACAGGAGTGCTATTGATATTTCCATCAGTGCTGAACTTGAACAGCATAGCGCCGGTTTTCGCGTTCAGTGCGTAAAAATTATTATCCTCGGACCCGAAATACACCACACCTCCCTCAAGGAGCGCCTGTGTCCGGATCTTCCCGTTTGTCTTACATGTCCACAGTGACTTCCCGAAGGAATTCACGCAGTAGAACATGCCGTTGTCGGCGCCGAAGTAGTAGCACGGGGCGTTATCAATTGTTCCCGGGATAATCGTGCTGTACACTGGAGCCTTTACCATAAACACCCATTCAAGCCTTTTCTGCCTGATGTCAATACAGTAGACGGACCCGTCAATGGAAGCCGCAAGGACATCCTTTCCGTCAAGGGATATCGACGGTTTGTTCCGTATCTGGGCATTGGTTTCAAATTCCCATTTCGTGTCCACATTGCTGCCGCCGTATTCCAGGGCATACAGCTTCTTTTCCTCTGACCCGATAAAGATCATGCCCCCATGGAGCGTCGGCGAGGACACGGTGCCGTTTATCTGCTTCTCCCATAGAAGGTTCCCGATGGCTTTCGACGATTCATCCTGATAATACGCCTCATACCCGTGGACACCTCCAAGGGAGGCGACAATTAATATCTTCCCCGTTGCCACAGGCTCCGTGAGAATCCCCTTTGTCATGCGTTTCTGCCACAGCAATGCCGGCTTATACGATGTGCCGTCTCCCTCCCGGTTCCCGAGGCCTGTGTTCACGGCAACAATCAAACCCTCACGTGTGGCAATATAAAGAATTCCACTGGAATAGGCTGGGGTGCGGATTATTGATCCGGGAATTTTAAATTTGCCCACAGGAGACAGGGAGCCCTGTTCCGGGGAAAGGAAGTATACGCCGCCCTTCTTGTTGCAGACAATCAGTACTGTTTTATTCAGCGCAGTGGTGACTGACAGAATCCCGGATTTGACAGGGGCATCAGCACGAAAGCTCACCAGCTCCTTGCCGGCATCACCCTGCATATCCCCGTCAGGTTCACCCGACTCGAGATCCCCGAGTGTATCCTCCTGGGAAAAAAGAGAATCCGCTTTGAAGGACTCATTCACCAGGAGGTCCTTTTTCGGATCAAACTCTTTCAGCGGTTTCACGTAAGTATTATTGGCCATTTTCTGAAAACCACACGCAGTAAATTTTATGCTTTGCCATACCCTGCAAGGATTACGCTGCTCCACAGAATGAGTGGAATAATAAAAATCACCATTCCGCACAACACTGCCTCGGCATAATGCAGCGTGCCATTTATAGTAGCATTATCGGACAATACTGTCAATCACTCTTTTATTTTATGTGCTACCGGTTACAACGGGGCTTGCTGTGACGACACTGGCGTCAATGTAAGGAGAAAATAGCTCTCTCTTCTCACGAAAGCAGGGCCCCTGAAAAAGCTCCATGCGGTTGTTACCTCTCATTGCAAAATTTCATTTGACATCATTTTGACCACCATATAAAGTTCGGGCATACTGTGTTGACATAAAGCAGATACGG
>DAOSYC010000185.1:0-2255 GCA_035380905.1 Spirochaetota bacterium | reverse complement strand
AGTTATGAATAAGTCTTTAATAATTATACCTGTGTTATTCCTTGTTGTATCCTCAACAACACATGTGTATTCTGAAACGCTAAGTGCAGGAATAAATTTACTTAAAGATAACTCAGGAAGAAATTTTGTTCTCTATATTCCCAAAAAGGTTTATGGTAATCCGGAATGCGGTGAATTATTTGTTGCAATACACGGGTTTTCTACACAGGAAAGCGGTCAGCATATCATGAAAAAGCTTCAGAGAACTGCGATGCGCTGGAAACGTCTTGCAGATAGAAAAAACCTCGTGATACTTGCGCCCCATTTTGAGAGAAAGCATTTTTTCGGACGATATCAGCGGCTCAATATTATAGAAAAAAGAAATCAAAGAGCGAAGATACGTGCGGACCAGTGGCTCCATCAATTGGTTTCCAGGACAAAAACACTTCTTCCCGGTATTAAGGCTGACACCTATTATATGTTCGGTTTCTCAGGAGGCGGTCAGTTCACGCTTCGATATGCGCTATTTTATCCTGATAAAATCAAAAAAGCGGTAATCGGCGCCCCGGGCTGGTACACATATCCGGATACATCCCTGCCGTACCCAATTGGTATCAATATGCCGCCATCGTATAATATCGACAGAAAACCTGATGTCCGGAAATTCCTTTCGAAGGAACTCTGCGTTGTTGTAGGCAAAAATGACAGACAGCAGGGAGCATTCCGCACAACATGGCGCCGTTACGATCTTATGAAACTTCAGGGTACAGGGCGAAAAGAACGCGCTGAAAAATTCTATTCTGCCCTTAGAAAAGAAGCCGAAAAACGCGGAGTTCCCTGCAGTATAAGGCTTCTCAAAATTGATGATACTGCGCATGTTATCAGCCGAGCTTTACGGGCTGCAGTGGAAAAATTTATATCTGAATAACACCGTATAAACAGCAAAACTCATTTTTTCCTGTATACAGCGAGATAATCATCCTGTATGAAACTGCGGGACGAGTAAATTTTGAACGGCCCCTTTTCGGGGATTTTTTGTATGGATGAACGGGACGGATTGAGATATTCATCTCTTTAAGGAGACGCTTACTCCGGAAAATGTGCTCTATGAGGGGAGTCCTGTATATTATAATAACACAATTGCGGGTTCATACCCGCAATTGTGTTATATGTAGTATAATCAGATCCTTATTCCAAACGCCACATTCAGCATCAACGATTGAATTTTAACATCCTCAATATACCAATCCCCTTCAGAGACTTCCGATAAAGCCTGCTTGTAACGGGCATATATTAAGAGATGATTATCCTGTGAAATATTTACATTTAATCCCAGATCAACAAAAAAACCGGGAAAGTTCTGTGATTTCACGTCAGTCTTTTCAATATTCATCACATTATCTTTTATTGTTACCTCATCATCCTGAACAATCGAATAGAAAAGCCCGCCCCCGACAATTACAAGGTTATTGAAGACGTAGTGCAGCCCCACGGGAATGGTTAGCAATTTATATTCTGCCGTAATATAAAGATCTCCATCATACGCAGCTTCGTTTGCAGGATACCTCAGTTCCGCGGGTGTACTGTCATAGGTCACACCTGCTGTGAGCGCAAGAGTGTTGGAAAGGTAGTGATCGAACATCAACCCAACATTATAGGCAAACTTCACTTCCGTTTCAGGATCATCAAATGCGGTTTCATCACTATACACCTCATTCCCCATTTCATACCCTTTCCATGCTGTGCAGCTGGCAGATGACGCACCAAAACCAACAGTGGGATATAAAAATGTGTCCCCTTTCGCAAAGGAAAAGGCAAACAGAGACGTACTCACAAATGAAATAATCAGAGTGAAAACAACTTTTTTAACCATAATAGTTCTCCAATACTTAATTTAAAATAGTAAAATACTCGCGTAATAAAACATTCTATTTACATAGAATAGTTCAGATATTTTATATTAATAAAAATATAATTTTGATAACATAAATATCAGCACACATAAAAACTGTCAATTACATTTTTATAATTTTTCTTTTGGCGTATTCTAGAATCTCAAATCACGACTAATTATAAAACCAATTGCACAAAATAAATTATTTGTTTACATCTAAGCCATTTTGTGTTTCACTGGACTGCCGTTTATTATTTGACTGCATTATTACAATGTTTCCCTGACAGAGAAACCGGTTCTGATGAAATCAATGAAACAGGCGGTTGTCGCGCTGCTTCTACTACTCCCGCTGCTGTGCATTCCACCGCTTTCAGCTGAGGGG
>DAOSYC010000184.1:2843-7139 GCA_035380905.1 Spirochaetota bacterium | reverse complement strand
TGCACCGGCATAAATATCTTCAAATAATATTGTATTAGGAGCAGTGCCGTCAGTGGCCCACATTTCCTGGCCTTCGGCTGATGTGGTTGCAGTAAAGTAGAGCTTGCTGTTGAATTCCTTAAAAAACAGCGGATATGAACTCTGGTTCGTTACAATATAGATATCCTTCAGCATTTGTGTAGTAGTACCGTCCGATTTCCACAGTTCCCGTCCGTTCAACGGGTTGTCCTGTGCCTGAAATATCAGTTCGCCGTTAAATTCTGTCAGGTTTTGAATTAATGAATCCCCCGTGCCGGGATTAATATCGGCGACAATGGTTGTACCGGCAGCGGTGCCGTCAGTAGTCCAGAGCTCAGTTCCGTTTTCCGCCTTGTTTGCTGTAAAGTAAAGGTTGCCCCCCGCAACAGTGAATTCCCATGGCGTGGAGGGGTCAGCGATTGTTGTGCTGTTAATGTCCTTCACCAGCATGGTGCCCCCTGAAGAACCGTCAGACAACCACAATTCATCGCCGTGTGTGCCGTCGTCAGCATTGAAAAAAAGCCTGTCGCTGAATACAATAAACCGCTGGGGAGTGCTGCTGCTGCCTCCGGGGTTTATGTCCGCAACGATCCGTATCACCAGGTCATCAAAATCAATGGCCTTCGGGGTAATTACCTCCCCCTCATCCCCTTCCGTATACACAAGGAGATGTGTCGCGCCGGAAGGCACTGCGGTGTCCGCCGCGAAAGAATATGTGTGGTCGGTGCCGTCCGCTGTGAAGGATGTAATTGCGCTCTGGCCCGTAAGGCGTGTGGATTCACCGGAACCCCAGTATACCCGGTAGGTAGAGATTTTACTTTCATCCGCTGCTTTCTGAATTACAAGGTCACCAGTAAGCTGGTCTTCATCGGGGTCAATGTCGGTGAATTTCAGGGACTGCGGGATACTGTCCGGGGCTGTGACCGATGAGGTGAGGGCGTCAAAATACTCGCCGCTCCCGCCGCCGCAGTGCAGGATCGGTGCGAGTATGAGTATCGACATAATAAGAACTGTTGTATATGCTGCTTTCATTGTATAAAAACCGGAATAATGGATTATTTCAAATTAATACTTCACCCGGGAAAAAAGATGCAAAAATAATAGGGATACATATCATAATACCGGGCCCGTTACAACATTATTATAAACGGTTTTTAAAAAATTTCAAATAATTAAGGGAATGATGTTATATGCGGAATCCCGCATGGAGGGAATACTTTATGCCTTTTACCGGCTCCGTGGAGAACTTCATTTCGTAATAGTCTGCTCCCGCCTCAAAATAAAAATTTCTGTAGAAATTATATTCAACGGAAATACCCGCATGATAGTAGAGGTCCATGGAGGTTTTACTGTTTTCTGTTGCCGTGAGCTTCGCGGTATAGGTAAGCGATGAATACACAGCACCGACTCCGGCCCGTACAAATAAATTCAGCGGATATTCGAAGCGTGTCCCGTAGCACAGGCCGGCGGAGGCGATGGCGGTTTTCAGGGAATGGTCTGATGATGCCGGGGCTTCCTTGCCGCCAAAAGTGGAATATGAAATCTCCATTTCCCCCCCGAGGTGACGCCATATATCGCCGGTCCCGAATAACCCGGCCCTCATCTCCGCCCCGGTGAAGGAGTTGTTCAGCAGGGTGTTCCATTCCGGCATAAAGGTCACATACGGTATTCCCAGGGACGCCCGGAACCGGTAATTATAATATTTTTTTTTCTCATCGGGGCCCTTTTTCGCGATAATAAAATTTTCCCACCCCGATTCGGACCCTATTTTTTCAAAAATATTCACCGCCTGCACCTTCATGCGGTAATTTCCCGGGGGCAGCCTGAAGGTGATCCGGTTTCCCGGCACAGTTTTTTTCAGCACCGTGGTCCCTTTTTTGTCGGCAATTTCAACTTCATAGCGGATCGCGCCGTCAACTGCCGCCCAGTCGATGGTGACAGAACCGCTTTCAGCGCTGCTTCCGGATGGGCGCAGTGCAGCCAGGATGCAGATAATCCACAGGGCCGCTGCTATGTTTCGGGTTCCCGTCATATATATATTATACCGGCATTTCAGGATAGAGAGCAAGTACATCTGTATTTTTCTTATCGGCTGTTATGAAGGCAGCGTCAAGATATTTTACCATAACACCGGCCCCCTTTGGAAACAGCGGCGGGAGGCATCGAAGGAATGTTTTTTTGCGGGGGGGTGATACAGATACACATGTTCCGGGGCTTCTGAAATCCGCCGCTGCGGCAGAAACACCATGAAATAGTACATTCCACGGGTATCATGACCGATAATAACAGTGTGGACACAACGTATTTCACTGCGGGAAGATATATGCGCATGCATTGCTGTCCCGGCATGACAGTATGCGGGAGAAAATAATATGACAGAGCACCGGACACCATATAATACATCAACGGAGGCGGCCCTGGAGGCACAGCAGGAGCGTGACCGGAGAATTGCCCTTACCGCGGGGGGTGCGGTGCTGGGAGCGGTAATCCTGATGCTGCTGCTTGCTTCATTCACCGGTTCCTACCGTGCGGTAGTATCATTCCGTGACGGAAGTTTTATCCGGGCACGGGCCCTCCTTGTTGCGGGAAACACCGTGCTGTGCCTCAGAGGGGAAACCGTATATACAAAAAAGGAGGACGCGAGAAAAGGCAGGGAATCGTCATTCAGGCCTGCGGTGCTTTCCATGGAATCCGTTGCCGATATCGAAATACTGTCCCCCGAAGGAATGGAAGAAGAAAAGGATGCGGTGACTGTAAATCCCCGGTTTCTCGGAAAATACAAAATACTTGCATCGGGCCATACGGGGTACCTCTATCTCCGGGCGAAGAACGGGCGGGTGTA
This sequence comes from Spirochaetota bacterium, assembly GCA_035380905.1. Lineage (GTDB taxonomy): Bacteria > Spirochaetota > UBA4802 > UBA4802 > JAGODF01 > JAKQCH01. Next base: position 4,279 of record DAOSYC010000184.1, on the reverse strand, counting down.
CGGCGTGGTGCGGTTTCCGCAATGGGCCAATGGCGTCAATGAGGGGCTCCGCGGCGTCAGCATTTCAGGTAATACCATACGGTTTTCCAGGGCAGTCACCAGCGAACGTGAACGGAGGCGGATAGGCATAAACTACTATTTTACCCAGCGGTATTACGGGCGCTACACCGGGAATGGGAAAAAAATTGAAGGGCATTATCTTCGTGACGGAGTCAGGAGCGTCTGGAGCGCCGAGCGGATGTGACAGATCATCTTAAAAAGGAAAATCGGTGTTAGATCATATAATAAAGACATCCGGCATCAATTCACTTCCCGAAAAATTTATATGAAAGCATTATTTTTAAATGGCAGCGCCCGGGGAGATAAAGGCATTACATCAAAGCTGATAAAGGCCCTCTCCGGCGGCATGTCCAAAACGGGCATGGAAACCGTTTCAATTAACATCAGTGAGCTAAAAATAGTACCATGCCGGGCCTGTTTGTATTGCATGCATAAGAATCCGGGGGTCTGTGTGCTGCACGATGAGATGGAAATAATATATAATGAATTAAAACAGTCGGATGTAGTGATATTCGGCTCACCTGTGTATCTTGACGGAATAACAGCGCAGCTTAAAACCGTTATTGACAGGCTGGTATGCTGTATGGAACCATTTCTTGTAACAGACCATACCGGTTTTACAAGACATTCATTTTCATGGCGGCTCCCTGAAAAATTTATTATAGTATCAACATGCGGTTTCCCTGAAACTGATACTTTTAATGCATTGATCGATTACTTCCGTTCCCTTTCAAAAAACATGAATTCAAAAATACTGGCAGAATTCTGCATTCCAGGTTCAATTGCAATTCAAATGAAGCCTGAATCATTAGATCAAAAACTTGAACTTCTCGAATCTGCAGGATATGCGTATGGGATGTATGGTACGCTTGATGATACGATAATTGAAAAAGTTAATCGTCCACTATTTAGTAAAAAGGAATATTTTGAGCTTGCTGAATTATATGAAAACCGGTGTAGAAAAAAATTGAATCCCCTTAAGTAATATTTTCATATTTTTATGTTGACATAATTTTACTCAATTATTAAAGGTCTCTACATCACGTCGTAACACATGCCCAGGTGGTGGAATCTGGTAGACACGCATGGTTGAGGGCCATGTGGGAATTTCCTGTGTGGGTTCAAGTCCCGCCCTGGGCACATAAAAAAAGAGAAAGGATATCCTTTCTCTTTTTTTATGTGCATTTTTTTCTCCGGCGCCCTTTATTCTGATTATGATATATACCTCAATGCCGGTACTGTCGTAGCGTGAGGGGGTATGTTGTATTTCTCCGGTATGGAAAAAAATGTTATTGACTAATCAGCAAAATAAGGTTTTATGTAGTTAAATTTTACCTTTGAATAATGGTGAAGTTATTGTGGAGACTTCTTTATGG
>DAOSYC010000184.1:0-2743 GCA_035380905.1 Spirochaetota bacterium | reverse complement strand
AAAAAAAATATGAAGTTGATTGATTGGTATGAACGTATGGAGGTAGTAAGATGGATTACAACATGAAAAGCGATTATGAGTTAATCGCAAAACACTGTCCGCAATGTGAATCGCTGATAATGGCGCAGGTGGTGAAGACCCTGAACGGAAACTTCTACAAGTACAGAGACCTGCGGTGTTCCTCCTGTGAATGGAAAAGTCCTTCAGCAAAGTAAGACGCACTGAATGAAATTCTGTTTACAGGGAGGTGGACCGGTTTACACAGTATGTCCTGTTACAGGGGCACATTGAAAATCCTCACGGCGTTGTCTGTCGTGTGCCGGGCCACCTCTTCTTCCGGCCGGCAGAGGATTTCCGCCGCGGCCTTCAGGTTATAGAGGATATTTGAAGGAACATGCAGTGAGCCCTTTACCTCGACGGGAGGAATATCGGGGCTGTCAGTTTCAAGAAGAAAGTGATCCGGATAGATCACACGCATCATCTTTTCCCTTTTCCTGCTGTTGCGGTAGGTAAGTATCCCCCCCAGAGAAAAGCTCAAACCATATTTCATTAATTCTTCAGCGATTTCCGCACTGCCGGAAAAAGAATGCACCGTCCCCCCCCGTTCCGGAATGCCCGTTCGTTTTAGTGAAGAAAGCAGTTCATTGAATGCGCCCCTGCAGTGGATTATCACGGGAAGATTAATTTCTTTCGCGATTGCAAGCTGCTGTTCAAATACCCTGCGCTGGAGATTGAAATCAGGCCGGCTGACTTTGCTGTCCAGGCCTATCTCTCCGACAGCAATTGCTCCCCTTCGCTGCGCCATATCTCCAAGGGTGTCAAGGGCAGGTATGTCCTTTTCGTGAATATACCAGGGGTGGATGCCAAGGCTGCAGTGGACAATGTCATATTTTTCTGCGAGACGCAGGGACTGCTCCCATTGACCGGGTTCTATGGACGAAGTGATGAGGGCGCCGATACCGGCATGTTTCGCGTCAGTGATTATGCTGTCAAGCTGACCGGTATACAGGCTGCTTTCAAGGTGGCAGTGTGTGTCAACGAGGACCATGGTTACTCGCCGATAATTTTTACCAGCACCCGCTTGCGTCTTTTCCCGTCAAATTCCGCGTAATAAATCTGCTCCCATGGTCCGAAGTCAAGTTTTCCCTTTGTGATGGCCACCACAACCTCCCGTCCCATGATGGTCCGCTTAATGTGGGCGTCGCCGTTGTCCTCGCCGGTCCTGTTGTGGCGGTACCTGCTCAGGGGCTCGTGGGGTGCAAGGCCTTCGAGGAAATCATCAAAGTCCTGGATGAGGCCGCTCTCAGCGTCATTGATGTATACCGAGGCGGTAATGTGCATGGCGTTGACAAGGCACAACCCCTCCCGGACGCCGCTTTTTTCCACAAGGTCCTCGACAGTGCGGGTGATGTTGATATACTCCCGTCGCTTTGATGTGTCGAAGTACAGGTGTTCTGTTAATGATTTCATCGGTCCTCCTCTTTATGACGGCAGGGCGCTGCCGTTCAGTATAGACTCCAGTATATCTGCCGCTTCCGGGAGCATGTCGTGGAGGGCAGCGTATTCATCCGCGGGAAAATTTGAAAGCAGGTAATCCGCGACACCGGCATCAGGTGACGGGGGCCTGCCGACGCCCAGGCGTATGCGGAAAAAATCCGCTGTCCCGGAGTGCTGTATTATCGACCGTATGCCGTTGTTCCCCTTGTGGCCGCCGCCGAATTTCAGGCGTACTTCACCGAAGGGAAGTTCCAGCTCGTCGTGGAGCACCACCAGATTTTCCGGGGTTTCCCTGTAGAATTTCAGGGCGCCCTGCACGGCGTCGCCGCTGTTGTTCATATAGGTCTGGGGAAACAGAAGCAGTACGTCCTCCCCGGAAATTTTTCCTGTGCCCGTCACGGCATTGAATTTGTTTCCTTTCATCGCGATGCTGTATTGTGAGGCAAGCATTTCACCGATTATAAATCCCGCGTTGTGGCGGTTCCGGGCATATTTTTTACCGGGGTTTCCAAGACATGCGACGATCTTCATTGCTCCATCCGTTGTTCAAGTCCAATAGTATATGATGCTGCGTCTGACATTTTCTGTGACCACTGACGGGTCCGTTTTGTGGTGCAGATATTTGTGTGCTGAGGGAATGTCAATTTTCTGATTTCTTCATGAAATCCAGACAATCCTCAAGGGTCTCAAACACATTGAGATGATAATATAACTCTGTGAGTTTGAAGAGTTTTGTCATGTCATCACTCAGGCCGAAGATGATGACCGCTTTCCCTTTTTTCTTTGCTGAAGCGCTGCTGGAAAGGAGCAGTCCCAGTCCGGAACTTGTAATAAATACCAGTTTAGAAAAGTCAACAATGACAAACCTGTGTTCTTCAATATACCGTGTAACGACGTCTTCAAATTCCCTCTGGTTCTCATTTGTAAGAGACCCTTCAACGCATATGTGTGCATGATGGTCCAGTTCTTCTGCGGTAATTTTCATGGTATACCGGCCTTTTTTTTTATTTTTTTATATATACGTCCCCTCTTGCGGATATGGCTCAACATGCCCTTTCGCATTGTTCTCTTTACATGCTGCATACTCTGCGGCAATGAATCTGTACAGTAAATGAAAATGCTGTGTTCTGCTGAACCATACTGTACTATATAAGTAATAATCAGGTTGATGAATGTCAAGCACTTCATGGAATATAAGGTTGTTTCAGGAAAACAGCGGCACCTGATTCCGCAAGTGGGGAAACGG
>DAOSYC010000183.1:5470-7144 GCA_035380905.1 Spirochaetota bacterium | reverse complement strand
TTGAAACCACAGTCCCCACGGAGGCCCTCACAATACTTGAGGCGAAGGAACGGAATCTGAAGAACTTCTCCCTTTCACCCGGGAATAAGCTGACACCTCCCGCGGTAAAGGCGCTCCTGGATTCCGGCGAAACGAAAATTGACGGATTTATACTTCCGGGACACGTAAGCGCAATCATCGGCGTAAGGGGATGGCGTTTTATTTCAGAACAATACCGCATGCCCTGCGTTGTTGCGGGATTCGAAGGACATGACCTTGTGGCGGCGTCGCTTCTCATGGCGCAGTTGATAAAAACCGGGAAAGCCGACATTCTGAACGCCTATACGAGAGTTGTAAAAGAAAACGGCAATGAACGCGCCCGGGAAGTCATGGACCGCGTGTTCCGTACCGGTGATGCTGAGTGGCGCGGGATCGGCGTGATTCCGGAGAGCGCATGTATAATACGTGACGAATACGCTGACTTCGATGCCTTCCGGAAATTTCCTGTTACACCGCCTGAACCGAAGGAACCGAAAGGCTGCCGCTGCGGTGAAGTACTCACGGGACTCATATCCCCCATGGAGTGCGGCCTTTTCGCGAAAGGCTGCTCGCCGGAGCATCCCATCGGCCCCTGCATGGTGTCAACTGAAGGGTCCTGCGCGGCGTACTACAAATACGGGAGATAACAATGACAAAAAAAATCCTTTCCGGCCACGGAAGCGGCGGAAAACTGATGAATGAAATGATAGAAACCCTTATTAAAGGGACCCTCGGACCGGAAAGCATACAGCTCGACGACTCCGCGGTGCTCACAATCGGCACTGAAACCATTGTATTTACCACCGACACCTTCACCATCACACCCCTTTTTTTCCCGGGGGGCGATATAGGGACACTCGCAGTTAACGGCACCGTGAATGACCTTGCGGTTATGGGTGCCGAGCCATTGTATCTCTCATGCGGCGTCATAATAGAGGAGGGCCTCGACATGGAGGTCTTCGAAACAATACTGAAATCCATGAAGGCCGCCGCAGACCATGCCGGCGTGAAGATCGTCACCGGGGACACGAAGGTTGTGCAGAAAGGAAACGCCGATAAGCTCTTCATCAATACCTCCGGCGTAGGCAGGATAACAGGCAAGGTCCAGAGGGGCCCCGTCCGGGAAGGTGATACAATACTCGTAAGCGGCTGCATCGGCGACCACGGCATCTCCGTGATGGCGGAACGCAACAACCTGACCTTCACGAAGGGGCTGCAGTCGGACTGCATGGCTCTTAATTCAATGATAATGAAAATTACGGAAGCATATCCGGAAAGCATCCGCTTCATGCGCGACCCCACCAGGGGTGGCGTCGCATCGGTACTGAACGAGATTGTCAAGGGGCAGCCCTTCAGCGCGAAACTCTATGAACACAACTGCCCCTTCCGCGAAGAGGTACAGGGAGTCTGCGAGATTCTCGGCTTAGACCCGCTGTACGCCGCAAACGAAGGGAAGGTGGTTATGATCGTCAACCCCGGGGACGCTGCGGGCATCCTTGAAAAGATGCGGGAAACTCCTGAAGGGAAGGACGCCGCAATCATCGGGGAAATCACCGCGGAATACCCGGGTAAGGCGTATCTGGAAACAGCTATAGGCGGGGAGAGGATACTGCCGCTTCTGCTGGACGAGCAGCTTCCGAGAATATGCTGAGAAAC
>DAOSYC010000183.1:0-5370 GCA_035380905.1 Spirochaetota bacterium | reverse complement strand
AGAGGATACTGCCGCTTCTGCTGGACGAGCAGCTTCCGAGAATATGCTGAGAAACTGATTATAATGTGATATATTCCCTGTAAGGGCAGGTTCAGAACCTGCCCCTATGGAGGATAATAACGCAATCAAAAATGGAGAATTCACATGTGTCTTGCAATACCAATGAAAATCGTACAGGTCAACGGCATCAGGGCAATTGCTGAAAATAAGGGAGTTGAACAGGAAGTCAATATTTCACTTGTGCCGGATGTGAAAGTGAATGAAAAAGTACTTATACATGCGGGATTTGTCATTGAACGGATCGATGAGGACACTGCGCGGGAAATAGAGGAAATCTGGGACGAACTCAATGCTGATGTTATACAGGAACAGCAGGCATAATATCCTGCTGTTCCCATACAAATTTATACCGCAACATCCTCTTTGTATGCATTGTACCACATCTCTTCAGCGGCAGTAAATACTCCGGTAACCCCAAGGGACACATAATAGTCCTTGAGGATTTTAAGATGCACCGCCTCTTCAACATCCTCCTCTCTCATAAGCGCCATGCCGGTCATAGCCGTTTCAAACCTGCTCTCAACCCATTCATGAAAGGAAATTCCTTTTTGAGAAAAAATAACATGGCATGACATTATATCGAACTTTACCGTTTCAACGGCACTCTGAACATTCTCGATTATTCCATTCACCTTATTGTATGCTATTTCAGTCTGAAAATAATCACCCCAGGTAGTAACCACAGGAGATGTACCGAACCGTTCCTTTAATGACTCGAGCTTTCCGTTGTCAATATATTCCTTTGACGCTGTCCTGTTGATAAAGTCCCGGATTTCAATAAGGGCATCAATTTCTTCAACTGAAAACACACCGTTGTTGATGTGCTGAATAATATCCTCGTTTATCAGATAATCCATACTATTCCTGCCGAATTTTATAATTTTTCCGTCCAGCGACGTGTGACGCCATTATATCCGTCATGCCAGCACGTATTTCGTCTCAATTATATGATCGGTAAAAAACACAGAGCCTTTAAGAAATGAATTGTGTATTTTCAGCTTTTACGTAATTTTTTATTGTTCCATTACGGCCCTGCTGTAATACTGGTGCAGGTCGATATCACCCTGTAACCCTGAAGGAGCTGACGCCATGACTGACACTGACCACCTGAACACCGAAGACTGTATTTTCTGCAGACGGTACCGGGATCACACATATCTGACGGAAAATGACCTCGCCTTTGCGGTAGAGGATAAATATCCCGTTACCCCGCACCACATCCTTGTGCTCCCGAAACGGCACATCGCGGGTTTCTTTGACTGCACCCGTGAAGAACACAATGCTATTCTTGATCTCATTACCGTGCTGAAGGAAACACTCCTCATTGATGATACGAGTATTGACGGATTCAATATCGGTGTTAATTCCGGACTCTCGGCGGGACAGACAATTTTCCATCTCCATGTACACCTTATTCCCCGGCGCACAGGGGATATGGAGCATCCTGCGGGAGGGGTACGGGGGGTCATTCCTGAACGCATGAAGTATTAATACCTGCATGAACCAGCACAAGCGGTGTTAATGAATGCCGCTGCAGCCCGATATGCATGTACCTGTAAAAAAATATCTTGCTTATTTGTTATCACTTCTGTATACTTATACTACCATATTAAAAGGGAGGTTTATATGGCCATACAAAACATAAGCGGTGCTGACTCTGTACCCCAGGGAGTACTTGAAAGCAGCCGGATACAGAATGAGTCGAAGAACACAGAGAACACCCGGACACAGCAGACCGAACAGATCACTGAAGAAAACAAGGGGCAGAGAATAGACACAACCGCATAGAGAACAGATGCATTGTCAGGATATGTTTCTGTGAAAAACCCGTTAGTGATTAACGGGTTTTCTTATTTTTTTCTTGAAAAATATACATACTCCGTGAAAGTGTTTTTCCGTAATTACAGATCACCGCTTCAGCAATATTCCATATTTATAATTCATTATACGCGGTTCTCACCCATATTGAAACCGGGAGGCGTATGCCGTGTATAAAAAAACCGGTTTTTTCAGACATAGCAGCTATATTCTGTAATTATTAAAAACAGCGTATAAACAATATTTTACATATAAAAGTGAAAAGCCATGAATACACAATCACCATTTCAAAATGTAGTATTTGCCGGCGGCGGCAGCAGGTGCCTCTGGCAGGTAGGGTTCTGGTCCATTGCGGCGCCGGAACTTAATCTGAAACCCGATGTCGTAGCTGGAGTCAGCGCCGGCGCCGCGATGGCATGTGTGCTTCTTGCGGGCACCGCCGAACCGACTCTTGAACTATTTAAAAGCATGACAGGGAACAACAGCAAAAACTTCTATTTTACAAGACTATTCAGTGATATGCAGGCATTCCCCCATGAGAAGATGTACCGCGCGGGACTCCGGTTCGGACTTGACGAAGCATCGTTCAAAAAGCTGAAGAAGGGGCCGGAAATCCGCATCACAATAAGCCGGCTCCCGGGACTTCTGGGACCTGCCGGGGCCACATTCTACGGTATCATTATTTATTACCTGGAAAAGCTGCTGAAACAGCCCCTGCATCCATCATTCGGACTGAAAAGCGGGTACAAACCGGAATTTTACCGTGTGAGCGATTGCGAAACTCCGGAGGAACTGGAGAACCTGATATTCGCTTCATCCAGCACACCTCCCATTACTCCCATGCAGATATGGAAAGGGGCCCCGGCCCTTGACGGGGGCTTCGTAGACAATGCCCCGGTATTTGCCGTGGAGGACTGTCCCGGCAGGACCCTTGTGCTCCTTACAAGGCGTTATAAGGACAGCGCCATACCGCTTCCCGGGAAAAAGGTGTATGTGCAGCCTTCACAGCCCATACCGGTTTCGAAGTGGGACTACACCAATCCTGAGGGGCTTCAGAAAGCCTATGAACTGGGGAAAAAGGACGCGGAATCGTTTCTGAAAGTATTTACCAGGGAACCTGCGAACTAATCAATACGTATATGCGGCCTTTACAGAATTTTTTTATATTTTGTATAGGCCGCTTTTTTGTTCTTTCTCTGGACAACATCAAACAGCAGCATCTCATCTCGGGTCATGTATATTATGGTAAAGGGGAATGGCCTGCTTCCGTAATACTTCCGGACATAGAAATAAATATCATCATTCCTCAGGTCATATTCGAAGCTGAATGATCCGTTTTTCTTTGTCTCGGTAAAGATTATGCCGTTTTTCCGGTAGGTATATTTATCGCCGTCCACCACAGCGCGGCATTCACCGCCCGCATTGCAGTGATCCCCGATAAGCTGCCATTTCCCGATCAGGTTTTCCTCATACTGTTCAGGGTCAAGGCGAAACCCGCTGCAGAGTACAAGAAGGGGGACACATAAAAGCATACACAACACCTGTAATCGTATCTTCACGCTGCTGCTCCATCTTTTTTTGTGTATATATTCCCCGGGGAACGTATATCGTCAACAGTATTTTTACATGACACCGGCAATCACATCGCCCCCAGAAAAATTATTTTGATGCATTATTTACAGTGATCGACAATAAAACTATTGACAATTTTACCCCTCATGGGAACATTTCAATTTTACAAACCTGAGTTTTCCGGACAATCTTTAGATATTATTTTGAAATTTATAGAGGAGTTTCATTATGGACCATGTGTACAGGGTAATAGAACTCATTGGCACCAGCAAGAAGTCATGGGAGGATGCGGCACGGAATGCCGTTGAAAGCCATGCGAAAACTCTGCGCGACCTCCGGGTTGCTCAAATTTTAGAACTGGACATGCGTGTTGAAAACGGAAAAGTTATCCTTTACCGCGCGAAGGTTAGTGTATCATTTAAATACAATCAGTAAGCAATCCGGTTTTTCTGGTTCGAAGAAGTCATAATCTGATAAAAGAAAAAAGAGCATAGACATTATGCTCTTTTTATTATACAGTTCAGCATGGTTTTCTTTTTAAAAAAAGCAGTAACTTCCTTCCTTGTACCGCCGGGTCTTTTCGTGTCGATACTGATCTGCGGCGGAATATACCTCCTGTGGAAAAAGCAGCGGATTGCCGGTATGGTGCAGATCTGCACGGCCCTGCTGATATGGATCTTCTCCACGGTCCCCTGTTCCGACTTCCTCATGAAGGGCCTTGAATGGGAATACCGGGCCCCGGCCGTGCAGCAGTGCGATATTATTCTGCTTTTAGGAGGGGGCTCCTCGGCAGAAGCACCTGATCTCACAGGGGAAGGGCACCCCGGCGGCGACTCCATGATCCGCATAACCGCCGCATATCGATTATTCCGGCGATATCATTCACCAATACTCATTTCCGGAGGTCCTGTATACGGCACTGCTTCCGATGCGGTTATATTCAGACGCATCCTCATGGATATGGGTGTCCCGTCGAAAAAAATCCTTCTGGAAAATGAAAGCAGGGACACGAACCAGAATGCGCTTTTCGCCGCAAAGATCCTGAAAGATAAGCGCTTTGCCAATCCGGTCCTTGTAACATCGGGATATCATATGAAAAGGGCACTGCTTCTTTTCAGAAAAGCCGGCTTAACCCCGGCACCGTTTCCCGCAGGATACAGTTACAGCTTTACTTCATCATATTCATGGGCGGACTTCCTGCCGCAAAGTATGAGGGGAGCCTCCCTGGCACTGAAAGAATACCTTGGTCTGCTGTATTATTCAATATTTTAAGGCCATGCCACTGCATCCGTGAAAAAATGATTGCACACGTAAGCTATTCAAATTAGATTATACCTGCATCCGTACAGAATAACTGCAAAAACAACACAGGAGCATACCATGCTGGGAATCGAAACAGAAACAGTCCTTCAGGGACCTGATTCAACGATAACTATAATACGGAACGAACACGGTATTCCGGAAATAACCTGTACCGACCACGTGGATTACGCCTACGCCATGGGATGGATCCACGCCGAGGACCGCCAGATGCAGGCGCTTTTGACTCGTATCCTCATACAGGGAAGGGCTTCAGAGGTCCTCGCGGGTGACCCGGAACTTGTTGAACTTGACACCTACATGCGGAAAATGAATTTTCTCCCTGACCCTGAAAGCGAAATAAAAAAGCTGAAACCGCACATAAAACAGCAGATGACCGCATACTGTGACGGATTCAATAATTCCTTCGCGCGAAACGGTTCCGCATTTGAAATGAAACTCCTCGGGTACAAACCGGAGCCCTGGGAAATAAAGGACTGTATGGCCATTGGAAAGATAATGGGGTTCTTCGGCCAGACAGACGCACAGGGTGCCATGGAAAAGTTCCTTGTGCAGATGATCCGGAATGATGTGGACCAGAAGAAGATAAGGAACTCTTTC
>DAOSYC010000182.1:6024-7373 GCA_035380905.1 Spirochaetota bacterium | reverse complement strand
GCTGCCCTTCAAGGTGTTTCCCGGAAACCGGCCCACAAATTCAATACTCCTGAAACAAATCACCCCCCGTTCCCTGGGGAGCCTCATCGCAATGTACGAGCACAAGATATTCACCCAGGGGGTAATCTGGAACATTTTCAGCTTTGACCAGTGGGGAGTAGAACTGGGAAAACAGCTCGCGAAGAAAATTCTTCCGGAGCTCTCAGGCGCTGAAGACGTCACCTCGCATGATTCATCGACCAACGGGCTAATCAATACCTTCAGGGAGATGCGGGGGAAAGAGTAGCAGCTTGTTCGTCCTTTATGTTGAGGATGTTTACGAATCAGTTTTATTATTGGAGCTATGGTAACGGTTGGGATTTTGATACGTCGCCATGGAGCGCTTATACCGGACCTTACTTCTAAAAAAATATATCTGGAGCATTAAATTTGATAGTCCCTTTTCAGGGGATTTCTTCTACCAATCAACGGGGCGGACAGAGAAATTCTACTCTCTGAGGAGGCGCTCTTTCCGGAAAATGTGCTCTGAGATGAGAGTCGTATTTTATGTTACTGATTATTTCTAATTAGTTTTACTGCTGATACCATTCACCAGTAAGTCAATAATATATGCCGTCATCTTCTTAGACGAAAGTGCCCGTGCAGTGATAATCGAATTCATACATACCTGTTCAACGCTGCCGATTATATGCTGGCGCATGAAACAGGGATTTATATCCTTCCGGAAAGTCCCGTCCGCAATGCCCTCTTTAAGAATATCAAGACAGAGATCGTACGTGCCCTGAAGAATTTCATATGGTTTGCTAACATAGTAGTCTGAAGAATTGCGGAATTCAAAAAGGATCATCTTTGAATACACCCTGTCGCGATTGTATATATCGATAAGTGTCGATACAAATGTATCCAGCTTCGCTAATGCGCTTTTCTGCATTGAAATTATACGTATTATATCAACACGGCACTCCTCAAGATAATCACCGATCATGTGATACAGCAGGTCACGTTTATTTTTAAAATACTTATAAATCAGGGCTTCATTTACGCCGGCTGTTTCTGCGATTTCCGCTATCTTGATTGCCTGAAAATCCTTATTACCAAGAAGCTTTTTTAGGGCTTCAGATATTTTAATTCGTCCCGGAGGATATGAATGTTCAGCAGCTTTTTCTGCATCCATTATTGCATGTACCTGTAATTAAAAAAAAATCATATTTTTATATTATAATTGACGATAAAATCTGCAGTCCCTACCCGGTCTGTGCTATTATAATATTACAATAGCACAGTATCCGCATCAAATCTTTTTCTTATACAAATAACAATATAATTCTGTGTTCCTTTTGATTATACTT
>DAOSYC010000182.1:0-5924 GCA_035380905.1 Spirochaetota bacterium | reverse complement strand
AACCGCTACTGCCGTAACTGTATAAAAAATTTTAAAAAAACCATTTTAGGCTTGACAAGTAAGTAAGTTTTATTTACCTAAATAAAACTAACAACATCAACCACATATGATCATAAAGAGTTTTCCTTAATAATATAACAAAGACGTCCTTCTGTATAATTACAATGAAGGGCGTCTTTGTCTGTGTATACAGCATGATAAAGGGCAGACATCGCGAATTGCCCTTCATTATCTATAAATTCAATGGTGGCGATATGAACGTACAGCGTACTTTTAAAAACAAACACGAAGAAATGTATGAGAAAAAACTTGTCTCAGCTGATGAAGCAGTCAGCATTGTACAGTCAGGTGATGTAATAGATTACGGGAGCTTTAACGGCAAACCGGTACTCTGCGACCAGGCCCTTGCAAACCGTAAAGATGAGCTGAAAGATGTGCATATTTACTGCATCACCACACTCCCTCCCCTACCGGAAGTAGCAAAGTATCCTGAAAGCTTCACCTTCACCGACTGGCACTGGAGCAAGCTGACGCGGATGCTGAATCAGATATCCGAGCCGTTTTATTCACCGATGCTTTACCACAGGGCTCCGATACTGCAGCGTCAGATCCATGGGAATGAACATTATCGTTCCTGCGTGTACGACGATGACAGCTGCTCGGATAACGTCAAGCAGGTTGCAATACTCCGTGTCGGGCCGATGGACGAACATGGATACTTTAATTTCGGCCCTCAGAATTCTCATACATCCTCTTTTATAGAATGCGCGAAGGTATGTATTGTTGAAGTTGTCAATACTATGCCCCGCTGCATCGGCATAGAGAGCGGCATTCATGTTTCAAAAGTGGACTATATCGTTGAAGCGCCGCAGGATCATGAAGTATTTGCCGTTCCGGAGCCGGAACCCAATGACATTGACAGGAAAATCGCTGAGCATATCCTCGGCTACATCCAGGATGGTTCCTGTATCCAGCTTGGTATCGGGTCAATGCCGAATATGGTGGGCAACCTTATCGCCGAATCCGACCTGAAGCACCTCGGGGGGCATACGGAAATGCTGGTGGACGCGTACATGAAAATGATTGAGTCCGGCAGAATGGACGGCTCGCGGAAAAGCATCGACCGGCATACATGCACCTACACCTTTGCCATCGGTTCAAAGGAACTGTACCAGTTCATGGACAACAACCCGGGAATATTATCATACCCTGTAAACTATACCAATGACCTGAAAGTCATTTCTCAGCTTGATAATTTTGTGAGCATCAATAACGCGCTCCAGGTTGACCTCTTCAGCCAGGTCAACGCGGAAAGCCTGGTGGAAAACGGCATTCCCCGTCAGGTTTCCGGAAACGGCGGCATGATGGATTTTGTCGAAAGCTCGTTCCATTCCAAAGGCGGAAAAAGTTTTATCTGCCTTTCATCGACATACAAAGATGCATCCGGCGCCCTGCATTCGCGAATAGTACCGACTTTCGAACCGGGAACAATTGTAACAATTCCACGCCAGCTTGTGGATTATATTGTAACGGAATACGGCGCGGTACGCCTTGCGGGATGCTCAACATGGGTCCGGGCGGAGAAGCTCATCAGCATCGCCCATCCTGATTTCAGGGATGAACTGATCACGGCAGCTGAAAAGATGAAGATATGGAGACGGAGCAATAAAATCTAAGGGCTGTATGTGCTTATACTTTTCTTTTCAGCACAATCACCGTCAGGTCATCACGGGGACGTTCACTGTTATAATTGAATGAGTTGAAATCACCAAGAACTGCTTTCAGAACTTCATCAGCAGACTTGGTATTATTTGATGCAGCCGCGGTAAAGGATTGAATTATCCTTTTTTCCCCATACTGTTCTGTTACATCACACTGGCTTTCAACAAGATAATCAGTGTAAAGGAGAATATAGTCTCCCCGGGAAACAGTAAAAGAATATTCAGGGTATGAAACATTTTCATCGAATACACCGAGCAATGCCCCTATTACCTGGCCATTTTCCCTGTCCGGTACCTTTACTGTTTCTATACTTTTCCGTAGAAGAAGCGGAGGGTGCCCGGCGCTGACACACCGTACCATATCTCCGTCAAACCTCAGCAGTATACCGGTGACAAAGTTTGTATCGCGCATCAGCTCCCTGCAAAGTACCGCGTTGATATTCTCCATCACCAATGAAAGGGACACTGAAGTATCAGCAATATACTGACGGAAAATGTTTGATTTCGCGATGGTGGTAATCAGACCCGACGCAATACCATGACCGGATACATCGAATATACCCATACCGATATACCGCCCATCCTGCTCGTAAAAATCGTAAAAATCACCGGAAACACCTGCCATCGGCTGATAGTAGACAGCTGTTTCCCATTCCGGTGACTCCGGAACACTTTTCGGAAGGATATTCCGCTGCACCCGTATTGCCATCCGCATACTATCGTTAAACTCTTCCTGATAATCCTCCAGTTTTTTTATCACATCCTGCAGTTCCTCATTCTGGTGCTCAACTTTCTCTTTCTCGTCTTCAAGGCTGTTATAAAACTCCAGCCGGGACATTTCATTACTGTATGAAAAAAATACCAGAATACTGTAGGTAATCAGGTACCGCAGTGTATACTGGTCATTATACCCGCATTGGCCAATTACTGATTCAGGGAGCACCATTACAGGAACAGCATACACAAACAGCAGAATACTCCAGAAAAGACCCTTGTTTTTTCCGGCCAGGAGAAATACACCGGGGGGGTACATGAGTCCCCAGATAGAAGCGTATTCCATGCATCGGCCTCGATATAACGTATACGCGAAGAGCATGAAAAACAACATGGCATTGAAGGTATCAACCGAAATCCCGCGTTTAATGAACCGTGAGAAGATAAAAGCACCGATGAGACCTGCGGCAACACCAATATTTACATATCCGATAATCACTTCATTATTCAGATAATGATGAAATCCCAGAATCGATGTTATCGGTATTGCGATACTATAAAAACAGGCAGCCATGAGACGTTTTCGTCTTGTTTCAGAAGAAAGTTTTTCCTTTCCTGTTATTATGTGAAATATTTCTATAAGCCTGCTGAATAAATCCCGCACGTGCATGTTTCGTCCGTATCCATATACCTGTAGTGAATTTTCATTATTATACTACTATTTATTTATGTCCAGATGAAAAAACATGTCCCTGTTTTTTTTCATCTGGACATAAATTTGATTTTCAATTTTATTTGTTTCAATGACAAAATATTTAAGTCCTTCCCCGCCTCTGGCAGATATGAACACAGTGGGGAATTTTTATTTCAATCCGCGGAGGTCATTACATGGGTACAGTATCATCAAAAAAAACACGGTTACTCTGCATCCTCATGATGCTGACATTGATTATTGCAGGCTGCAGCAAAGGTGATTCAGAACGTTCCTACAATGAAGGAATGAAAAAACTGAAGGCGGGAAATTATGCTGAAGCGATAGAGGATTTCACCAGATCCATTAAAAGTGACCCGCGGAACAGTGACGCCTACAACAACCGTGGTAACGCGAAATATGCCGCCGGGGAGTATCAGGGAGCAATAGATGATTACAACAAAGCGATTGAAATTGATCCCAACAACGCAAAAGCCTACAATAACAGGGGCAACGCGAAAAATGAACTCCGTGATTCAAGGGGGGCCATTGCAGACTATAACCGGGCCCTTGAAATAAATTCCAATGACTCAAACGCACTCTACAACAGGGGAATGGTTCTTCTGAGAATAGGAGACGTTGAAGGAGCAATTGCAGATTTCACCAGCACCATCAAAGTAAGGCCGAATGATCCTGAAGCATATAATATTCGGGGCTTTTCAAAGGCAAGAAAAGACGATATGGAGGGAGCGTTCGAAGACTTCGCGAAAGCAATTGCGCTCAACCCGAAGTACAGCATGGCATATTTCAACAGGGGTTCCCTGAAGTCAAGGAAAGGGGATATTTCCGGAGCATGTATGGACATGAAAAAAGCGTCAGATCTGGGAGATGTACAGGCAGCTGAATTCCTGAAGAAACGGTGTAAAAAATAAAGTACTTATTCCTCCTCACCGGTGAGAGGGAAAAGAAATGAATACAGGAAGGACACCACATCCCCTCCCACGGTTATGATCCGCAGGAGCAGCGCCGCCGAGAGCGCGGGAGTTTCACCGAAACCCGGCCCCAGCATGAGAAGGATGATAAACTCCCGGACACCAAGTCCTCCGGGAGCCCCCGGTATAATGAATCCCGCAATCCATGAAAGGGAAAACACCGCAATGAAGAGCGCGGTGTCATCAAACCGGAATACCGCCGGTTGAGACACTGACACCATTATTCCCTGCAGCACCGCACCCGTAACCGCGAAAAAGGCCATGTATAACAGCAGCACTGCCACATAGGAGCGCCACTGTGCAGGCGATATAAACCTTTCCAGAAATCCGCGCACCTTCTCATGAAAGAGCGATATCGACCCGACCACCGCTCCCGTTATGATAATCCATGCCGCCGCGTTCAGGTTCGACGCGATCACGCTGTTTCCCGGGATCACAAGGCTGCCCCCGATCAGCGACAGCACGATGATGCATCCGGCGCACAGGAGTATGCCCCCCACCTCGAGAACATTTGCCTTCAGGATGTCCCCCTGCTGCACGCCGAGCCCGCGTCCCATAACATGCCTCCCGGCGAAATGAAACACATTACCCGGAAGATATTTTACAATGCCGGAACGCAGGTAGAGCCCCACGGCGGAGCTGAATTTCCGCAGCTCCGGCTGGAGCGCCTTCAGGAACAGGGCCCATGAAATCGCGGGGAGAAAATTGCACAGTGAATAGAAAAACAGGAACAGTCCCATGAGCAGGAATACGGACACCGGCATGCCGCTGAAAAGGGACACGAATTCAGGGCCGCTGAAACGCCGGACAATGAACCACACCGACAGGAGCACAATACCGTATCCCGCCGCCTTCCAGGCATACTTCAGTGCGGTGTTAATCCTTTCGTTCACAGAGGACCATCGTCCATGGGAATGGGGTTTTTACCTGTTTTATATGAAAGCGGGACGATACGAGGCGCAGAAATCCCGGACGGCTCCAGTGCCGTATATGCCCCGGAGTGTTGCCGAAGTCACCAAGGTACTTCAGGCGCATCATGTTCAGCATCCGCCAGACAGGCTCCCGGGGAACACTCATGAGACAATACCGGTTGGTGGTCTCATGAAGAATATCGAGGGCCCGCTCCGGTTCCTCAAGGTGCTCCAGCACCTCGCAGCATACCATAAGGTCCGCCCGCTCCGGACCGCCGATATCGTAAATACTTTTTGTGTAGTAGGTTACCGCATCATGGCTGTTCATTGTCTGTGCAGTTTCTATGATCTCACAGGAACAGTCACAGGCGCGAACGGGAGCGATATTCATTTCAGCGATAAATGACGCAAGGTGCCCTTCGCCGCAGCCCACTTCGGTAATAGAGTTCACCTCTCCGCGGATATCGTTAATGAGTGAACGGGCGCTTGTAAGGAAATTATTCATGAGATACCTGGCAACGGGATTGCCGGTGGTATATTTATTGTAGAGGTTTCCCCCCTGTACCTGTTTCCCCGCAGTGCTGTTCATTGTATTCGCTCCAGCACAAAGAGCTGATTGATTCCGAAGAGGAACCTCTTCCGCACAGTAATTTTCATCTCTGCCTCCGCTGCGGCGTTTGCCATTCTTTTCCCGTCAATCAGGGACTCATGTTCATCGTCCGCTTCACGGCTGAAAAGACGCATCCTGCTTCCGGCCCTGTGGATGATATCCGACATCGGGTGCGGAGTGGTAAGTACAATTCTTCCTCCCTTCCCGAGGCGCTCCGCGAGTTCCATGAGAAAGCCCTTCGGGTCCGGGGCATGTTCAATGACTGCGAGGCTGACGATTGTGTCG
>DAOSYC010000181.1:3358-7403 GCA_035380905.1 Spirochaetota bacterium | reverse complement strand
ATACCTGTGCAACGTCGCCCTCAGCCTGACGAGTTTTCATCACCTCAACCATCTCGTCGAGTTTCCGGAGGCCGCGCTTCATGGTTTCAATGTACCTGGTGTCTACGGTCCCTTCAGCGGCGCTGATGGTCTCCTCGATTCTCGAACGGTATACACGGTAGTTAAACTGCTCTTTGTTCAACAGGAGTTTTCTCATGGCAAGGTCAATGGACTGGATGCCGTTGGTCCCTTCATAGAGGGAAAGGATCTTGCTGTCACGGGCGTACTGCTCCACAGGATAATCATTAGTGAAGCCGTATCCGCCGTACACCTGAATCGCGTCAGAGGTGACGTCCCATGCGGTATCGGTGTTTCCGGCCTTGGTGATGGGAATAAGGAAGTCCACCATTGCCTGCGCTTCCTTCTGTACGTCGCCGGTCTCAACTTTGGCTATGTCAATGAGGAACGTGGTGTAGTATACCAGGGACCGCATTGCCTCAACCCTTGCCTTCATGGAAAGGAGCATACGGCGCACATCGGCATGGTTGATGATAAAGGTGTTCCCCGCCTTCGGGTTTTCCGGATCGGCCCCCTGTATGCGGTTCCTCGCATAGGTCA
Source organism: Spirochaetota bacterium (assembly GCA_035380905.1). Classification (GTDB taxonomy): domain Bacteria; phylum Spirochaetota; class UBA4802; order UBA4802; family JAGODF01; genus JAKQCH01. The sequence goes on along the minus strand of DAOSYC010000181.1, from coordinate 6,806 downwards.
CGGCATGCATGTACGCGGCGCTGGATGCGGACATTCCCTGGAGCCCCACGTACAGCCGCGTCTCGTTCATCATGTGAAACATTATCTTCATGCCCTGGCATTCCTCGCCCATGAGGATACCCTCACACTGGCCGCTGTCGCCGAAGTTCAGTGTGCAGGTGGGGGAGGCGGTAATCCCCATCTTGTGCTCAATACCCGAGCACACCACGTCGTTGGGGCCTGTCATAGCGCCGTCCGGAGTGAAGCGGTATTTCGGGGTCATGAATATGGAGACCCCCTTCGTTCCCGCCGGGTGCCCCTCTATCCTCGCGAGGACCGGGTGGATCATGTTTTTGTAGTAGTTATTTTCGCCTGTCGAAATGAAGATCTTCTGCCCCTTCAGCGCATAGGTATCGCCATCAACCTGGACCGCTTTCGACTTAAGGGCCCCTACGTCTGACCCGGCATCAGGTTCCGTGAGGCACATGGTGCCTCCCCATTCCCCGGAGATGATCTTTTCACACACCACCTGGCGGTCCTCCTCGCGGCCGAACTGCTTCACAAGGCCCATTGCCCCGAGGCTCAGGTGCGGGTACATGGAAAAGGCCACACCGGCGGAGGCAAAGTAGTCAAGGGTGGACTGGAAAATGATGAAAGGCATCCCGAGTCCGCCGTACTCCGGCTCAATGGCAATACCCGCGAACCCTGCTTCGTAGTAGGCGTCAAGGCCCGGCCTGAAGCATTCCGGTATAATGACTTCCTTTGTGTCGGGATTGTAGTTCGCGTGCTCCTTGTCGGCGTCCGAGTTGACCGGATACACCTGCTCAACGGCAATTTTTTCCGCGAGGTCAATTATTTCCTCGTAGGTGTCCCTGTCGAATTCGCTGTACTTCTCGTAGCTGTTCAGCTGTTCAATATCGAGCATTTCAAAAAGAATAAACCGCACATCGCGGGAATCCACTATCGGGTTACGGGCCATTACTGCCTCCTGTTATTCTGTTTAATGATTACGGAATTAATTGTAGCAGGGAGGCGGAGATTTTCAGTTCACGGTGAGGTGGGTTGTGGTATCACGATATTTGTGATATGAAGCGGTGTTGCAAAAAGTATTATTTTGATCAAAATTGCAGTATGTAATTACATATGATTGTAATAATCAAGATGGGGGTATTTCTGTTTTCCCCAAAAAAAATCATTTACAAAATAATAAATATATAAATAATTTTGATCTGTTGTATTAAAAAAGATATGTATTGAGGGGTTCAGTTGCAGTATACCGGTAACCTGTATACTGTACAGGCTTCAAATCAAACATACAGTCTTTCTTGTAGATGGAGGGGCGGGCACAGAGGACTCCCGGCCGATGTGCCCGCCATCATTCTTTACGAAGTATAATAAATAATAAAAGATAACCGCGAAGGAAGTATTTCCTTAGAAATATTTCATCTCAAAGTTTATGAGTGCGGTAAGTTCTTTGTTGTAAAGATCCTGTGTTTTGTTTTTGTCTGAAAAAGTGTGTACATCAAACATGTCATTGATAGCTTTGTTTGCGCTTGCAGTTTTTTTGCTGGTCATGGTGGACCTCCTTCTTTATAATTATTGAAGCTTACAATCTTTTCTTAACCTGCTGCTAATATAACACCCTTCAGTTTTATTTCAATTCACGGAGAGGCCGGTTGTTGTATCACAAAAATCGTGATGGCAAAACAGGCATATGTTTATATAAAATTGTGTATCGCGCGTAATGTGTATGGCCACCTGTACTACAGTGGCCCTGCGTTATTTATTACACATACCTGACATATACTGCTTGACCGGTGATTATGTGTGTTGTATGGTCAGTTTCTGCTTGTTGATGTAACAGAAGGGCTATGGTGATATGATATACTGCAGCCTGAAAAATTAAGTAATTATGGAGGAGTGTATGCGGAAAGGATTATTGATGATGTGTACAATTGTTCTTGTTGCCGGTCTGGTTTCCTGCGGTACAAAGAAACCTTCTGATGTGCTGATGAAAGCCCGTGATGCCTCAGGGGCCGGGGATACCAGCATGATAGAGCAGTATTATACTGCAGAAACGTCAAAAATGATCAGGGAACTTGAGGAGATGTCAAAGAAATTTCCCGGTGCGAAGTCCAAACCCTCAAAGGGCCTTGCGGCTGATGCGAAGTGGGAGGTGGTGAAGGAGGATATTGAAGGTGATACCGCGCAGGTTACCATCAGGTATACCGAACACCCTGTTGCACGGCTGAAAGGAACCGAGTATACATTCCGTATGAAACGGGAAGGTGGTGACTGGAAAATTGATATGGAAAAGGAACTTGCCATGGCGGTGAAAATGATGAAAGCCATGTCGGCGCCTGGCGGTCTCATGGATCAGTTAAAGAAAATGGGGAAATAGTTTTTATACTGCCGCAGCACCTGTGTAATGATACAGGTGTTGCGGTTTTTTATTAATCCTTTACACGATGTATGAAAGCCGGCAATGGATCATGTCTGAAACGTGGGCCGTTATGCAGTGTACGAAAGTCATGCAGAAACAGAAAGCTGATCCTCGGAATATAGTTGACATAAAATACAAACTGTGTATATCGTTTTACTGTACAAATTTATTGATGAAAGGGGTGGCGGTATGGCTGACAAAATCCGGTCGTGGGTCGCGTCTGCAGGGGCTTTTTTAGCAGTTGCAGGAATTGCGTCAATTATTCTCAATTTTATTAATTACAATCTGAAAATCCTTATGTGGATTGATAACTGGGGAGAAACCATGGGATGGGTAATACGTGGCGGCCTTGTTGTGGGGGGCGGAGTTCTCTACCTCGTGGGAAGTCTTGGCGCGGCTTCTGATGATGAGGATGACGACGGAGAGTAATACGCGGTATACGTGTCAGTGTAATTATTGTTTCATGTATGCGGTATAGGGCACCCCAGTCAGGGGTGCTTTTCATTTCCTCCATCACTGGTGCGGTGTTGTTTTCCGGTAATTTTTTTTATTGCAATTGAATGATCCTAAGATACTACACTCCTGAACATATTCGGGTCGATATCGCGCCATGAGAATAAGGGCGGGATTTTATCAGAAAGAACATACGCTGTTCCTGAAGGTTCAGGAGGCACATTACATAAAAGAGGTTTTCTGTATGGGTGAGAGACTGAGATTCAGAATATATCTTTCGCTGCTGTTCGTTGTTATGGCTGTGGGGACTGCGGGATTTGTACTTGTTGAGGACCATTCTGTTCTTGACGCGATATATTTCAGCGTTGTGACCATCGCCACTGTTGGATACGGCGATATTCACCCGGTAACACCCGCGGGTAAGGTACTGGCGCTTTTCATTATTATCGTAGGGGTGGGAGCATTCCTGGGAGCGGTAGCCAATGCCACGGAAATGATGCTGGACAACCGGGACCGGAAGGCCCGAATGGAAAAGCTTAACATGGTGATCGGCCTGTTTTTCAGTGAAGCGGG
>DAOSYC010000181.1:0-3258 GCA_035380905.1 Spirochaetota bacterium | reverse complement strand
TGCCGGGATGATCTTGAGGGCCAGCCACGCAGCGACCGTGAGCATCTCGCGGGTGATGTGAACCGGTTTTATCTGCTTCTTGTGCGGGAGTGGCTTGTGTATATGAAATACCTTAAAAACAGCTACCCCTTTCTTTTTTCCCTGGCGGTGCGGCTCAACCCTTTTGATCCTGACGCGTCGCCGGTTGTCAGGGAGTAAAAAAGGGATTGCTTTTTCTTCCTGCCTCTGTATAGTTTCTCACAATTACTATTCATCAAAACAATGAAAAATGCGCATTGTTATGCGGATTTCGCGAGTGAGGTTGCCTATGTTTTCAGTGCTCCATATCGACAACAGTACGTTCTTTAAGAAACTTCTGAAAGACGCCTTCACGAACCACGGATGTCACTATATTCCATCCAGCAACATGTCGGCGGCTTTTGAAATACTCGAATCCCAGCGTGTTGACCTGATACTGACTGCACTCGAGCTTGAAAACGGTAATGGTGATGAATTTATTAAAAGGATAAACACGAGCAGGTTTAACAATATTCCCGTGGTTGTTATTTCCTCCACGGATTCTCTTGAGAAACGGGAGCAGATGTTTGCCCTCGGGGCAATTGATTTTATTCCCAAGGATATTTCCCATGACCAGATTATAACGTATGTGCAGAAGCTTACGCGGAAAGACATCGTGGAAAGTAAGCTGAAAGAGCTTTCCATCGCGGTACTTGACGACAGTGCAACGTCCCTCAATATTATTAAGAACATCCTTACCCTGAACGGGATCAATAATGTTGACTTCTATAATAATGTGGATGATTTCCTGAATACGGAAAAAGTGTACAGCATATATCTTGTAGATGTGATTCTGCCGAAGATGTCAGGGGAACATTTGATATTTGAGATCAGAAAGAAATATAAAAATTCAGTGATAATCGCGATCTCCGCAATTGATCACTATAAAACAATTTCGAATATTCTTCTTTCCGGGGCGGACGATTATATCATGAAACCCTTTAATACAAGTATTTTTATGGCGCGGATAAAGGCAAATGTCCGCACATTTCTGCTGCTCAATGAAATTGAGGAAAAAAATAAGGAACTAAGCCGAATGGTTATTCGTGACAGCCTTACGAAGACCTACAGCCATAATTATTTGTACGAACGGATGGAGAAGGAAATAAAAGAAGCGGAACGGTATAAAAAGAAGCTCTCCGTAGTAATGTTCGATATTGATGATTTCAAGAAAACGAATGACCAGTTCGGCCACCAGGTGGGGGACATGGTGCTGGTGAAGGTCGCTGATACCATAATGAAAAGCTTCCGCGAGGTCGACATCGTGGGCCGTTACGGGGGGGAGGAGTTCCTGGTAATTCTTCCGGAAACGGACCTGGCACATGCAAAAATTTCCGCCGAGCGCGCACGGGACGCTGTGGAGAATATTGTGTTCCGGGAGAAAAAGCTGAAGGTGACCATGAGCGGGGGTGTTGCGGAATTTGAAAAAGAGACAGCACTCAAACTGGTAGAAAAAGCCGATAAGCTGCTGTACGTTTCGAAAGATAATGGAAAAAACAGGATTACCTGAGCCCCGTGTCTCGCGATGCAATGTGACTTTTCTTTAAATGCTTCATCGCATAAAAAAAATTATTATGTATTTGACACCATGTGCTTATTTGTACATACAGGTCCTCTCGTTTCTTTCCCGTTCTTTCCGGGTGCCATTTAATACGGCATGGAAAATCATACGAAAACATACTTGTAGCTTAACCCGTAATCGGGGAGGGATACTTATTTTATATTTTCCAGGGTGTACTGTTATACACAGGGCATCGGGATAAAAAATTATATTACAGAGGAGTGTATCATGGCTGATCTTCCTGAAGACGTAAGCAGGGCGTGGGACGACAGGGAGGGCCCTGTAGTGTTTACAACTGTTGACAAAAAAGGGATGCCCAACTCGATATATGTCACCTGTGTGAAGAAGTACAGTGATGATAAAATCGTGATCGCGGACAACTATTTCAATAAAACCAGGGCAAACATAAAGTCGGGCTGCAGCGGGTCTGTGCTGTTCATTACAAAGGACAAAAAGTCCTATCAGATAAAAGGCCCCCTTGAGTACCATACAGATGGTGCAGTATATAACGACATGAAAAAATGGCTTGATTCCCGTTTTCCCGGTGTCGCAACAGTTTCGTTGACGGTGAAAGAGGTATACTGCGGCGGGGAACGTCTGCTGTAGGGATTGTTATGACAGCCCTGGTTCTCCAAAAACTATATCACTGGTTCGATTCCTACACTGAATGTTTTCTGCTGGAATATCCCCACTACCATGATAACCTGAAGCTTAAAAAAGAGCACTCACTCCGGGTGTGCAGCATTATACGGAGGCTTGCCGCGGGCACCGGGCTGGAGGGGGACCAGGCGGCAAGTGCTGAAATTGCCGCGCTCCTTCATGATGTGGGCCGCTTCAGGCAGTACGCGGAGTACGGCACCTTCTCTGACGCTGCATCGGAGGACCACGGCAGTCTTTCTGTTTCGGTTATCGACGGTGAGGGGCTTCTCCGGGAGTGCCGGCCGGAAACCAGGGACACAATCCGTTTTGCGGTACAGTATCACAATAAAGCCGCAATTCCTCATTCGGGGGACGATACAACCCTGCATATCGCAAAGCTCCTCCGCGACGCCGATAAAATCGATATCTGGCATGTGGTTACGGAACATTATCTCGCGGGTGATGCCGCGGGTATCGCGTCGATGCTGGACCTTCCTGACAACGACGAAATATCACCCCGCATTTGTGATGATATACGGGCAGGAACTATTGCAAGGATGGAACACCTCCAAAGCTGCAATGACCTGAAACTTCTGCAGATGGCCTGGGTCTATGATATAAACTTTCCTGAATCATTTAAGGTGATACAGGAGAAGGGATATATCGATATTCTCCGCGATTCATTGCCGGACCGCCCTGAAGTGCGGGAAATATACCACTCCATAATGTCTCATGTCTCCAGCTGCACACAACGTTAAACATCGTGCTTTCCTGTTGAACATTCCTGAATCAATCGGTTGATCAGTTCTGTCAATTACCGGAAATGGGATTTTTTTCGTCTGATCCGGGAATCCGGAAACAGCAAACATTAAAAAAATGATTGACATTTTTGGATATAAAAATAATTTAATGATATCAGGAAGGGTTTGTAAATATAAAATTATTGTACGAATTCCCACACAATATTCTGATAGAATTCTTTATCTTCCCCTGTCTTTATT
>DAOSYC010000180.1:0-7470 GCA_035380905.1 Spirochaetota bacterium | reverse complement strand
TGAGATAAGCGATACATAACTCACACCGGCAATGCGGAGAATAAGATACCGGAACGGCACAAAGGCCCCCAGTGTCATTATCAGGAGCTGCCAGGGTTCACCGGGGTCATCCATGGCGGACCATATGGACCGCACATTGCTGAGCAATACCATCGTCAGAACTGCAATAAACGGAATGAAGTATTTCCCTATAAAGGTTTCAGCGGCCGCATTGGGGCGGGGGAACAGTGGAATTGTCCGGTATCCGAACTGGATGGAATCGATCAGGCTCCATTCAGTGATACTCACTTCATGGGGCATTCCGTTCGCCAGGAAAATAATAGCGTTAATGATCAGGGTAAACACAAGGAACATTCCCACCATGGCGGGAAGGAACGGATTCTCCCCGGAGTTGAACTGCAGCAGGGGCTGGGCGATGTGAAGGCACAGTGTCAGGATGAGCGCCGGAAAGCATGCTGCCGCCATGGTGAATATGCCTTTCACGGGATAGTCGATATACACGGGAAGCGTTACGTTCATCTGCTGCAGCAAAGGCCGAGCCCCCGCTCCGATCTGGTGGATATAGACATACCTGTAAAAATAGAGAAAGACATAGTACATGGCGAACAGGAGAAGGGCATTGACGGGAGCGGAAAGGAACCGGAGTCCGTGTTCAGCCAGTAACGCCGTTACGAGGAACAGGGCGTCCATTACAATGTTCAGTACTGTTGTTCTGCTTACTGATATCATGCTGTGTTCCGTTTGCCAGAGCCTCATAATAATACTATTTCTATGGAATAAATGCAACACTTTCTCTCACCATCATGGCAGAGCCAGTCCGTTCCGGGAGAAGTACCCCGCTGGTGAATTCGGGAGGGAGACATGAATGCAGCCTGCTTTATGGATAAAATGCAACTCCTTTCCTCCGAAGGAGCCCTCTCCACATGGAGAGGCGCGCGGCGGAGCCGGGGTGAGGTCACGGCATCAGCTTCCCCCGTATAAGCCGCGTCGCCTCATAAATCTCCCCGTCGGATACCCGTGAAAAATCCAGCATGCTCCCTTTCAGCATGGGGCGAAGTGCCCCGATGATGTCCTCCGTGGGGCCGCCGTACTGTCCCAGAAAGGACTCGAGGCGTGACCGGAGGCTGTACTCCAGCTTCTCCCGCGGCGGCATGTCAAGGTAGGCGTCTATGACGCCGAGCATCCGCTTCCGGTCATCCGGGAGGTCGCCGTTCACGTCAAGGAGGTTGGAGGCGCTGTCGCTCAGGAGCTGGGTTTCGCAGTCAATGTTTTCGACATACGTGCGTATTTCCCGCACCACCTCCTCCTCGGAGGCCTCGGTAAATTCTCCCCGGTCCCGCATCTCCTCCAGGGGAGTGCGGGGAAAGAGTTCCAGTGAGCGGATGCGGATGAAGTCCGGCCCGATTGTGCTGAGCACCTTCGCGGTGTCTGCGGCGTTCTTTTCAGAGAGTGCGCTCCCCCCGAGCCCCGGCATTACGTACACCGAGCAGGAGAGCCCTGCCTCCTTCACCTTCAGGCACCCCTCAACGTGTTCCCCGGCGGTGACACCCTTGTTCACGAGTGAAAGCACCTCATCGCAGCCGCTCTCCAGTCCGAAATGCACCCTGTCGAGTCCCGCCTTCCGGTATTCCCGGAGGTCCCTCAGGGAGCGCTGGCGCGCGGCGGTGCGGGTCCTGCCGTATATGGTGAACCGCTGTATGGTGGGGAAGCGGGGTTTGATGTATGCAATCACGTCCCTCAGAAAATCGGGTTTCAGGACAAGGGAATCGGCGTCCCCCAGGAAGCATGTCTGCCCGCCTGAAAGCCGCCATGACAGCAGGTGATAGATGCTGTCCTCAATGGTGGGGGCGTCCCTGAACCATGAGAGGAACCACTGCGTCCGGTCGTCAAGTTCGTCATTATCTTCGAGGGGGGAATGGCGCGGCATGGCATAGCTGCCGGTGGCGGCCTTAATGGTGTCAATGAGCTCAGCCGCCTTCCGGTATTCATTACCGCCGCCGAACCCTGTCCCGATGCCGTGATCGAAGAGGAGGTCGTCAAGGGCCTTCGCGCGGTCAATGTCGGCTTTCACTTCCTCAAGGGTGCGGCGCGAGTATTTTGCCCCCAGCTTGTACACGGGACAGAATCCGCACCTGTTCCAGTGGCAGTTCCGGGTGAGGCGGAAGGTGATGCTGGAATTTTCAGTGGGGGGGCGGATGGAGCAGATTTCAAAGGGTTCAATTGCTGTGTAATCGGTCATGGCAGTCCCCTGTATGGGTGGAGTTTTCAGGGCCGCAACGGGGCACATGGACCCTGCAGGAGTACGGTATATCCGGGTCATGGTATCGGTCAACCAAAAAAGGGGAGGTCCCGGCGAATACCGGTCGTTACATCCTCTCTTTCAGTTGTGCTATAATATCTTCCTCATCAAGGTCATTATTTATAATTTCAAACGAATAATCCATTGTTAACTGGTGTACTCTTTTATTGATTTCCTTTATTGTATCATCGGAAATGGGAATATGTATCGACTGGTCTCTCATTTTCACTCTCTCCAGACACACATTTAAATCTGCAACTATCTTTATTAGAAAAACCTCTGCCATTAGTTGTAAATTATCGAGAAATGAGGGAAAATGAGGGGTTATCCCCAGTGATTCAATCACAATTGATTTGTTCGATTGCAGGAGCCTTCGTATCTCATTAATGAGTATAAGGTTGCCTTCTCTGCAGAAGTTATCGATATTCCTGAAGTAATCATTCTCTGACAAATAGTTTTTCTCATTCCTGAGACTTTGCCATATATCCTCAACTCTGAAAAATATAATATTACAACATCTTTCCATTATGCTGCCGATAAATGATTTTCCGCTTCCTTTCGGGCCAATCAGTACATATATTTTGCGTTCCATCCGGTATCGATATCCTGTTATTTTTGAATTTTATTTCATTATGTAAACAGGCGTTCAGTCAGTTCCCGTACAACATGATCAGATATGAACGGTAGTAACAAGGTGTTGCGGCAATTGAGCTCCTGCAAAAAGTGCAATTATAGAATTACATGAGCGGTACACAATTACAAGAAAAAAAGAGCATCCTGACAGCATGAAACGTGCCGGATAGAAAATTAATGCCTAAAATGAGAAAAATGTTGTTTTTTCTTGTAACTTCGTTTCATGTTTTATATATATATTTATAACAATTGATTTTCCGTACTTTCACAACATAAAAAAAGGAGGGAAACAATGTATCGATTTAAAAACATACTGATACCAGTTGACAATATAGCGGTCAAGGCGGGCGATATCAAATATGCCGACACCATTACCAGGCTTGCGCAAAGCAAAAAGGCATATTTTGTGCATATCGCCCCGAGCCTTGAACTGCCCGAGGAAATACGGCAGCTCTATCCGGAGCTCCTTGAACCCGTGGATGAATTCGCCGGGAAGAAACTCTGTGAGGATGTGTGCGATGTTTTTTCAGGGGACGGCCGGGTGGACGTGCAGGCGAACATTGTTGAAGGGGACCCCCTGGACCAGCTCCTTTCCATGGTGGTGCGGAAGGACATTGACCTGATCATAATACAGCCCGGCGAGGGGGGCAGCGGATCCTTCAGGGACCTCCCGGAGAAGCTGGCCCGCAAGGCGCCGTGCTCGGTGCTCATTGTGCCGGAAGGGTTCCAGGCTTCGACATACTCGAAGATACTCGTTCCCGTCGATTTTTCCGAAGAGTCGGAACACGCAGTTGAGGTGGCGCTGGCTTTCGCGAAAGCGGAATCCCTTACGTCGGTCACCGCTGTCCATGTATACAGGGTACCCGCGGGTTTTCACAAGAGCGGAAAAAGCTATGATGAATTCGCGGACATAATGAAACAGAATGCGGAAAAGCAGTTCAATACGTTCAAAGGAAAATTCGATACCGGTTCCATAGCCCTGGAGCCGGTGTTCCTTCTCAATGACAGTGTAGTGAAAGGCATATCAGAGGCCATGAAATCCGCAGCCCCGGACCTGGTGGTGATGAGTACCCGCGGCAGGGCGTCAGGGGCTTCTGTAATAATGTCAAGCTACACTGAAAAGATCATCAAGGACAGCACGGTACCCGTGCTGGCGGTAAAGAAAAAAGGTGCAGGCCTGAACTTCCTGAAGGCGCTGCTCGAAATCTGAAACAAGGAGGACCACTATGAAACTGTTAGAGAAAATATTACTCCCCGTAGATTTTACAGAAAGTTCGGAAAGGGCCGTCGAAACTGCTATCGAAACGGCGCGCACTTTCAAATCCGATATATACCTGATCCATGTCATTCCGGAACTCAATATCAGGGGAATACCCATGGATATGGTGAGGGACAATGTGTCCAAAAAACTCTCCGGGATAGCGTCTGAAATCGGGAATGCCGGAGTTACCGTACGGGAAACACTGGTTACTGAGGGAAATGTCGTGGAAAGGGTCCTTTCTGCGGCCGATTTCCATGATGTCAACGTTATAATCAGCGGCTCCGGAACTTCGAAAAGCCGCACCATTCTGGGGACCACGGCGGGGAAGCTGATCAGAAAGTCCCCCAAGCCGGTGTGGGTGGTGAAAGAAGGCGGCGCAGGTATATCTTCAGGTATTCTTGCTCCTGTGGATTTCTCCAGCGCCTCCCGGAGGGCACTGAAGAATGCGGTGCACCTGGCCCGGCAGTTCAGGACGCCACTCCACGTGCTGACGGTGGTGAAGGACATCACGTCACTGTTGTACGGCATGTTTACGGACCAGGGGGAAAAGCAGAAGGAATATGAAAAGGAAGTCCAGGCAAAATTCGAGGCCTTTGTCAAAGATTTTGATTTTACCGGCGTCGAGGTGAAGAAGAGCGTTGTGACCGGCAATCCCCATGAGGAGATACTGAAGTATATCACCGCCAATACGATCGGCCTCACTGTCCTCGGGTCCATCGGCGATTCACGTGACAGCTATACCCTTATCGGTTCCGTTGCGGAAAAGGTAGTCCGGGTGCTTCCATGTTCCGTTATTACGGTGAAGTCGGAAGACCCGATTTACCTCAAGATGGAAGCGGAAATGCACGATATCGAGGCCTGTACCCTTCAGGGTAACGACCTGCTGAAGAACGGCATGCCCAAAGAGGCCCTGAACCACTTCAGGCACTGCATCAACATAGACCCGCTTTACACGAAGGCCTGGGACGATATGGCTGTGGCATACGACCGGATGGGGGACGATAAATCCGCCGAAGAAGCCAGGAGCAGGTCCCGGGAGATAGAGGAACGGCTCTGGGCCCGCAGGGTGGAAGCCGAAGTACGGGCCGGAAAATTCAAGAAGTGAACACAGGTGATGGGCCGGACCCGAAGGGGCCCGGCTTTCTGCTGCCCTGATTTGTATACCCGTACATCCAACGGGGGATACATGAAAAGAGTTGACCTATATGGAGACAGAGTATGGAAACCTTACTGAAAGAACACTGGCATCATGTACCTGAAGAGGAGCTGCTGCATCTGTTCAAGAGTGACAGGGAGAAGGGTCTGGACACCTTTGAGGTACGGCACAGGCAGGAGCATTTCGGCCCCAACATGCTGACGGTGAAAAAAAAGCAGAACCCCATAGTCCGTTTTCTTCTGCAGTTCCATCAGCCCCTGGTGTATATTCTCCTTGCGGCATCGATCATAACGCTGGTCCTTGGGGAGTATGTTGATTCGGGGGTGATTTTCGCGGTCATATTCGTGAACGCGGTGGTGGGGTTCGTCCAGGAATCCAGGGCCCTCGAGGCCATTGAGGCCCTTTCGAAAAGTCTCATGACCCGGTCGACGGTAGTGCGGAGCGGGGTGAAAACCGAGATCAATTCCGGGGAAATCATACCGGGCGATATCGTCCTCCTGAAGTCCGGCGACAAGGTCCCTGCGGACATGCGTCTTCTCCATTCCCGGGACCTGAAGATCGACGAGTCCGTGCTTACGGGGGAGTCGCTCCCTATCGAGAAACGAACCGGGATCCTGGGTGACGAGGTGATACTTGCGGAACGGCACAACATGGCATACTCCTCCACCCTTGTCACCTACGGCCAGGGTACGGGGCTTGTGGTGGGTACCGGCGACAGGACAGAGGTGGGGAAGATATCGGAACTGCTGAACCGGGTTGAGAGTATCGATACGCCGCTGACGCAGAAGATAGCCCATTTCAGCCACATCCTCCTCTATGTGATACTGGCCATGGCCGCCATCACCTTCGGAGTGGGGCTCCTGCGGGGCCAGGACCCCGTCGATATATTCCTTGCAGCGGTCGCCCTTGCGGTGGGGGCAATTCCCGAGGGGCTTCCGGCGGCGCTCACCATAATTCTTGCAATCGGCGTCTCGCGCATGGCGAAACGAAATGCCATTATCCGTAAACTTCCTGCGGTGGAGACCCTGGGAAGCACCATGGTGATCTGCAGCGATAAGACCGGCACCATCACAGAAAATCAGATGACTGTTACCTCCATCGTCGCGGGGGGCACAACTTACGAGGTTACAGGTACAGGGTACAAGCCCGAGGGCGGTATCATGGAAGGGGACAGGACTGCGGACCCCTCGGGGAATGTGGCCATGAAGGAAACCCTCACGGCGGGGCTTCTCTGCAATGACAGCGCCCTTGTCTATGAGGATGAGCGCTGGGAGATCAAGGGCGATCCGACGGAAGGTGCCCTCCTGGTGTCCTACGGGAAAAGCGGACTCCCCGGGGAGGCCGCGGCCGGCATGCCCCGGAGGGACGCGATACCCTTCGAGTCGGAATATCAGTACATGGCCACCCTCCATGAAGGCCCGGAGGGGGCAGGGTTTGCCTATGTCAAAGGCGCAGTGGAGGTCCTCCTTGAAAAGTGTTCCATGGTAATGAATGCCGACGGAAGCACGAGGCCCCTGGATAAAAATGAAATCATGGGGAGCGTGGAGTCACTGGCGGGAAGGGGATTGCGGGTCCTCGGGTTCGCGAAAAAGCAGATCCCCCCGTCTCAGACATCCATTGACCATGGCGACCTCGCGGAGGGTATGGTCTTTCTCGGCCTTCAGGCGATGTTCGACCCGCCGCGGAAAGAGGCAATTGAGGCGATCGATGCCTGTCACTCCGCGGGAATCCGGGTGAAGATGATAACAGGAGACCACGCGATCACCGCCAGGGCCATCGCGGACCTGATAAACCTCGACTGCAGCGGTATCGCCTGTGTCCACGATACCGTGACGGGATCGGAGCTGGCCGCCATGTCAGATGAGGAAATCAAACGGACACTGGATGAGCGGGCGGTGTTCGCGCGGGTGACCCCTGAGCAGAAGCTCAGGCTCGTGGAAGCGCTCCAGGCATCGGGAAACGTGGCCGCCATGACCGGCGACGGCGTCAATGACGCCCCCGCACTGAAGCAGGCTAATATAGGAATATCCATGGGGATTACGGGCACCGAAGTCGCAAAGGAGGCGGCGGACATGGTCCTGACCGACGACAACTTCGCCACGATCGTCGCCGCCGTGGAAG
>DAOSYC010000179.1:0-7503 GCA_035380905.1 Spirochaetota bacterium | reverse complement strand
CTTCACCGCTTTTATTCTTTACCGGGGCAAACTCCTCCTCCCGTACTGTTTCCAGAAGAATTGTTTTTTTTGCGAGGGGGATCGCGTCAAATACAAACTTCTCGAATTTATACCCGCGTATCTCGGAATATCCGCCGCTCCGCAGTGCCTCAATTTTTTTCTTTGCGACATGATACGGCAGCGATAACGACCCGCCGGATGTTATATCTTTTATAAACTCCAGTGAAAAAAGGTGGATTGCCGGGTTACCCATACAGTATACAAGGTCGCCCTTAGGGTCACGGGCATCCTGCATTTCCTCCGTCATGTCGGAATATTCAAGAATGCCTGACTTGCCATCGCTCCGTTCAACGAAAACGCCGACCTTTTCCCTGGGGCCGGTCTTCATCATTCCCTTACTGGAAATATCAGCCTTCTCCATAACATGAAAACCTATAAAGACTGGGTCAATTATTTTTACAAGGGGGTTGTCGACCTGGAAATATGATATTGTCGCAATACCTCTCCTTTCCATCTCGCTGATCATGCCGGAGGTTCTTAACGCCGTGAGACTCCCTCCGTGACCATCGGGATTTTTAAATAACGAATAACGGTTTTTAAGAATAAGTTTTCCGGATAAATCAAGTGACGGTATCATATTCTGGGGAAAGATAAACACATGTTCCTTGCGAAGGCCGAAATATTTTCGTGTAGTAAAATAATCCACCGTGGCTTCATGATTCACCACTGATGTCATAATAAGCCATGGGATAACGGTATCATATTTTTTCGAATAGGCACGGATCTTTTCACCATGGATATGAAAGAGGGATTTACCGGACACCGGCCCCACGGGGTACGCCCCCTTGGGCCCGTCAAACCCGAGACGGGTACCCTGGCCCCCGGCAACGAGGAACGCGGCAACCTTCCCGTTCCGGATATGCTCCTCTCCCATGCGGCGGGCCTGACTGTAGAGCTCGTTTTCTTCGGGTGTTCGGGGGACTGCCGTATATGCAGCGGGAGCGTATGTCAATGGTGCAGGCGTTTCAGAACATGCCGTAGTAAAGAGCGATTCCAATTGTGAAACATCTACCGACGAAAGATCATCCAGGAGCAGCTTTTTTTCCTTCCCGCTCAGCTCATCCCAGTACTCAAACACATGTTCCTGGTTATGTGTATACAATTCCTGAATAACAGTATCATATCCCGGGAATGAAATCATACACCACTCCTGTCAATAAGTTTCAGATAACGGCGCCCCGTCGATTCCGCCAGATCAAGCATATCCCGGGTAACCGTGTCCCCTGTATCGAGGCTTCCATACAGCAGATAGTCGTTCTCGTTGAAGATACAGCCAAGTGTATTAAAATAATGCCGGATAACTGTTACGGAAGGCTCAAACATACGGGGATAATCACCTCCTCCCACAGAAATAAAAAAACCGTATTTTTTTTTCTGCTGCTCCCGGCGCCTTTTCTGCAGCTCCCAGAAAACCTGGCAGCGGTCGATAAAACATTTCAGAGAACCCGTGAGGGAAGAAAAATAGAGCGGCGACGATATCGACACAACATCCGCATCAAGCAGAATTTCGTATGCGTTGATCATATCATCTTTAAAGATACAGTCAATCCTGTCCGAACAAAAACCGCAACCGGTACATGGATGTATATGCATGTCGTACACATGCATTTTTACTATGGAACAGCATTCCCCGAAGGGTTTCAAAAAAGCATCGTGCAGCGTAGAGGAGCGCCCCGCTTTGCCGGGGCTCCCGAACAATGCTGCAACAGTAAAGTTCTTATTCGTCTTTGAGTCTCGCAAATATCATCCTGCCCGCAGTGGTCTGCAGCACGGAAGTCACCGTTACCGAGACTTCATGATTAAGTTTTTTCCGCCCGTTTTCCACTACCACCATTGTTCCGTCATCGAGGTAGCCGATCGCCTGATTGGGGTCCTTCCCCTCTTTGAGCAGGGACACCGTCATGTCCTCTCCGGGAAGCACGATCGGCTTCAGGGCATTTGAAAGCTGGTTAATGTTCAGAACAGACACACCGTGGAACTCTGCAACTTTGTTGAGGTTAAAGTCATTGGTGATCACTTTTGCCTTCATTACCTTTGCAAGCTTCACCAGTTTCGCATCGACATCGGGTATTTCCTGAAAATCCATATCCGATATCTTCACCATAATTGACTGATCCTTCTGCATCTTGTTCAGGATATCCAGTCCCCTTCTTCCCCTGTTACGCTTTATGGAATCAGCGGAATCAGCAATCATCTGCAGCTCATTGAGAACAAAATTCGGAATGACAAGGATCCCCTCAATAAACCCCGTATCACAGATATCCGCGATTCTTCCATCTATAATAACACTTGTATCAAGAATCTTGTATGAAATGCCGTTCTCGCCGCCCTCGCCGCTTTTTCCCGCAACAAGCTTGTCAAACAACGATATTTCCTCATTATTTATTACAAAAAACATCATTACAGCAAATGCACACACAAAATAAAGAATTGCACTTATAACTGCTGCATTACCGTGAATCAGCGGCACCGGCACAAGGGAAACCGCAGCTGCAAAAAAATGCCCCACGATAAATCCTATTATCAATCCCGTAATAGCGGAAACCAGCACCCGTGACGATACAGTATGAGATATATACTCAATCACTATAATAATAATAAGAGCGATTATACCCGCAGAAACTCCCGCGACAAGTGAAGACAGCAGTGAAAACTTCCAGAAATAAAGACCTGATAATAACGCCGATAAAAAAATAAAAACAAGGCGAAGTATAAATATCATATATATAACTCCTCTGTAAATGTAGTAAAATGAAGCGGCCCCGATGCAGACCCGATATGTCCAGCAAATGTCTGTCGCAATAGATTTTCAATTTACTAATATTTGAATAATTGCAGATATACTATAACACAACCGCGACAGCCTCTGCTGAAACAGAATCCCCTATACAATGAATTCAGAAAATTATACAAAACTGGAATGTAAAATCAAGTAATTTTATATAAAATATTAATCCGGATACTCCTCATACAATGACTGCACACCGATCAATATCCGCCTGAATATTTTTCACTTTTACCAACGCCTGTACTTTTCCCTCAGGCAGCAGCACACAGGTCTGACGTGATCATAGAGTAACATAATCAATTGCGGCAGAAACGGCTGCAACAAAACAGCTGCAGAACAAGAATAACAACGAGGGATCAGGAGGTTGAAAGAACTTCTGAAACTAAATTTCCGGCTTCCTCAATATCAATACTCTTTGAAAGGGCAATCTCATGAATCACAAGATTATAGGCACTTTCGTACAACTTTCTTTCCATAATTGAAAGTTCCTTTTCCCTTCCGCGGCGGTACAGGTCTCTCGCCACAGCAGCAACTTCATAGATGGAACCGCTCTTTACTTTGTCGATATTGTTCTGATACCGGAGCTTCCAGTCATCTTCTGTAGGCTCACCATCCTTTTTCAGGAGGTTCAGCACCTTTGTGACTTCTTTCTTCTGTATGACGCTTCTGATTCCGATTTCCTTTGCGTTACTGACCGGAATCATCACCTTCATTCCGCTGTTTATGATATTTATCAGATAAAACTCATTTCTCTTCCCGAGAACAACTTTTTTTTCTATTGCATCAATAATGCCGACCCCGTGCATCGGGTACACAATTTGATCACCGACCTTAAACATATACCTCCTTCCGGGAACACATGTATCCCCGTGTATAATAGTTATAAAATATATAATAAATAATCATTTCACTTAAAAAACCGGCAGGTTTATGTTCCCTTTTTCATTATCCCGGGTAACCAGGAAGGTTTTCGTGAGAATACAGCATCTAACGACACACATACCAGAATATACATCAATATACCATTACAATCCGTGCTTTTCAACAATAATTATTCAATCAGGCATTATTCTCCCGTTAGCCCCTGCTTTTCCATATATCGCTCAATAACGGTTTTCATTTTATATTTTTCATCATCATAGGATGGCCCCGCGTGTGTACCCTTCAGCAGATAATAATTCCCCACCCTGTATACTCCTTCAGGGGCCCGGGGAAACACAGGGGCCGGCATACCATTATACACCTCGTGCATAAAATGTCCCCATATTGGCGCTGCGACACTTGCGGCGGACTGGTTCTTCCCGAGTGACATGAACTGTCTGTCATACCCGACCCATACCACCGCCGCGAGGTCCGGCGTATAACCGCAGAACCATGCATCGGTCCAGTTTGAGGTGGTACCGGTTTTTCCCGCGCAGGGATGCCTGAAACGGCCTTCGGTGCGCACTCCGTAATACGGTGTACCATGCTCGACGACATTCTGCATCAAATTCGTCATGATAAACGCAACTTCTTCTGAAATAACCTGTATCGTGCCGTTTTTCTCTTTTGCCGCAATAATACTTCCCACTTCCTCTTCAATATTCACCAGCTCAGTACCGTCACGGTCAATAACATACCGTACCGCAAAGGGTATAACATCCCGTCCCCTGTTTGCATATACCGCAAAACCGCGGGCCATTTCAAATGGCGTCACTTCCGTGGCCCCCAGAGCGAGGGTAGGACTCGGAGTAAACCGGTTTTCCGGCACATTGAGCATCCGTCCCGCGTAATTAGCAATTCTGTCCGGACCCACAAGATCATATATCCGGATTGAAATGATATTAATTGATTTCGCGAGGGCCCGGTGTATCTGAACCATCCCCGAAAACCCGCCCTCATAGTTCGCGGGAGTCCAGGATTCACCGGCAGCATCTATATCAACAATGGGAACATCCGGAAGTGATGTGACGGCGGTAATCTGCCGCGACTCAATACCGGTGCCATAGACGAACGGCTTAAACGCCGAACCCGGCTGCCGCCGCGCCTGCATGGCCCTGTTGAACTGATTATTTACACTGAACTCACGCCCCCCCACCATGACGGAGATATACCCTGTGGGCGGCTCTATTGCGATCATTGCCCCTTCCACAGTCATCGCTGAAGATATACCGGTGACAGCCTCTCTGAACCTCGAGAGAGTATGGTTCGAAGATTGCGCGTTTACAAGAAGGGAAATCATATCAACCGAATCAATCAGTTCATCCACCATCTTCTTTTTAAACTGTGTTTCGATATCGTTCTTTATAATGACACCGGGCAGACTGAACACACTTTGAAGGACACTGTACGCGCTGAAGAGGCTCCTGTCCACCGCGCTCAGATAATACTGGTTGGCTCTGGTGGAAACTTCATTCTGGCGCTTAACCCCTTCCACAAGATACTTTTCGGCCGCTTCCTGCCTTCTCAGATTCAGCGTGGTGTACACACTGAGGCCTTCATTATATACAACATCCTTGCCAAAGCGGGCAATCAGGATCTGGCGGACATAATCGGTGAAGAAAGGAGCTTTATCGACATCTTTCGAAAAAACTGTTTTCGAGGGATATTCTGTCATTATTGAATCAATATATACAGGCCAGAACCCGCGGTACAGCGACACCGCGCGCTTCTGTGAAAGGAAATCATTGTCAACCATCCGCCCGAGAATATGTTCATTCACCCTGTACGCGGTCCGAGGGTTCAGAAGGGGGGAATTCCTTCCCGGCGCCGAGGGGAGCGCTGCGAGAATAGCACTCTCCACAACATTCAGCTGCCGGACATCCTTGTCGAAAAATAATTTTGACGCCGACGCGACACCATAACATCCATGACCGAGATATATCTGATTAAAATACATCTCAAGGATTTCCTGCTTTGTGAACTTCCTCTCGATCTGCAGTGCCAGAATTGCCTCAAGGACCTTCCTCATGAGCGTACGTGCGCCTGAGGTAAAAAGACGCTTTGCGAGCTGCTGGGTGATCGTGGACCCACCCTGAACAATCTTCCCCGCCAGAATGTTTTTAATAAACGCACGGAAAATCGCCATGGGATTTATGCCGATATGGGAATAAAAATCCCTGTCCTCTGTTGCCACAAAAGCGTTTATCAGGTTCTGCGGAAGCTCCTCATATGCCACGAGATCACGTTTCTCCTGAAACAGCTCCGCGATAAGTTCACCGTTGACATCGTAAAGACGGGTGGGAATGCTTGGCTGGAACTGCCGGAGATTTTCAATACCGGAAAAGTTTTTGATTTCCGATGTTATAAAACCGAAGAACAGTCCTCCGAAGAGGCATATAATAAATAAAATTATAATTGCGGTTTTTTCAATTCGCCTGACTGCGGCAAGCACTTCTGGACTCATATACCCAACTGTTTCCATTTAAAAATTTTCCAGCACATCTGCCATTAATTATAACACAGAAATATGCCTGCATCTCAACAGCACAGGGAAGACACCTGTCCTCCCCGGTCCGCAGATCAAATATCAATACTCATTCAAAGGGGATTCTAATACAAGAAAAAATATCCCCTCTTACTGATTTTTTATCATTTTGAAGATATACCCCACGAGGACAACACACAGGAACAGCAGTGCGACCCACATGACAACCTTCAGAACAAATCCAAGGCCCACAATAAAAAGCGGCAGAACATACTTTATCAACAGATACACTGCTGCAATTATTCCCAGAATATATACTACACCTTTCCACGAATTATCCATTGCGACCTCCTGCTATATAATAATTATCAATTTTTCAGACCCGGAACAACCTCAGAGACTCGAAGCGGGGGGCACCCCGTATTCACTGCTACTGCCGCTCAATTATCCGCACAGATAAAGTGACAGTCCGCCCGCGGCGCCAGACAACGATACCCAGGGTGCTTCCGATCCTGGTCTTTCCAACAATATCAATGACATCGCCGAACCTGTTAATATCTCTGTTCCCTATGCGCACGATAATATCACCCCGCTGCAGTCCCCCTGACTGTGCCGGGCTCCCGGGCATTACACCCACCACCAGAGCCCCCTTTGTATCGGCACGATTAAGCCGCGCAGCAAGCTCTTCAGGTATGGGAGCAATCTGCACCCCGAGAAAACCCCGCTTCACCTTCTTGTACTTCTTAAGATGAGATACAACAAGTTTTGCCGTGTTAATGGGAATTGCGAATCCGATTCCCATATACCCGCCGCTCTTGGAATAAATCATTCTGTTTATGCCTATCACTTCACCGTTGATGTTAATAAGGGGCCCGCCGGAATTACCGGGATTGATGGAGGCATCAGTCTGGATATGGGACTGGGAACTGCCCATAAAATCAACATCCCGCCTTGCCGCGGCGCTTACCACTCCCATGGTAAAGGTCTTGTCCAGCCCAAACGGGTTCCCTATGGCGATCACGATGTCCCCCGCTTTTACCTCATCGGAATCCCCCAGGAATACCGGTTTAAATGAACCCTCACCCTGTATTTTCAGCAGGGCAATATCCGTACGCTCATCAGATCCAACAACATCCGCGGTATATGACCGTCCGTCAAGCTTCACGATAACTTTATCAACATTTTTCACCACATGGTGATTGGTGCACACATATCCGTCATCGGAAAGGATAAAGCCGGTCCCCTGTCC
>DAOSYC010000178.1:0-7556 GCA_035380905.1 Spirochaetota bacterium | reverse complement strand
AAATATTTGAAGGGTTTTTCTGACTTTTTTTTCTTTTCAGATGCATGTTGGCACGGAGTGAAGGTTCGGGAGTCTATGTTGAGAACATGATTAACGTTGATGATACTGGTATGATGCAGGCATGTTGTTATGGAATAGAATATTATGATACAAAAATGTAGTACAGGTACCGGCAGGATACATTTATGTATCGGCTTAACAGTCTGCAGGCGGGAGAAAAACTGCCGGGAATCCGCAGGGTTCCCGGTATATGACGGAGCTATTACTGTATATTAATGATGTCAATTGCCGGAATTATTATATCCGGATTTCCCTTCCCACAAGGAGGTCGACATATTGCTGAGGGAAGGCCTCTTTAAATTTCTCAACTGCCCAGTCTGAACTGTCATGAGCAGAGAGAGAAACAAGTTTGGGTTTTATTTCCCTGATTGCCTGTATCGCATGCATCGTTTCATCCTCGTTTATGGGATTCCACGGTGCCCTGTCGTTGCCGAACATGTTCTGGATGTTAAGGGGACCTGCCATGACTCTCCCGTCCGGTACTGGAAAATGAAGCCCCCCAATGATGCCGTATATGGGTTCATCGAAAAGCTGCCGGGCACGTTCAATTATGCGTTCCGCTGTCTGGTGTCCGCAGCCCACAATAAGCACAATTCCTTTCCCCTTCACGTTCACCGCGAGACTGTGTTCCCTTGTGTATCCCAGGAAGAAGAGGCTTCGTGGTATGATGCCGATTGAAGCAATCCCTTCGGCGATGACTTTCGGGTTTGTAATTTTTTCCACTACAGGGCCCGGATTGAAATCTGAAGGGGACACCACGTCAGGGCTGTATACATTGACGCTGCGTAGTGATACCGGGCCTTTTGAAATACTGAATTGTCGTTTTTTCTGCTCAGCCATCCCTCCAAGATGGTCCAGGTGCGGATGGCTTATGAAAATCATATCGATATCATCCGGAGATATGTTCAATGCCTTCATGTTGTGTAATAATGGTGAGGGGTGTTCTTTTTTCCGGTTCAGCCCGGTATCCATGAGAATCGTGGTGTCGCCGGCTTTTATGAGGTATGAAACGCCCGCTTCAGTTTTAAGTGAAGGGTCATCCGCATAAAAATCTACCAGCGGCATAACAGAGAGAGAATTAACTGCACCCATGGGGGACAGCTTTTTTACTGAAATTGATGATAATTCTTTTGCCGCCTTTTTTTTACCGACAGTCATTTTTAAAAGCTTCATTAAAATAATTAAAATAATAAGTCCCGCAATACTTCCTGAAATAATAAGAGTATTAATCATGACGCACCATCCTTACAGGTAATGTGAATGAGTATACACAACTATACACAAACGCTGTAAAATGTCAACAATGTGAACCGGTAGAAACAGTAAAAAACAGGCTATTCGTATACAGGTTTATTTGTAAATTATACGGGGAACATGTCGAAACATATTATGGGGATGATATATCTCCCGATGAATTCTAATCGTTAAAATTTCAGATGTTTCACTGATTACAGTCGATGCGATGGAAAATTTTTCAGCGTTGTGATGATTTTTTGCTATGAAAAAAAAATACAATACTATGTAATAGGTCGTTTTAACAATTGTTGCCCATTCCAAAAAAAAAATAAACCCGGCTCTACCCAGAGGTATGTTATGTGTTATCGCTGTGACGGATTTCTTGAGAAAATCCGATTTCGTGAACCCCAGCAATACTATAATATTGTAAGACAGCTTCTCATTGTGCTCGAACAGGAGACAATGGTCCTTCTCCGGGGAAGCTGCCGCCTTGATGATCTTGATAAAGAGAAACCATGGCCTGAGGATTTTATTGAGCATGTGTTTCAGTGTACTACATGCGGAAGAAAGTTTATGCTTCTCGCGGACACATATAACGGTTGTGCTGGTTCATGGGATGTCTATGAAGAATAGGACCGTTTCAAGTATGCCGGTGGTGGTGATACGGATCAGGTCTTTTCAGTCAATTCTGCTGAATACCTGTGAAATAATCCCTGAAATCCGGGGTGTGTATTGAAAGAAAAATGATATATGCAGTACGGATTATAGCAGTAACTGCATTAATTCTATGTGTTACTCATGGGGCTTTGTACGGTGTTTCCGGGATGGAAACCGGTCATACAGAGCAGGACCGGAACAGCATTATCCTGGAATACGGCGACCCTGTCATAACAGGAATACGTATTACAGGCCTTAAGAGAACACGGCCTTCTGTTGTACGTAATTTCCTTGATGTTTCCCCTGGAATGAGGCTCTCCGCATTTAATCCACGCCGTTTCACGCAGGAACTGCACCATACAAAACTCTTCAAAAAAATAAACCTGCGGTACATACGCCGCGAAGATGGTGTTGAAATTGAGGTTTCCCTTGTGGAGAAATGGACCCTGATTCCAATTCCCATGATTGTAAGGACAAAATCGACAGAAACCTATGGGCTTTTTATCTATGAAGCAAACTTTCTTGGATACAACAAAAAGCTCTTTCTCGGCGGCATGTATACAAATTTTGGATGGACGCTGAATGGCGGGTATATTGATCCCGGCATTGCGGGTTCAGGATTTGTTATGCGCCTGTTCGCGAAAACCGGGGACATGGTGTTTGAAAATGTTACCGTGAATACCGGCCTCTATCAGCGTTACCGCGCACGGTTTTCAGATGTACGGTTCGGGTTTGGATATGAATTTTTCAGGCGCCTCGCGGTAACTGCTGAAAGCAGGTTCCGTGACTTTTCCGTTGACCGGGATGACGGAGACGCAATGCTCCCCCCTGATTCAGTGAGGAGCAGCGCCCTGGGGTTCCGCCTTCATTACAGGGACCTTCATTATACCGGATTCAGTAATGAGGGAGTAGATATCACCGCAGACTATCTGCGGGGAGTTCCGTGGTATTCTGACTGCAGCTGTTATAATGAAGTTCTAATCAGGGGGAGGGCCGCACTGTCTCTGAACAGTGACAATCTTGTGTATGTATGGCTCAACGGCGGTGCAGGTAATCTTCCCGAGGTGCTCCATGAGCGAATAGGGGGCAGGACCGGTTTCAAAACACTTGCCCCGCAGCAGGTGGCGGCATCAGGGTTTTACAGTGCTGTTCCTTCATATGAAACGGCGGTATATCATGCTTCATGGAGCACAGTGACAGTTGTGGCATTTTATGAAGGAGGGGCGTTTAAGCAAACATATAATGGATGGAGCTCTTTCCACGGGCCGGGGTGCGGCGTACGTGTATACCTGAAAAGCGTGGCCTTCCCGGCGTTCGGGTTTGACTACGCGTATAATGTACCCACGGGAAATTCCGAAGTGAGTGCCGCAATCGGATTTTCCATGTAGCGTAATTTTTTTCTTCCCACAATTTCCGAAACATGCTATATTTCCCTGTTGCCGAAACTGCGTGAGTCAGTACGGGGGTACAATGGGGGTCGATATAAACCGTTCACAAAAAATACAATTTGCCAGCGATAATTATTCCGGCATGTGTCCTGAAGCTGCGGAAGCGCTCATTGCAGCGAACAGCGGACATGCACGTGCGTACGGAGATGACCCATGGACCGGGAAGGCGGCATATGCGGTACGTGAATTTTTTGATACCGACTGTGATGTATTTTTTGTCTCTAACGGCACTGCCGCGAACTCCCTTGCCCTTGCCACCCTGTGCCGCCCGTATCACAGTGTTATCTGCCATGAAGTTGCCCACATAGAGACTGATGAATGCGGCGGTCCGGAATTTTTCACGGGAGGCACCAAAATTCTTACCATTCCCGGAAGAATGGGGAGGATTGACCTGGATGCGGCGGAAAAGATGGTAACACGGCGCAGCGATATACATTATCCGAAACCCCGGGCACTCAGCATTACACAGCCAACGGAACTGGGCACCCTGTATACACCGGAGCAGCTCAATGAAATCGGGGATTTTGCCCGCCGTTATGATCTGCGTATTCATATGGACGGTGCCCGCTTTGCCAATGCCCTTGCCGCGCTTAATGTACACCCTTCAGAAATATCATGGAAAGCGGGAGTTGATGTGCTGTGTCTCGGAGGTACGAAAAACGGGATGGCATTCGGTGAAGCGGTAATATTTTTTAACCGGGAGTGCGCCCGTGAATTCGGCTACCGGTGTAAGCAGGGGGGGCAGCTGGCGTCAAAGATGAGGTTTCTTGCGGCACCCTGGAGTTCAATGCTTTCCGGGGGCTCCATGCTGAAAAATGCCGAACGGGCAAACAGCGCCGCGATCATGCTTGAAAAACGGTTACGGTATCTGCCGGTTCTTGAGATTGTATATCCCAGGGAGGTGAACTCGGTTTTTATTGCGATGCCGGAGGAGGTTGCTGCGGCCATGAAGGAGCGCGGCTGGCATTTCTATGATTTTATCGGGACCGGTCACAGCAGATTTATGTGTTCCTGGGAAACTACAGAAAAGGATATTAAAGATCTGGTGGATGACTTCCGTGAAGAGATAAAACGGTACCAGGCATGCAGGGGGTCAGGAGAATAATTTCAGTTTTTTTTATGGAAACTTTTGGCTGCATTGTATACCTTATTATTCAATACATACATGAAATAACCGGATGAAAGTGAAAGCATCCCGGCGAAACGGGAGAATTTTTTTATACGAGGAGATACTATGGTCCAGACTGAAGAAAAAAATGAACAGAAAGGGAATGAGGAAAAAACTGAAAAAATAATTCTTTCCCATGTTATTTACAGTATGACCGCGGGGGCAATACCAATCCCCCTTGCCGATATTGCCGCAGTGACCGCGATTCAGCTGGACATGATCCGGCAGATTGCCGGGGTATATGGCGCGGAATATGACAACGATTCAGGGAAGTCCCTTGTGTCGTCCCTTGCCGGAGCAACTCTTGCACGTCTCGGGGCAAGTGTGGTCAAGGCCATTCCCGGTGTCGGAACCGCCCTTGGAATCGGGACACAGGTAATGCTTTCGGGGGCAGCCACCTATGCCCTGGGCAAAGTGTTCGACTCGCATTTTTCCAGGGAGGGATCGGTCTTTGATTTCAATACAGACAAAATGAAGGAAAAGTATAATGAGTTTCTGGAGAAGGGGAAAGAGGTCGCGGGAAAGCTGAAAAAAGAATCGAAGAGCGAGGACATCCCCGCGACACTGGAAAAGCTCAAGAAGCTTAAAGACAGCGGCGCAATCACCGAAGAAGAGTATGAGGAAACCAAAAAGAAGCTCCTCCAGAAAATGGCAGGCTGATATACGTGCATCTGCGATCTGATTTCAATAGCGGACATTGATGGATATTACCGGGAAAAAAGTCCAGGACAAGGATAAAATCCTCAGCCCCTGGAGACGGAAACTTCATGAAGTAATATTCGAGGCTGACACCTTTGGCGGAAAGGCATTCGATGTGGCGCTCCTGTGGGCCATTGTTATAAGCATTGTGGCGGTGATGCTGGAGAGTGTACAGAGTATAGAGGCCCGGTACGGCATGGAGCTGCGCGGTGTTGAATGGTTTTTTACCGTGCTTTTTTCCATCGAATACATTGCGCGTATCGTTTCCGTGGGGCGGCCCGTAAAATATATGTTCAGCTTTCTGGGAATCGTGGACCTCCTCGCGGTAATTCCCACGTACCTCAGCATTTTTTTCGCGGGTTCACAGTATTTTCTGGTGATCCGGGCGATACGGCTGTTACGGGTGTTCAGGATTTTCAAGCTGGCGCGGTTTCTCGGAGAAGCGGATGTTCTCATGAGGGCGCTGCGGGCAAGCCGTTTCAAAATTACCGTATTCCTCGGCGCGGTGCTGAGTATTGTGGTGATCATGGGCACGGTCATGTACCTTGTGGAGGGTTCTGAAAACGGGTTTACCAGCATACCCCGCAGCATATACTGGGCCATTGTGACCCTCACCACCGTGGGGTATGGTGATATCGCCCCGAAAACAATAATCGGCCAGGCCCTTGCATCTGTCATAATGATAATGGGATATGCAATAATAGCTGTTCCCACGGGGATAGTTACTGTGGAGCTTTCACAGGCAGGGAGGGCCGGGATTACCGCGCAGGCATGCCCGCAGTGCGCGTCGGAAGGACATGACAGCGACGCGCATTTCTGCAAGTACTGCGGGGCACGTCTCAACGATTTTACATACTGACGTTGAGTCCCTTTTCCTGTAGATATTCCTTTACCTGCTGAATTGAAAAAGTCCTGAAATGAAACACCGATGCCGCGAGAAGCACACAGGCTCCGCCCTTCACCACGCCTTCATAAAAATGCTCCAGTGTGCCGGCGCCCCCTGACGCTACCACGGGAAGGTCAACTGCGTCTGATATCGCCCTGGTGAAATCGAGGTCATAACCTTTCAGGGTCCCGTCACCATCCATACTGGTGGGAAGGATTACCCCGGCGCCGAGTTCCTGGCACTGTTCCGCCCACTCAACGGCATCAAGGCCCACGGGTTTTGTTCCGCCGGATACCACCAGCTCAAAGCCTGAAGGCATGGCATCGTTTCTCCGGGCGTCAATGGCCACTGTGATTTTTTCGGGACCGAATTTGTTGGCGGCATCTTCTATGAGTACCGGGTTTTTTACTGCTGCGCTGTTCATGGATACTTTTGAGGCCCCTGCGTCAAGGACCATTTCAATATCCTCAAGGGAGTTGATGCCCCCTCCCACGGTAAGTGGTATGGTGATCACTGACGCCACCTGTTTTACCCACTCCAGCCTCGTTTTCCTGTTTTCAAGTGTTGCCGCGATATCGAGCATCGCAAGCTCGTCCGCCCCTTCGTTCTGGTAGAATGCCGCATTCTCAACCGGGTCGCCGGCGTCTTTAAGGTCTATAAAATTTACTCCTTTGACAACTCGTCCCTCTTTCATGTCGAGGCATGGCATAATTGTTATCCGTTCCATTGTATCATCCTGCGTATAAAAGTATAATGACTGGCAGCATTTTATATACTGCAATGGTTAATACTGCGGGGTTATGTGAAAAAAAGTCAAGAAACAATATTGGCCGTTACCGCACAAGGGGAAAGTCAATGAGAACAGAGGTCATGTCGTCTTTCTGGTAATGGGGGTCTTCAATGTAGCGGTAAAGAGCACTGAAGAGGGTGTCAATGGTTTCCTGGGGGGAGCTGTTGACATTCGCCACAAGAATCTCTTTTACCCGGTCTTCACCGAATTCTTCCTTTGTCTGCGGATTTATAGACTCTACTATTCCGTCACTGTAAAAGAGGGCCCGGTCCCCTTCATAGAGGGTGAATTCGCAGCAGGGGCAGTTGTAATATTTGTCGCCCAGAAGGTCCCTGAGGGCGCATCCCATTAGATATCCCTTCTGGGGAAACCATCCCTTTTCTCTTTTATTCAGGTCGTAGACATCAATGGGGTTGTCCCTGAATTTTCTGATGATCATGGGAAAGAACATGCCGCGGTTGTAGAACTTCAGGTGAAATTTGTCATCCTGGTTTGTGATAAACGTGAAGAGTACACTTGCGAACTCATCGTTATTGAGTTCCTCCATGATGTCGGTAAACTTGACGGTAATGTCGCGGATAAGGTCGGAGGTATCGAGGATTCCTGTATCAT
>DAOSYC010000177.1:4926-7670 GCA_035380905.1 Spirochaetota bacterium | reverse complement strand
CCGGAAAAAAGAAACGCGCGCCCGATCCCCACTGCACCGATTGAATCAAGCTTGTCCGCGTCATGGACCGCCATCGCCTCTATGGTTACCGGCTTCCGCTCTCCCCGATATCGATGGGTAAGAATACAGTGAACAACTTGTTCCGTCCGGTCAGCATCAAGTCCCAGTTCCAGGAGAAATTTCCGCGCCATGTC
Source organism: Spirochaetota bacterium (assembly GCA_035380905.1). Taxonomy (GTDB): domain Bacteria; phylum Spirochaetota; class UBA4802; order UBA4802; family JAGODF01; genus JAKQCH01. Next base: position 7,476 of record DAOSYC010000177.1, on the reverse strand, counting down.
CGCTCCCAGCTGTGCGTGGCACAATACGCCACCTGCCCGGTTCTCGGCCTCCCGTCCTATATCATGGAGCATCGAGGCGGCCTTCACAATAAACAGATCCGCCCCTTCCTTTTCGGCGATATGGCACCCGAGACTGTATACCCGCTGCACATGGTCCCACCCGTGACTTGCGCGAAGGTGTTTCATTGATGCAAGCCCGTATGCTTCGATGCGCCGCAGCATCAGCGCATCAGTATCTTCCTGTAATGTATTCATAATAAATCCGGCCATACTGAATTTTTATACCGGAGAGAAGTATATCGACATGACTGCCGCTGTCAACACGAATCCCTTCACGAAGATTGAAGCATCCTGCCCATGGAATTACTGTGACATTGCTCTTTTCACTTGACGATATCGCCCCGCAATGGTATATACCCTGATACAATCAACTCCACTGCGGCAGCAGAATTTTTTTACAGGGAATTATACCATGAACTATGTACAATTTAAAGACAGCGGAATGAAAATATCACAGCTTGTGCTGGGCACCTGGGCAATCGGCGGCGCAAACTGGGGCCCTTACGACGAGGATGACGCGGTACGGGCGCTCCATACCGCCATCGACTACGGCATCAACTGTATTGACACGGCCCCGGCATACGGTTCCGGGCACGCGGAATCTTTGATAGGCGGTATTATCCAGGGGAAAAGGGACAGCATATTTATTGCTACAAAATGCGGCCTTGATGTGGAGAACGGATTTCTCACGACCCTTGCACCGGACTTCATTGAAAAAGACCTGGGGAATTCACTGAAACGCCTCAGGACAGATTATATTGACCTGTACCAGTGCCACTGGCCTGACCCGAACACGCCCCTTGAGGAGACCATGAGCGCCCTTGTACGGTTCCGTGAACAGGGAAAGATAAAGTACATCGGGGTATCAAATTTTTCATCGGAACAGCTCCGTGAGGCGGCGCAATTCGCCGATATCGCCACCCTGCAGCCGCCGTACTCTCTGCTGGACCGGAACATTGAAAAAAATATTCTCGGCACCTGCCTTGAACTCGGCGTTGACATGGTACCCTACGGCTCACTCGGGGGAGGCATGCTCACGGGAAAATACAAAGAGCGGCCTAATTTTAAAAAAGACGATGCCCGTTCATTTTTCTATCCTTTCTTCCAGAAAAAATACTGGCCGAAGGTGCGGGCCCTTGTGGACCTGCTTGAGAAAATCGCGGAGAAAAAAAACGCGTCCCCCGGGCATGTCGCGGCAGCCTGGGTAATCGCGCAGAAGGGTGTCCTCGCGGCTATTACCGGGGCCCGTTCCCCGAAACAGGTGCTGGACAATATCAAATGCACCGATATTACTCTTTCGGAAGATGAACTCGCATCACTTGATATGATGTCCAGGGCGGTATACGAAGAATAATCGCCTGATACAACCGGCCCCGGTGTTGCGGGGCCGGGAATGTATGCGGAATAATTTCTGCGCGATGTAATGTTTTCATCATGTAGTATGAGGAGGAACACTATGCCCAGAAAAGACCGTAAGATTATCCTCATTGCCCAGTGCCTTATCAACCCCTACTGCCGTGTCCATGTGCTTGGACAGAACTTCCCCCTTTCAAGAGAGCTGACAGATTACCTCATGGGAAGAAGAATCGGCATTATCCAGTACCCGTGCCCTGAGACAACCGCGATGGGACTCACGCGCAACCCCCAGGGGAGACAGCAGTACGACAATACATTCTTCCGCAGCCACTGTAAGGAACTGCTGAAAGTGCCGGTACTCATGGTAAAGGAATTCATGGAAAACAACTACCGCCTCACCTGCTTTGTGGGACTTGAGAACAGCCCCACCTGCGGCATTCACTGGGGAAAACATAAAGTGAACAGGTACAATACGGAATCGCCAATTCCCGTGGACAGTCCGTCGCCGGAGGACCCGGTACTCATGGGAATTATGGCGGAGATACTGATGGAAGAGTTCAGTGCCGCCGGGATTCAGGTTCCCTTTCTGGAATTCCCGGCTCAGTCTGAAGCAGGTTCGGATAAAAGAAAGAAATTCTGGGAGGAACTTGACAGGGCGACTGCTGCGCAGGAATAGTGTCAGTCGATCCTCAGGATTGTCATGAAGGCCTCCTGGGGGATATCGACGGAGCCGATCTGGCGCATCCGTTTTTTCCCCTCCTTTTGTTTCTCGAGGAGTTTCCGTTTCCGGGTTATATCGCCCCCGTAGCATTTCGCGGTAACGTTTTTCCGGAGGGCGTTGATATTTTCCCGTGCGATAATCTTCGCTCCCACCGCGGCCTGAATCGGGATCTTGAACTGGTGCCGCGGGATAGAATCCTTCAGTTTTTCAATTATATCTTTTCCGCGATGATACGCCTTGTCCTTGTGGACGATAAAGGAAAGCGCGTCAACAGACTCGCCGTTTACCAGCACATCGACACGCACCATGTCCGACTGGCGGAAGTCTTTGATATCATAATCAAAAGACGCGTATCCCCGGGAATATGTCTTGAGCTTATCATAAAAATTGAAGACTATTTCCGAGAGCGGCAT
>DAOSYC010000177.1:0-4826 GCA_035380905.1 Spirochaetota bacterium | reverse complement strand
GTCATAATGAGAGAAAGCCCGAACTCCCGCTCAAGGCGCTCCTGAACGATCTCCATGTGCAGAAGCCCGAGATACCCGCAACGGAACCCGAATCCCAGGGCGTATGAGTTGTCCGGCTCAAAAATAAGTGAGGCGTCATTGAGCTTCAGCTTGAGAAGGGCATCCTTCAGGTCCTCATACTCATCACTGAACATGGGATACAGTCCCGAAAACACCATAGGCTTCACGTCCTTAAACCCCTTCAGGGGTTTGTCCGTGGGGGCCAGAAAATTTGTCACGGTATCTCCGATTTTTGTATCAACGACAGTTTTTATTGCCGCGACAATATACCCCACATCACCGGGCATCAGGGCATCCCGTTTCTCCCTGGCAATCCTGAAATGCCCCACCTCCGTAACGGTGTACACTTTCTCCGTTGACCAGAAAAGGATCTGGTCATCTTTTTTCACTGTACCGTCATATATCCGGACCTTTATTATTACACCCACATATTTGTCGAAAAAAGAATCGAAAATCAGCGCCTTAAGGGGCTTGTCAGGGTCCCCCTGGGGAGGAGGTATTACTTCAACAATCCGCTCCAGGAGTTCATCTATGCCGATTCCCTCCTTCGCTGAAGTGAGCACCGCCTTCTCCGCATCAAGGCCCAGGCTTTTCTCTATACTTTTTTTCGTGCCTTCAATATCCGCGCTGGGCATATCAATTTTATTAATAACAGGGATCATCTCCAGGTCATTCTCAAGGGCAAGGTACATGTTCGCGATGGTCTGCGCCTCAACTCCCTGGGACGCGTCAACAAGGAGCAGGACACCATCACAGGCAGCAAGGGCCCGTGAAACCTCGTATGTAAAGTCAACATGGCCGGGAGTGTCAATAAGATTAAACACATACTCCTCGCCGTTCTGTGCCGTATAGTTCAGGGTTATGGTGTTTGTTTTAATGGTAATGCCGCGTTCCCGTTCAATATCCATTGTGTCGAGCATCTGGCTGACATGATTACGGGGGTCAACGATACGGCATTTTTCAATAATACGGTCCGCAAGGGTGGATTTCCCGTGGTCTATATGGGCAATGATGGAAAAATTTCTAATGTGTTTAAGGTCCATTTTTTCTCTTTGCTGTATTAAATAATTATCGGGCTACGGTGAATCAGAGGAGGATTTCTTCGTGTTTTCCCCTGTTACGCAAGCACTTTTTTCCGAGGTATCTCACTACAGTCAGAATGTATGCAGATACTTTGACTTTACACTATTATGTTTTTTTTTCAAATAAAAAAACTGTATCCGCTATAATTCCTTTTGCATTTCATCCATATATACATATCATATATCAGAAATATACACTAATTTTTATATTGACACAACAACTATTGCCATTACAATATTTTGTTTTATCAAATACAATTAAATAATACCAATAATCTACCGTGTCCAGGATTATGCCATGAGAAATATTTTAGTCGTGCTGAATTCTGCTCTTTGTACATTATTTATTGTTCTCAATACCACGTTCTGGGGAATCATTTCCGTTACTTCAATTATATATAATCCCGGGGGAACTGTCGCGTTTTTCTGCATGCAATGGTGGTCTAAAACTGTACTCTGGTTCTGCAGGGTCAAAATGTCAGTCCAGGGAATTGAAAACATTAAACCCGACACCATTCAAATTTTTGCCTCCAATCACACAAGTCATTTCGATATTTTTGTCCTCAGCGCAATATCCCCTGTACGTTTCGGATGGGTTGCAAAAAAAGAGCTTTTCAAGATTCCCTTTCTGGGATGGCACATGAAACTCCAGGGCTATGTGTCCATAGACCGCAAACACCGGGACAAGGCAATTGAAAGCCTCAATTATGCCGCAGAACAAATCCGTAACGGGAAACGCATTGCAATGTTTCCTGAAGGGACCAGAACCCGTGAAGGCGCGCTGCAGCCATTCAAAAAGGGGCTCTTCCATCTCTGTGTCAGGACTGGTGTCCCCATTGTTCCAATTATAATCGAGGGCGCCTATGATGTCCTCAAACCGGAGAGTATCATTATCCGTCCCGGCAGTGTGTTCGTCAATATTGGAGAAGAACTCCCGACGGCAGGATATACACCGGACTCCATTGAAGACCTCATGGCGGACCTCAGGGTACGCATGGAGAAGCTGCAGCGCGGAATGGATACCATGAGGAATGAACGCAATTAACACTGGTATATCTGACCGCAATTACACAAAAACCGGAGCGTGTAACAATAATGAAACAGCCGCAGGCAGATGACACACCGCAGCTTTCCGGGGAGAAGGCTAAACGCTATAATCGAATCAAAATCCGGGTTACCATCACCGATATGGCAGCGGGCATTATCTTTATCGCGTTTCTCGCATTCAGCGGTATATCACAATGGCTCGTTATCCGGATCACTGATGCCGGAGTTTCAGGCGACTATTATATTTTCCTCCTGTTTCTGGCGGTTCTCGGTACGGCGAACGGTATCATCGGGCTTCCCCTCGATTTTTATTCCAGCTATATCATTGAACACAGATACGGGCTTTCAAATCAGACCATTCCAGCCTGGACTGCGGAACGCCTGAAATCCCTCGGCGTTGGTCTTGCCATCGGGGTGCCGGTATCACTTCTTTTTTTCTTTCTTATCCGGACCGCGGGACATTACTGGTGGGTCATTTTCAGCGGAGCGGTGTTTCTTTTCGCGGTAATCATGGCCCGCGTCGCCCCTGTGCTGATTTTTCCCCTTTTTTATACATTCAAACCCCTTGAGGAATCAGAGTTGCGTGAAAAAATCAATACACTCATGCGAAGGTACTCTATCCCGATACAGGGCATATTCAGCTTCAACCTGAGTAAAGACACAAAAAAAGCCAATGCGGGTTTTACGGGAATCGGGAAAAGCAAGCGTGTTATTCTCAGTGACACCCTGATGGAACAGTTTACAACATCAGAAATCATGGTGATCTTCGCCCATGAGCTGGGTCACTACCTGAAGCGCCATATTGTGAAAAATGTTATTATGAGCGGCGTAATAATTTTTCTATCATTCTATGTCTGCAGCGGCCTCTATGACTGGACAAGGGGGATATACGGATTTCAGAAGCCGGATGATATCGCCGCGCTGCCTATACTGCTTTTTTATCTCACAGTCACGGGACTCATAATTATGCCCCTCACCAATGCCCTTTCAAGAAAATACGAACGGGAAGCAGACAGGTTTGCAGTAACACTCACTGACGACCCCGACTCTTTTATATCAGGAATGGAGAAACTTGCAGACCGGAACCTTTCAGATAAAAACCCCCATCCCCTGGTTGAATTTCTCCTTTACAGCCATCCTTCTATCGGGAAGAGAATACAGTTCGCTGAACGTCTGAAGGAACAATAGCCCCTTACCTGGTTTTTCTTCTCCGGTCCGAGAAATACATTTTATGGTGAAGTGTCCGCTCCAGGGCATAGACATCTTCAATGTGTTTCTGTACCTGATCATCCCGGTCGGCATTCATTTTAACAACTCTCAGCAGATCTTTGAGAAGGAGTAAATCGGACCGTTTCTGTATCTGATTGTCCTCTATCAACTGCTTGAGGTATGTAAACTGGTGGTTGCGCAGATTCACTTTCAGAAAAAAATCCATTCCGTAAATGTTGATTATCCGCTGAAGGGGATATTTATTTTTTTTGGAGACGAAATCCTGATACCGTTTCGAGTCAACGGCCCGCCCCATTCCCTTTTGCTCTATACTGTTTGAAACACCTGCCGTGGCGCTGGCGTTACTCTCCGTTTTTGCTATGCCGGGACCGTGGCTCTTCTTTTTATCGTCCAGATCAAAGTTTGCCTTACTGAGTTCGACCTCAAGCTGTTTTTCCTTGAAGTCTGACGTATACTGCTGGAAATCCTTATCCAGGAGTTTTTCCAGCTCCTCCAGCATAATTGATTTGTTGGCAACTTTACCAAGACCCGTATTATTCAAAGTACGGATTATCGGGAAAATCTCCTTTACTACCTGGTGAACCATGAGGTCCTTTTTAAACTGCTTCGAATACAGCATCACGAGCTGTCGCTGATAATAGTTTTTTACATTCCGGATTATTGTGCTGTCAGTTATCACATACCCTTCAATTTGCGGGATATTCCGTATTTCATCCTGATGTACAACCTCGAAAGAAAAAATCATATGCGAATTAATTAATATTTTTATCAGCCGTTTCACCATGTCTTCCGATACACCCATGGACGCGGTTAAATATTTAATAAATTCATCGGAGTGAGGCACCATCTTCTCACCCTCTTCGAGGTTGTTCCTTTTTATTTCCTCATACACTTCATCAAGTAATTTTCGTGACATCCCCTGCTCCGGCGCATCATGTTGGCTGCGTTCTCTATTTTTTCCTGTACAGCTGTATAATTGCATTCATTTACACCTTTTGTCAAATGCAAAATGATAGAACACCGTGATTTACGCGGTGTACCACGTGTTACATTACTATAATACAGAATACACAATGTAAACCCGTCATTTCACAGAATGTGGCATCTTCACATCTAAAAATATTGAACACTTCCCCTGACATGATTTTCTGCCTGGTATTGCAGTCATGATTTAATTTTTACTGATTTCATGAAATTTTTTTAAAATTTTTTATTGACACAAATGCCCATTAATATTCTTTTAACAGCACGTTGCAATTACGGGGTGTTAGCTCAGCTTGGTTAGAGTGCCTGCCTGTCACGCAGGAGGTCGCGAGTTCGAGTCTCGTACACCCCGCAAATAAAAGACCGGACTGATTCAAGTCCGGTCTTTTTTATTATCTTCTATCACTACGCATTTCTTTCATT
>DAOSYC010000176.1:0-7725 GCA_035380905.1 Spirochaetota bacterium | reverse complement strand
GTTTCATCAACAATGTCCCATATCTTCACGGAATCGAGTTTCGCCTTTGTTACCTTTCTGGGCTGATGGCCGTCCTCAAGAATCAGAATGCCGTTCTTTTTTACAAGGCGGTGAAGTTCCCGGAGAAATGGTTCCGGTTTTGAAACCATGTGAAACATGTCCAGGGCGTACAGCAGGTCCGCGGTTTCGTCTTCGAGGGGGCATGAGTACTCTGTAATGAGCACAGTTTCAACATTACCGAGATTGTGTTTCTCCGCGATACTGCGGGCATTTTCAATTGCCAGTTCATGGATGTCCGCGGCATACACCTTTCCCGAAGGGCCCGCGAGTCCAGATGCTGTTTTCAGGTACCGTCCCGGTCCGCATCCGTAATCGATAACAGTGAATCCCTGCTGTATGCCGAAGGTGTTCAGCTTTTTATCAGGGCGGTGAAACAGGTCCATCAGCTTAAATGCGAGGTTCATGAGTTTAAAGGCGGTGTCAGGCATGCGGTCGTGTCTCATGGCGGTATCTCCGGTATAGGTATAGTTACTTCTGCGGGAAAACCCCGTTCCTGTAGTATCGTGTGAAATGATTGATACAATATCCGGACACGTCAAGAATTCTGCGGAAAAAAATTACTGTGCCGGGGACCGTTTGCCGGTCATGGAGGTGATGGTAACAGAAAACACCGCTACCCCTGAAACTTCCTGTTCCGTGAACGGGAAGTCCCCGCTTCCTGCGTAGTGCGTCATAATGTGTGCAAGGGCCGCGGCTTTTCCGGCGGTGTCCTCAATGAATGACGCGGTGCCGTACCCGATAATGCTCCGGAACTTCGCGCCCCACCCGCATGGTGTTTCCGCGGTCACAAGTTCAATACCGGTTTCAATTTCAAAGCAGACCTCAGGGTTCACGCGGAGGATCTCCAGCTTCCTTCCTTCAGGCGCGGAATGGAAGTAGAGTGTCCCGTTATCGTACCCGTAGTGCATCGGGACAATGTAGGGCTTACCGTGGTCTATCATGGCGAGGCGGCATATTGCGCCCTCCCGTATGATTGACGCAAGCTCTTCTCCGGAATTAATTTCCTTGTCGTTTCTTCGCATTGTTTCCTCGCGCGTACGGGGGGGCGGGGACAGGCAGTATTATATCGACCCCCCGAAAAAATGTAATGCCGTATCACGCGGAATTTCCGGGGTTATGTGCTAATGAATTATTCCGCTTCGCCTTCGGCTTAAATTGTGGAACTTCAGGTATGTATAGTATCTGAATTTAATAATATTGTAACGGTATGCCAGGAATTTCCGGCTGCCGAATGTCGCGGGGCTGTAGTCAATGGGGTTTGCGAGGATGGTAATGAGCCGGGCCGTCTGGTCCACGGTGAGTTCCCGGAAGTCCCTGTTGTAGTGGTGGCGCGCCGCCGCGGCGATGCCGTATACCCCATGTCCCCACTCGCAGTAGTTAAGATACAGCTCAAGAATGCGCTCCTTCGGGAGGATGAGGTCCATCTCGATGGCAATGATCATTTCCGCGTATTTGCGCAGAAGGATTTTTTTCGGCAGCAGAAAGAGTGTCCGTGATATCTGCTGGGTGATGGTGCTCCCGCCGAACATCCTGTACCCAACCTTCCGGTTAATGAAATACGCGCGCTTGATTGCTTCAATGTCAATGCCGAAGTGGCTGTAAAACTGGTAGTCCTCCGTGGCAATCACCATCTTAATGATGTCGTCGGGTATTGTGCTGAAGGGCGCGAAGGTGACAGGGGCGGAACGGTAGCCGTACACATGTTCGCGGTACAGCATGAGGCTGGTGACCGGCGGGTTCCATGAGCGCAGCAGAAAAAGTATTCCCCCCATCACCAGTATAAATATCAGGTGAACTGCGGCAATGGCAAGGAACAGCCGTTTTGTCCATTTCCAGATATGGTGTCTGTATGTGTGTGTTATTTCAGTATTCATAATAGTTTTTTTTCGGGTCGATATCGGACTATGGCCGGAACTGGTGAAGGCGCCTACAGCGCATCGGGATGTGCCGACCAGACGTCACTGGTATGCTGAGCGCCGGTATACCCGCCGATTACCCAGACCCTGTCCCTGAAGGCGATACAGGTATGCGCGACACGTTCCCCGAATTCCGCGGAGCCGTCAATGCGTTCCCATTCCGTACCGTTCCGTGAGGCGAAGATGGTGCCGCTTTTCCTGAAGCCCCCCATGACAAGGAGACGGCCGTTGATAACCGCGGTTGACTGGCCGCCCCCCGCGAAGAAGCCGTCGGAGTTATGCACCTTCCTCCACCGGTTTCCGTCGGCGGATATCCAGACGTCCTTGAGGCTTATGAAGCGGTTTTCGTTGTCAACATACATGCCGCCGATAAGGACGATCTCGTTGTTGAGGACTGCCGTTGACTGCCCGCCCCGTGAACCGAATTCCGCGCTGTTCGTAACGCGGTTCCAGGTGACGCCGTCCCGTGAATTCCAGACGTCAGCGCCCCCGGCAATCCCTCCGATTACCCAGATGCGGTTTTTGAATATTACCGATGAGTGCCCTCCCCGGGATGTAAAGCCCGCGTGGCGGGTCGCGCATTCCCAGTGTGTGCCGTCAGAGGTGTACCAGATGTCGTTCAGGTCAACAATGTTCCTTTCACTGTCGTAGGAAAGGCCCCCTATGACCCAGAGTTTATTGTCAAAGGCGACAGCGGTATGGGCTGCACGGGTCCTGAAGGGGGCGTTCCGTGTGGCGCAGGTCCATGTTTTTCCGTCAGTGGTGGACCATACGTCGTTCAGGCCGTCGCCTCCGTTCCATCCCCCGATAATCCACAGCCGGTTTTTGAATACCGTCGCGGTATGGCCGGACCTTCCCTGGAAGGGCGCCCCGGAAGTCACCAATGTCCACCGTCCGCTGTCCGGAGCGGCATAGGACAGAAGGACGCTGTAAATTGATGTGGCAAGAATAATTGCCGGGATGAGGGCAATGAATGCCGCTCGTGTAAGTTTTCTTTTAAAAAATGGTTTCATTGTATATGGTTTAAAGTGGTGTTTATTTTCCGGAAAGATTGACAATAATATATAGCAAAAGATGAATGCAAGTCAAAAAAAATCAATAAATTTTAAATAATCCTGAGATTGTTGGTGGCAATTTCCTTACAGAATGCATTTCGCCAATGGTATTCACGGGGGAATATGGTGTAAATTACTTTTTTTAATGATGCCGTTGTAGCGTGCCCGAATTCAAGTCTGAAATGCATTCCAGTAAAAATAGTGTGGATGTGATACACGAAATGTAAAAAATGATGACTATAAAATAATATTATGTTGACAATGCCGGAATTTGGTATATCGGGAGGAGAGAGATATAGATGCTGTTTTGCGATGCCATGAGAAAATACGTGGTCTTTCCCTGTATGTACAAAATTAATAGCAGCTCCGCCGGGTTGCATTGATATCCCGGAGTTGCTGTAAAAATCAGGAGAACGCAACAATGGATCAGAAAGGTACGATGTTTTACGGGTGGTGGATCGTTGCCGCAACATTTGTAGTGCTGTTCGCCGGTCTCTGCACAGGATTTTATACGGTGTCTGTTTTTCTGGAGCCCCTTCAGGCGACATTCAGCTGGACAAAAACACAGGTGTCCCTGGGCTTCACAATTGCCGCACTGCTGGTGGGTTTACTGAGCCCCGTAGTGGGAATATTAGTGGCAAAATTCGGGATAAAGAAAGTACAGATGGCGGGGGCCCTTATTACGGGAGCGGGATTACTCCTCATGGGGTCAATACAGCAGCTCTGGCAGTATTATGCGGTGTATATAGTACTTGCCGTGGGCCTTGCGTCGGTTGGACTGGTGCCGGCGCAGACGGTCATTTCATACTGGTTCGAAAAGAAACGGGGCCTTGCAATGGGTATAATTATGACCGGTATAGGCCTCGGCGGCATGGCCATGGTATATGTGGCGAGTCAGATCGTCATTGCCGCTGACTGGCGCTGGTCATACCGCGTACTGGGGTTCATTGTGCTTGGTGTTGTGCTGCTGTGGTATTTTTCATGATAAAGGACCGTCCCGGGGACATAGGGCTTCAGCCGGACGGAGGCGCCGTTTCCGGGGATGCTGCGGTGAAACAGGCGGCCGCGGTGAACTTTACCGTAAAACAGGCCTTCGGCACCCTTTCATTTTTTCTCACCTGCCTTATAATGGCTCTCTACAGTGTAATTCTCGGCGGTATGACCCAGCATGCCATCGCCATGCTGGGGAGCATGAATATTACCGATGCCGGACTTTTCTGGAGCCTTACACTGGGGGCCAGTGTTATCGGCAGAGTGGTGTTCGGGGGACTCGCGGACAGGGTTTCGAAGAAAATTCTGATCCTGGTTATATGGTGTTTTCACGGGGCCGGTCTCGGGACACTGTTGTATCTCGCGGGGAACAGCAGTTTTGTCTGGGGTTTCGTGCTGTTTTATGGAATTGCCCTGGGGTCATTCCCGACATTGTTCCCGCTGTTTCTCGGTGAGAAATTCGGTATTGAACATTTCAGCAAGCTGGTGGGTATTGCGGGGCTTTTCCAGATTATCGGTCTTGCCCTTGGATCGGTCCTGCTGGGGAGAATATTTGATACGACGGGATCATATTATGGTGCGGTGAAACTTCTTCTGATTATAGCGGCGGCGGCATTTTGTGTGACTGCCATTATCGGCAGGCCGAAACTTAAGAGCGCGTAGTAGTGGTGAAGAAATATCATGTCTGAATATAAAAAGGGCCTCCCGGAACAGGAGGCCCTTTTGTATTTTAGTCCTTATACATCGCGTCAATAAGGTCTTTGTATTTCTCCTGGACCACCTTCCGCTTTACTTTCATTGTCGGGGTGATTTCACCTGTTTCCTGAGAAAACTCCTTCGGGAGTAGGGTGAATGTTTTGATCTGCTCCACCTGCCCCAGGTCTTTCTGGCGATTGTCAATTATTGACTTGTAAAACTCAATGACTTTCGGGTCTTTTATGAGGTCTTCCCTGCCTGAGAAGGTTATATTGTTTTTCGCTGCCCAGTCCTCGAGGTTTTCAAAAGACGGTACAATGAGTGCCGAGATATATTTTCGGCCGTCACCTACAACAGCAATATACTCAATAAAAAGGTCCTCCGCCATGATGAGTTCTATCATTTGCGGCGCGATGTTCTTCCCGCCGGATGTGATAATGAGGTCCTTGAGGCGGTCGGTAATTTTGAGATATCCATCCTCATCAAAAACCCCTATGTCGCCGGTGCGGAACCATCCGTCAGCGGTGAAAGCCTCTTTCGTCTTGTCCGGTTTGTTGTAGTATTCCTTGAATACATTGGGGCCCTTCGCCTGAATTTCCCCGGAGTCGGGATCAATCCGGATGTCAACAAGGGGTGACGCGGGGCCGACAGTGCCGAATTTGAAACACGCGGGTCCATTGATCGAAAGAACAGGAGATGTTTCAGTGAGGCCGTATCCCCCGGTAACCAGAACGCCGCAGTAAAAAAAGAATTTTTCAATTTCCTGATTCAAGGGCGCACCGCCGAAATTCACGTGGTGCATGTTGTTCCCGAAAAGTCCCTTGATTTTGTCCAGGACAAGTTTTCCGGCAAATTTTCGTTTCAGTGTTAGAAAAAATCCTGGTTGTTTCCCGTTAAGTACCAGATCCCCGTGGGCCTTGCCCACCGATACTGCCCAGTGAAAAAGCTTTTGTTTCAGGGGAGGGGCGTCTTTCAGTTTTGTGTACACTGTTGAATATATTTTTTCAAAAAGCCTCGGCGCGCCGTTCATCACAGATGCGTTTGCCTCAAGAAGGTATTCAAGGATTTCGTTGTGGTCCTCGCAGTAGTAAATCTGCATCCCCATGGAGAAAATTCCATAGTCCCAGGACCGCTCAAGGACGTGAGTCAGGGGGAGCATACAGAGTGTCGATTCCCTGTCGGTGAACCCCCCCTGAAGATATCTCCCGACGCCCCAGGAGTTCTGCATAAGAGTCTTGTGGGTATGAACAGCCCCCTTTGGTTCCCCCGTTGTCCCGGAGGTATATATAAGAGTACACATGTCCTCATAGTGCGCCCGCGACATGATTTCTTCAATTTTTTCGCGGTGCCCCGCTTTTCTTCCCAGCTCAAGAAAGTCGTCCCACATGATGACACGGGGGTCATCGTGGACTTTGGTTCCCCTGTGGAATACAACAATCTTTTCCAGTGATGAGCACCTGTCAAGGAGTGCGTATGATCTGTCGTAATGGAGCTGCCTTCCCACAAACAGAACTTTCACGCCGGCATCATTTATTAAATATTCAACTTCCTTTTCAGTGTTGGTTGCGTAAATCGGCACGGGGACGCAGCGTATAAGCTGGGACCCGAGATCGGACAGGTGCCATTCCGCGCGGTTGGTCGAGAAAATGCCGGTCATCTCCTGTTCTTTCATGCCGTACTCGAGAAGGGCGCCGGCAACGGCAAACATTGTTTCTGAAACCTGGTTCCATGTAAAGGTTTCCCAGGTTCCGTATGGTTTGTGATGAAGCTGTGCGCGATCACCGTATTTCTTCGCGAGGTTTACCACCATTACGGCTGTCTGTTTCCATTCGTCCAGGTGTTTCTGGAAGTCCTTTTCAAGGACATCACGTTCATTGCGGTACTTCTCGGTGTAGTTTATTCTCGGCGGTAGCGCCTTTAAGGTATCGTAAGTCATTGCCCCTCCATTGGTAATACAATATAAAATCAGATTGGTTGCTCACGACGATGATATTACGGCGTGCGCATCGTGACCAAGAGGTACCATCTCCAATAAATTATTCAAGCCTTTTATGAATTGTGAACATAAATTGCAGAATGTAATATGGAAGAAAATGGAAAAACACACTCCCTGAATCTGGTGCGGCATGTTCCGGCGATGGGTATATCGCTGGTGCCTCATTACAATGAAAGGTCAACGTCCCGGATGTGTTTCTCAAACTGTTCCTCCCATGCCGGAGCGGTGATACAGAGCTGTTTCAAAGCGCCGCGGAAATAGAACCGTTTTCCCGGAGGCACTATCACCACATCCGTTGCGCTGACCATGAATTCCTCGTCCTCGATGACCCAGGTGCCGGTGCCTTCAAGTATATAATAAATGAAGGCGCTTTTTTCATGAAGGAATTCCTCTCCATGGCCATGTGCGGTTTCCTGCAGCACCACTGCCGCCTGAGGGCACTGTTCCCCGGTGTTGTAAATATGCATCCGTACGCCGTGCTTTATTATTTCAAGGGCATCTGATTTTTTGTATATCATAGTATCTCTCCTGTTTCGGGGGTCGATATATATGGATTGGACGCAGGGGATTTGTTGCATAAAAAAGAAATTAATGCGTTCGCGGCATGAAGGAACGCGGCGCGGAATGGAGACAGTAATTATTTCTCAGTCATTGATGCAGCTGCCGGCATGATAATCTGTAATTCCCGTTTCCGGCTCATGGTAGCGCCGGTAATACCGGGTAAAGGTCGCACCGGTGAGGATGGTATTTACCACCGGAATTCTCATGAGAAGATGAAACACCCGGTACAGTAGATAATACCCGGTAATAATGTAACAGTAATCAATGACAAGCGAGAGTGCCGTATGAAGCTGACCGGAAAAACCCGGAAATATCTTTTTCATATACATCGCGAAGAATGCTGAAAAGGAAATGGAAAAAATGAAATAAAAGGCAGCGCCGAGGGGATGGCTTGCCTCAACAGCCTTTTCCGGGCAGTACCCCATGCAGTGCATGCAGCTTTCACAGGAGA
>DAOSYC010000175.1:0-7739 GCA_035380905.1 Spirochaetota bacterium | reverse complement strand
TCCTTTCAGGGATGGGCCGCCTTCAATCACATAAAAGTGCGTGCCATTGGAGGGCATCTGTATCTTCCCCCGGAACTTACAGGGAGCAGCGGTTTCGGGAACCAGGAGCTCACGGTTGCTGCGGTCATTGCGGACTACATGTTCGGTGACCACTTTGACGGTTTCTGGATCGGTGCCGGTGCTGAGTACTGGGGAAACACTATTTCCCATGAGGACACCGGGGAGGAATTCCGGTGGAACAACTATGTGCTTACACTTGGGGGAGGTCATATATGGCGTATATACGGAAACCTCTACATCAATCCCTGGGCGGCGGTCCATTATATCACGAACCCCCGGGAATTCGATGCAGCGGGCGACAGGTTTTCACAAAGGAAAATTCAGGGATCCTTTTCCATGAAGATAGGATACTTCTTTGATCTGTAATGCATAAATAGTGTATCTGCCGCTCACTTAAGGTTCTTCATCATGAACACTGCTTCGTGCCCCGGCACCCGGGGCACGAAAAATAGTATTTACAGATTATCATTTCCGGGTAATCTATGATCCTAAAACAGGAAGGGAGGTATTTGACCATCGATGGCTGATACCGGCTTGTGCGCAATATGCAGAGCAGTGCTCGACGAACCATACCGCAGCTATCCGAAGGCGGTGTGCCCCGAATGCGATGCACGGGCGCTGAACAGCGAAGGGCGGCCGGCTCGTCATATCACGGAAATAGTACCACCGGAAAAGGCCGCCGACTATGTGTTCGCCGACGATGGCGACAATCCGGTTTTTATTGACGGCATCAGATGCAGGCGAAGGTACAAGTTCGGAGGCTGGGTCACCATGCGGGATGAGTGAGGTGTCGTATCGTCCCACTTATGAACCGTGTTAACACCCGGTACCATAACACCATTCACGGATAGTACCGGGTGCAGATTGTATTCTCAAAAAATAATCTTAATTCTTACCGTATTCATACCATCCCCTGCCGCTCTTTTCGCCGTATTCCCCTTTCATGTAGCGCTCAACAACCGACGGAGCGGGAAGATCATTCCTGTCCCCGGTATTCCTGAACGCCTCCATGCGCATCATATACTCAAGGTCAATCCCGGTGAGGTCCATCAGCCGGAAGGGACCCATGGGATGGCCCGCTCCGTACACCGCAGCTTTGTCCAGATCTTCATAGCTCGCGATGCCCATCTCCTGCAGCCAGAGGGCTTCCTTCGCGAGGGCCCCGAGCATCCTGTTGAGGAGGAACCCGTCAATCTCCTTGTTGAGCATCACCGGGATCTTGCCGAGCTTTTCACAGAGCTGATATGAAACCTTTACCGTATCGTCAGCGCAGTGCGGCCCTTTCACCACTTCCACAAGTTTCATCACCAGGGCCGGATTGAAAAAGTGCAGGTTGCATACTTTCTCCGGGCGCTTTGTGGCGTCTGCTATGCGCGAGCTGACGATACGGGAACTGTTTGTTGCGAGAATCGCGCGGGAAGGCGCCAGCATATCAAGCTCGGAAAAAAGCTTCCTTTTTGTCGCAAGATTTTCCACCGCCGCTTCGATAATGTAATCTGCGTTTTCCACAGCCGCCTTCAGGCTTGAAGTAAAAAGGAGCCTGCCCCGTGTTTTCTCCGCTTCTTCCGGAGAGAGTTTCCCTTTATCCACACGTCCCTTCAGGTAGCTCCCGGCAAAACTCTCTGCCTTCTTCAGCGTTTCTGTGTTCACATCTGTGCAGGTTGTTTCAAACCCGCACAGAGCGCAATGCACCGCGAGCTGATGTCCCATGTTTCCCGCGCCGATAATAGCAATAGTTTTTACATCAGTGATATCCATACTATCTCCTCCTTTTTCCCGGGGCCTATTAATTTTCCCGGTATAATTGTTCAATTTCATCAGCATATTTCGATTCAATAATTCTTCGTTTTACTTTCAGAGTTGGCGTGAGTTCCCCCGTTTCCTGTGACCATTCGGCAGCGAGCAATTTGAACGCTCTGATCTGTTCAACCCGCGAGAAGTTTTTCATGCGTAATTGTATTTCCTCCTCATACATCCCCCGCACCCGCTCATTGTTTGCAAGTCCCGTTATATCGTTATATCTGACTCCATTCAGAAGGGCCCACTTTTTCAGCTCTTCAAAGGCAGGGACGATCAACGCCGACAGGTATTTCCTGTTGTCACCGATAATCGATGCATATTCAATATAGGGGGACTCCCGCAGACAGTTCTCAATATTCTGCGGGGAGATGTTTTTTCCACCGGAAGTAACAATAATGTCCTTGATTCTGCCGGTAATGTAGAGTCTGCCCTCTTCATCCATCCGGCCTATATCTCCGGTTTTAAAAAATCCGTCTTCCGTAAAGACCATTGCAGTAGCTTCATCATCCTTATAATAACCGGGCATGACCTGGGGCCCCTTTACCTGTATCTCGCCCTCATCGGACAGCCGGATTATTGTATCTTCTATACCCTGCCCCACACTGCCCGGCATGATATTCCCCGGATAGTTTGCTGAAAGTAACGGCGACGTCTCGGTGAGTCCATAACCCTCATAAATCAGGATACCCATGCCGATAAAAAACTCTGCATCTGACACCGAAAGGGGCCCGCCTCCGGAAAGGCATAACTTAAGGCGGTCCATGCCGAGGAGCGCCTTAAGTTTCGAATACACCAGCTTCTCCATAATTTTCACTTTTATGCCGAGTAAAGGCCCCGGTTTCTTTCCCACGCACACATAGGGAAGGTTCTTCCGCGCCGTTTCCATGGCAAGGTTGAATATCTTCTGTTTTTTCGGCGGCGCCGCTGACAGCAGGGAAACGATACCGGCGTGAATTTTTTCGAAGAGCCGTGGTACGCTGTAAAAGATTGTGGGCCGTATCTCCCCGAGATTCTGCGCCACGGTCTGGATGTTCTCAGCAAAGGCCACCTTGGCGCCGTAAGAAATCGGGAGATAGTACCCTAATGTTCTTTCAAGTACATGGGAAAGGGGAAGCATGGATAAATATACTTCATCCACCGTTAGTATCGGGAGGTAGTCCTTTATTGACTGCCGTATATTCGCAAGGATGTTTCCATGGGACAGCATTACCCCCTTTGGATCGCCTGTTGTCCCTGAGGTGTACACTATGGTGGCAAGGTCGTCCCTCCCCACCCCGCGGAGCCTCACGTCAAATTCACCTGTATTGCCATACTCATCGCCTTTTCTGTACGCTTCATGTATCGGAAGGGCACCATCACGCTGGTCCGGCAGTTCATCAAACACTATCACCGTTTTAAGTTTCGGCAGCGATTTCCTGATACTCTGCACCTTCGCGAGGTGCTCCCCTGTCCCGGCAAAGCACGCAATAGATTCAGAATGGTCCAGCACATAGCGCGCCTCCTCTGCCGAATTGGTGGCGTACACCGGAACGTTCACTGCCCCGATGGAAAGGATCGCCTGGTCCGCTACCCACCATTCATATCTGTTTTCCGAGAAGAGTGCAACCCTGTCTCCCTTCGCAACACCGATGGATATGAGATACAGCCCGAGGCTGCGTATCATCGCATCCATCTCCCTCCAGGAGATGTCAACATAGGCACCGTTCTTTTTGTATGCGACACAGGCGTTATCGCCCCTTCGTTCCACCTGGTTCTGCAGCAACGTCCCGATTGAATTTTCCGGAAATCTTTCCATAACTGCCCCCCTATTATTTATTAACACTGCCGGGTAATCCGAAGCAGAAATCATGCTGTATCATCTGCCCTGACATCCCCGTACTACTTTGCCGGCGTTCCGCTCCTGCCGGCCTTAAAAAAATTCATTCCCTCTTTCATCCCGGCCTGGTACGCCGCGCTGAGCGATTTTTTGTCTTTGGTTGTCCTGCTCATCGCAACTGTGCTGTCCGGAGTAATTTCATGTACCACCACACCATCCGGCGGATTGTTGATAAAATCCACTGCCTCCATGTACGCCGCATG
This sequence comes from Spirochaetota bacterium, assembly GCA_035380905.1. Taxonomy (GTDB): domain Bacteria; phylum Spirochaetota; class UBA4802; order UBA4802; family JAGODF01; genus JAKQCH01. The sequence goes on along the minus strand of DAOSYC010000175.1, from coordinate 3,800 downwards.
CCTTCTCCGGAATGCTTCCACAAAACCCGGATACTGTTTCATGTAGCGGGACACGAGGAATCCGAACCTTTCTTTTTTCTTTATATACCCGGCGGGCCGTGACCGTATCACCGTGATTGTACGGGCGCCCCGCCGGAACGCTTCAATGACCGGGACCGGATCGGCAATACCTCCGTCAGTGACCTCTTCGCCGTCGATTTTCAGGATAGTGCGGTACAGGACCGGCAGCGAACTTGATGCCTTCAGATACTCTTCCAGGGTCTCTTCATCAGGGCGGAGATACAACACATTGCCTGAGTTCATGGAGGTGGTGACAACAATGAATTCTTTCTTATCCCTGGCGAGACTAGTGAAAATTGTCTTCAGGTCCAGGCGGTATTCGCGTATGGTAACATCCCAGAGCCAGTCAAGGTCCATATAGTGCCCGCCCCGTAAAAATCGTAACGGGTTGATAAATTGTTTTGTTGAAGAATACCGCATAATAATATCGAAGTTCCTGTCGTTCTGTCCCGCAAGGTGCGACGCGAGGTTGCACGCCCCCGCCGACACGCCGATATACAGGTCGAAGGGATTAAAGCCAATTTCCCCGAACGCGTGAAGCACCCCGGCGGAAAACACTCCCCTCATTCCCCCGCCTTCAACCACGAGTGCTGATTTATTATTTTTTGCTTTCATGTTTCGCTGCCGGCATCCTTATCTCCGGCAATTCCCGCCAGCCGTTTTGCCGTCTCCTGCTTCTTTTTGATATTAATCAGCCTTGAAATCATTATCCGCTGCGCCTGGGGAGAACCGGCACCGTGCATCGATTCAGTAAGATATCCCACTGCCGCAGTACCCATGGTAATGTTTTCAATCAAACGCAATATTCGGATACGGTGCTCTGTAGGCACACCGTTCCGCGCGGCAAAGTATTTCCGCACCCATTTCCCCACCTCTTCTGAATTCAGGTCAGCTTCCGAAGGGCATGTCACCATGAGTCCGCCGGCAATGTCCTGGGCAAGCCGTGCTATCTCGTAGGGTAACCTTGTGACATTCTGCTTGTGAACATTGGCAAGGAGCGTATCGACATAATACGTGCCGCTCGGTTCACAGTGCCCCTCGGAGGCGCATGCGATACAGCCGCAATAGAGGGTCTCGTTGAGATGGTTCATCTCGACAATTTTGTCCTTCACATGGGAGGCCCGCTCCGCGCCGTTGTATTCCGCCGCGGTCTGCACTGCGCCGATGAGCACGTCCCCGACTCCCACCTTGCAGGCATAGCTCTGGCGGTGATACGACGCGAACTGCTCCACGAGCTGACCGGAAAAATCATGTTCCTTATACATGAATACCCGCTCCCAGGGAACAAATACATTGTCAAAGACAATGAGCGCCTCATGGCCACCGAACACCATGTTCCCCCGGTCAATGGTTCCCTGCTCAAGCTTCCGGGTATCGCAGGACTGCCTTCCCATTATGTAGGTGATTCCCGCCGTGTCGCTCGGTACTGCAAAAGCCAGGGCATAGTCTTTATCTTCCTCCCGCATGGTGATGGTCGGCATAACAATAATTTCATGTGAGTTGACAGCCCCTGTCTGGTGGGCCTTCGCGCCGCTCACCACAATTCCATCGTTCCTTTCTTCTATGACATGGAGAAACATGTCGGGATCGGACTGCCTGTGCGGGGGCAGCGACCTGTCACCCTTCGGATCGGTCATCGCACCGTCACACACAAGGTCCTCCTCCTGCACATAGGCAAGGTACTTCAGAAATCGTTCGTTATACTGTGTGCCGTATTTTTTATCGATATCAAAGGTCGTCATGGAAAGGGCGTTCAGGGCATCCATCCCCACGCACCGCTGGAAACAGCACCCGGTGAGGGACCCCAGGAGCCTCCCCATCTTGCTCTTCTTCACCAGATCATCAACACTCTGGTGGATATGGGTAAACCGGTTGATCTTCTTTCCGGTAATATGGGACTTCGCCGTCATGATGTCCTCATGCTGCGGGTCCATCGCGAGGGAATAGGTCATCGCAACCGCGCTCATGGAGGGCCGGATGATGGGATCGTCCACCACGTTTTCAACCCGTTTCCCGAACATGTACACCACAAGGTTGAGCTTCCTGAGACTATCGATATATTCCTTTGATGATTTCATCGCCATACCCTTTCCTCCATTTTGTTTTTTCCCGGAGAACTCCTATTCTTCCAGGGCCCCGGTAAATATTTCCGCGAAAGATTCCGCCACAGCATTTTCTCCGGACAGGATATAATCCAGGATGCCGTTAAATTTTTTGAATTCTGTTCCCAGGTAAAACCTGCCGGAGAGTACTTTCCCGTAATAGTAGGCCAGCTCCGGATTATCTTTCACCTTTGTTTCAAGTTCAGCACCCTCCAGGCTCCCGGCAAGTTCCTTCAGCTTCGGCATGGCTGCCGAAAGCGACCAGAGGTGCATCCATCCGTGGGCAAGCATCCGGAATCCCTGCTGCAGCGGCGTGGCGGCAGCAAAGACTGCCTCCATCTTTCCGGAGTCCTTCATTGACACGAGGAAGGAAACTGTTTCATCCATCCGCTCAAGTCCTTCAATTAATGCCTGTATTAACGTCGTATCCACAACTCCGTGCGCCTGTTCTATTGTGGCCATTACCTTTTTTTTGAACAGACGGTACAGCGCCATGTCAGGATTCATGAGTAGTTTTCTCATCGTGAGGTCGATAGACTGGATACCGTTGGTGCCTTCATAAATTGCGAGGATCTTTGAGTCACGCGCGAGCTGCTCAACGGGATAATCCGAGCAGTACCCGTATCCGCCGTACACCTGGATTGCCTCTCCGGTAATAAGCCAGCCGAGATCCGTATTGCCCGCCTTGCAGATGGGGATAAGGAAATCAAGAAGCTCAAGGGCCTCCCGCGCCTCATCACCCCCGGCGCCGTGGCCGATGTCCGACAAACTCGCGGCATAGAGTGTAATCATGCGCATCGCTTCAACATTCGCCTTCATCCACAGGAGCATCCGCTTCACGTCGGGATGCCTTATTATCGGAACGCCGGATCCGTCCTTTTTCGTTACATCCGCACCCTGTATCCTGTTTTTCGCGTAGGTCACCGCATGCATGTACGCCGAGCTTGAGACGCCTAGGGCCTCAACCGCCACATCAGTACGGGCCTCGTTCATCATGTGGAACATGATCTTCATGCCCTTCCGTTCCTCTCCCATGAGGTAGCCCACGCAGTTACCGTTATCACCGAAATTCAGCGTGCAGGTCGCGGAGCCCTTGATGCCCATCTTGTGTTCGATTCCGGAGCACACCACGTCATTACGCCTGCCGATGGTACCGTCAGGATTGGCGATAAATTTCGGCACCAGGAAGATAGAGATTCCCTTCGTTCCGGGCGGGTCCCCTTCGATTCGCGCAAGGACCGGATGGACCATGTTTTCATAGATATCGTTGTCCCCGGATGAGATGAAAATTTTCTGCCCCGTAATGCGGTACGTCCCGTCAGGCTGCTTCACCGCTTTCGTCTTCAGAGCGCCGACGTCACTGCCGGCATCGGATTCCGTGAGGCACATCGTCCCGCCCCATTTCCCTGACACCATGTTGCCGAGGTACAGACGTTTCAGGTCCTCTGAAGCGCCATAGTCGATAAGATTTGCCGCACCCACGGAGAGGGTCACGTGCATGGTGAAGGCAAGGCTCGCCGCGAAGAAATATTCAAGAATACAGCGGTACAGTACCTCCGGCATTCCGGAACCGCCCCATTCAGGACCAACCGCAAGCCCCGCGAAACATGCTTCATTGAAAACAGCCATGGCCTCCCG
>DAOSYC010000174.1:0-7883 GCA_035380905.1 Spirochaetota bacterium | reverse complement strand
CCCGGCATCGAAGCTTTCCTTCAGGGGTATCCGGGGTGATATCGGCCCGAATGACGTTCCCCCTTCCGCGTTCCTTTCAGCGCGGTATTTCTCCGCGATGGCCCGCGCCTGTGCCGTGACATCCTCCGGACAATATTCATTCATGACGATCACGCGGTCCGCCACATCGAAGTAGTCCCCGGCGCCCCCGATGACAAGTATTGTCGATATACGGTGCTCGTTGTACAGGTGGCGCACCATGTCGATGAAGGGGGTGATGGGTTCCCGTTCCTTTGCCACCAGCTCCTGCATGCGGTGGTCCCTGATCATGAAATTGGTTGCCGAGGTGTCCTCGTCAATGAGGAGCAGTTCCGTCCCCGTCTCCATCGCCTCAATGATGTTCGCCGACTGGGAGGTGCTGCCGCTGGCGTCGTCGCTGGAAAACGCGTCGGTGTCCCTGCGGAATGGGAGATTTTTGATGAACGGGGTGATACATGTCTTCTCTATGCGCCGACCGTCCTCGGCACGGATTTTCACTGCCGCGGGAACGGTCACCGCGAACTCCCGCCCGTCGCCGGGAACGTGATTGTAAATGCCCATCTCAAGGGCGTTCAGGAGCGTTGACTTGCCGTGGTACCCGCCCCCGGCAATGAGGGTGATGCCTTCTGGTATTCCCATTCCCGTTATTTCTCCGTGATTGGGGAGGGTGAAGGATGTGCGGAACGTCTCCGGTGACCTGAAGGGCACGGCATCCTTTGCAGCCATGGGCCGTGGGTCGATTCCGGTCCGCCGGGGGAGGATGGCGCCGTCAGCCACAAAAGCCACAAGTCCTTTTCCCGGCAGTTCCCGTCTGAGCCATTCCGCGTCCTCAACAGTGGTAATGTGATGGTAGAGTTCCCTGCTGTTCAGGTTGCGGTAGAACACCGAGGAGGACACGATGCGCGGAAGCTCATCACCGAACATGGCTGCCGCATGTCGTCCCGCGATTTTTCTCCCGAATGCCGGGAGCCCCATGACGAAACGCAGTTCCACTTCATCAGGCCGCACAAAGGCTGATGTCCGTTCAAGGACCTCCTGGCGCGGCCTGTCGATTTCGATGAGGCCGCTCTTCCCCGTGCCGCGGGTTTTCCCCGCAACCTGTTTACAGGCCAGGGCAAACTGCCGGGTTATATAGTCCCTGAGTGCGGTCTCCCGGGGCCTGGTGTGAAACGTGTCTTCCGGGAACATGGCAGTCTTCATCGGGACGATGGCCCGCACACGGCTTGGCGCGGCGTAGGGGTCACCCTGGACATGATCAATTATCACACTGAAATCAGGATATTGATAAGCGCCCTGTATCTCCTTGTATGCTTTATATCCCCTGCCGTCAAGTGCGGCCAGTTTGTTTGTGAGGTCCTTAACTGTGTTCAAAGGGCCCCCTTTGTGTCCGGCAGAACAAGTTTAATAACCGCGGTGACCCCGCCTCCGCGGCGGCTTTTCAGCGTCAGGTCCGCTTCGGGGAAATGATATTTCAGGCGGTCCCGGATGTTTCCCAGGGTGCCTGTAAATATTTTTTTCCGTGTAAGCCGGGTGCCGTTATCGGCAACGGATATGGTCAGAAGATGTCCCTTCCTGCGGGCGTCAATCGTAATGTGTCCCGAATCACGTTTCTTCCGGAGGCCGTGTTTTATCGAATTCTCAACAAGGGGCTGAATGGTGAGGGGGGGGATTGTAATGCCTTCAAATGTGCCGGTGCATTTCATCCCGAAGGAAAAGGTTTCCGGGAAGCGCAGTTTTTCGAATTCAAGGTAATTCCCGGTAAACCCCCACTCATCATCAAAGGGGGTGAGGGACATGAAGGACTTGTCGGTAATGAAGTGGAAGATGTCAGCGAGCATTTCAATGGCGGTGCGGGCCTTGTCGGGATCACTGTTGATGAGGGAATGGATGGTGTTAAGGGCATTGAACAGGAAGTGGGGATTCATCCTGCGCTGCAGGTTCTCATAATGGGATATCTCGAATTCACGGAGTATCCTGTCGCTTATCTCGCAGAGCTCGTGGTACCTGCGGACCATCTCCTCACGCCTGGTGCAGGTGAGGGCGTTCTCGATTGACACCGCCCCCTGCATGAAGAGAGGGTGCAGCATGGCGGTTGTATCGTCGCCGCATCCGCCATGTCCCGGGGGGAATTCAAAATAGCCGATGGTTTCCTTTTCCCTGAAGCGGCTCCGGATAAAGAGTACCGGTACAGCTTCGGGGCGGTCGATACAGGACCCGGGGACAGGTGTTTCCGGGCAGCTGCCGCACTGAAGTATATCGGAACTTCCTCCAAGAAATTCCATGCACCTCTGCACGGGCATCCCCCGGAAATAGATATCTCCATGATGGGGTATAACCGCGGGTGTATTCGTATGCACCGATATATCGATGTCATCAGCGGTGCCGGTTTCAACAGGAGTACCTTCCGCTTCAAGGGTTATCCTGTTCCCGTATCGAACCATAAGAAGCATATGCCGGGCCCCTGTGATTTTCAGGGACATGCGGACAAAGGTCTCCATGAGGTGTTCGTAGCGGGTTTCCTCTGCAAGGGTACGGGCTGCGCAAATCAGCTGCTCCATGGATTCCCGTGTATGCATTAATGTGCTGCCGGAGAAAGCTGTTCCGTCGGATTCAGTCATGGAAGTGCCCTTTAAATGCCCAGGGTCCTTTTAAGGTCCCTGGCGTATTTTCTGCCCACCGTGAGGGAGGTGCCTTCGTTGTCTTTCAGGAACATTTCATACTGCCCCCCCATGAGGTACTGCACATGGGAAACAAATGAGATGTTCACAATACACTGCTTGTGTATCCGCATAAAAAGGCTCCCCGGGACTTTCTGCTCCATCTCTTTCAGGAGTATCGCGGTTTCAAAATCTTTTCCTTCAGTGTGAATGATTGAGTGCCTGCCGTTGGATGTAATGTAGATGATGTCATTATACGAAAGGAGATAATGGTTTTCACCCTGTTTAAAGGAGAGGCCGATCTGGCTGAGGCTGCTCATAAAGGTCCCGTTATTATGAATAAGGGACAGTGCCTTGTTGACGGAGCGGTTGAAGCGTTCCAGGGTAAAAGGTTTAATGAGATAATCAACCGCCCCCATCTCAAAGGCCTTGATGGCGTACCTGTCGTATGCCGTGGTGAAAATGACATACGGCAGGACATCGAGCTGTTCAAGCACTTCGATTCCTGACATGACGGGAAGGTTTATGTCGAGAAACAGCAGGTCGTACTGGTCCTCCGACAGTTTGTGAAGGGTCTCCTCTCCGTCCTTCGCGATGCCGTGAAGGCGGAGCTCATGCCGGGTGAGGATATATTCGATCAGGAGTTCCCGCGCGGGGAGTTCGTCCTCCGCGATCAGTACATGTATACTGTTATTATTATGCATGGCTGCCGGCACCTGTAATTGTAAATTTCAGGACAATACTTACGTCATGCGGACCGTTCCGGCGAAGTTCTATACCGGGATTTCCTGATACGTGATGGAGCCGCTCTTGTGTCGTGTCGAAAAGTCCCGGCTGTGCGGCAACGGGAGTGACTCCCTTACCCCGGCACCTGGTTTCAATGGTGATATTATTGCCGCTGCGTGACGTGGAAAGATGAAGGGTGAGGTCTTCACCATGGCCGTCGCCGCACCATGTGTCAGTTGCAACCTGAATAAAAGACTGCAGGGTGAGGGGAGGTATCATCACATGTGAAAAATCGCCGGCGCAGTCCATGGAAGTGGAGAAATTTGGGAAAAGGCGGAGCTTTTCAAAATCCAGGTATGCCTTTACAAACTCCCATTCACGGTGAAAGGGCACAAGGGGGTTGAAGGACTCGTCCGTTATATAGCGGAACACTTCACCCAGGAAAATAGTGGCGCTGTCGGCCTGCTCCATATCTTTTTCCGCAAGCTCACGCAGCGTATTCATGGCGGTGGTGAGAAAGGGGGCGTTTATTTTCTGCTGAAGGGTGTCAAACCTGAGCCTTTCATTATAACGGAGCAGGCTGTCCTTGATGCTCCGGACATGCTTCAGCTGGCGCAGGGTTTTTTCCTGTTCCTGATACCGGCGGGCATTTTCAAGGGACACCGCCCCCTGTGCCGCAAGGAGCCCTAAAAAACCGGAACCGCCGCTATCGGCATCTTCACGGGGTGCAGCCGATTCAAGATACAGCAGGACCTGGGACATGCCGCTGTCACGGCGTACACAGAGAAGTGAACCGGGCCCGGTTTCCTTCACATGGCTGTCGTCCCCGAATTCAGGATGCAGGGTGATATCGTTCAGTACAACATCCTCTCCCGTGGTGAACACGTGGCGCAATACAGAAAGGGCCATGCGGGGCCCTGTGCTGTCAAATACTGATTTCCCCGGGGGAAGAGGACCTGCGGCATGTACTGATATACTCAATCCCTCCTGCCCATGTATCAGGGTGCCTTCCGCATTAAGAACAGGCTCCCCGTTTTCCGTGAAAAAGCAAAATCCCTTTTCCGCGTTGGAAATCTCCATGGCCGATCTCATTATGTCGCAGGAAAGCGATTCCGTATCGATTTCACTTGAAAGCATTCTCGTTAATTTCAGGATTGCCCCGGGTCCGTAGTTTTTCATATCTGAAAGTAAAGACACGATAGTTTTATCATCTGAATTATCAGCATACCGAAAAAATGATATATGTCAATTATAGAAATATTTTTTTGATCAGTTTCTTGCGGGGGGCATATCACACACTACACATACATGAAACGGCTTCAGATATCAGACAATTAATCATAACATTAATAGTCATTATGTTATATAATGATTGACATTAGCAGGCCTTTTTGCCGAATAATACCTATCAGCATGGCAGGACCGTGTGTATAGCACAGTGCGGTCGAACATGTTCACTTGTTATCATTAAACTGGGTTTTAGAGTAGATAATGATATATACAGTATATGGCAGTATAATGTCCCACCGGGAGGAGGGTATATGATTGAGAAACTATTTGACACGGTATCCATGGTGTTTACCGAGGAGGGGTTTACCTCCAGCAATTGTCTTCTTGTGGAAGATACAGAACGCCTGATAATAGACAGCGGGGCGGGGAAAATACTTGCTTCCGTGAGCCCTGAAACCATAGATACCCTTCTGGTTTCACACCACCACCTTGACCATATCAGCGGGAATGACCTGTTTACCCGTGCCAGGATATACGCGCACCCTATAGAAGCAAAGGCCATGAATACGCCGGAGAAACTCACCGCCACCGACGGATGGGAGGACCTGATGGAGGGGAGTGTGGAAGACCATGCTCCGGAGCTTGGAAGAATCGTTGAAACAATGCCGAGAATATTTGAGCCCTGGCGCGTGGATGAAGACCTCCGGGACGGCCAGGTACTGTACTGCGGCGGCACTGAAATACAGGTGATCCATACACCGGGGCATACCGCGGGTCACTGTTCCTTCTATTTCCCGGAGCTGGAATTCGCCTTTCTCGGTGATGTGTGCCTCACGAAGGTGGGCCCCTGGTATGGCGACGATGATTCAGGGGTTGATGATTTTATCGACACCATAAACCGCATTATAGGGCTGAAGCTGAAAAAGGTTTCTACAGGGCATATACCGTATATCATTAATGATAATATCAATGATGTGCTCGTTGAGTACCGTGACAGGATACATAAACGTGAAGAGCGTATTCTGAAGTTTCTGCAGCAGCAGCCCGCGGGGATCCATGAGATTGCCGCGAAACGGCTGATATACCGCGAGCATCCCACAAGCTTTGTGCTGTTCTGGGAAAAGAGCATGGTGAAAAAACACCTGCAACGGCTCCTTGCCCTGGGAGTGATAGAGAAATATGAGAACGGCAGCTATCGCGCGCGGTGAGCGTACTGCGCTCCGCTGATGAACTGAGAGTAGATGAGCCTGTAGAGAATGACTTCGATATCGTGGAACTCGCTGACACCGTTTTCGTCCTTGTAGTAATCACCGCCGTTCATGAGCAGTACAACTCCCGAATCACTGCGGGGATCGAAGTACATGGTCCCCTGAAACCCGTAGGCCCTGCCGCTGTGTCCCACAAGGGGTGTCCCTTCCACAAGGTGCCGTGTCAGGTGAAAACTGAGGCCGTTGGTGCGGTAGAGGCCGTTGGGGCGCCGTCCGGACCATTGTATAGTCTGCATTTTCCACACTGAGCTGCTTTTCAGTATTTTGGCGTTCCGGTACCAGCCGTAGTTCATATGGGCAGTCATGAATTTCGCGAGGTCAAGGGCGGAAGTCCTGACGCCTCCCTGGGGCGAAAACATAAGTCCGTTGTGGCCCCTTGGAAACCGTGAAATGTTCCGCGGCTCCGGCGCGATGCCGCGGTAGTCGTCGATCGAAGGTTCGAACTCTTTTTTGCCGGCATACTCCGGCTGCTTCCGTTCCTCTTCGCTGTAGTGGGCGTAGAGAACCGCAACATTGTCGACAGAAGGGAGCGCTGCCGCAGTGAAACCCGCGTTCATACCAAGGGGAGTGAAGATGTGTCTCCGGCAGTATTCATCGAAGCGCTGCCCCGACGCTTTTTCAATAATGGCGGCAAGTATGCCGAATCCAAGGTTCGAGTAGTAGAAACGTTTTCCCGGGCGCGACCTCCGCCAGATGGACCGTGAATAATAGAGCCCCTCTTCCAGCAGCAGTTCCCTGAATGAAGGCGGTTTATCACCATATGAGCCGAAAAGGAACGCCTCGTAATGGCCGCCGTCGCAGATCCCGGAGGTATGTGTCAGGAGGTGGCGGATGGTGATGGCCCTGGAGGGATAATAGGGGTTCCGGATCCTGTAGCCGAGATAACGGCTGATATCCTCGTCAAGACTCAGCCGCCCCTGTTCCACAAGCTGCATAACGGCAGTAGCGGTGAAAGGTTTCGATATTGAGGCAATTCTGTATATGGTGTCCGGCCCGGTATGGACTTTCCGTTCTTTATCCGCATAGCCGTAAAATCCTGAACCGGTGATCCTGTTCTTTTTCACGGCCACGAAGGAGAGGCCGATGATCTTGTACTCATTCATTATATTCACGATTTTCCGGTCAAAGGCTTCAGTCCGGTTTACTCCACGGGGGGATATCTGTACCGCGGAAAACCCGTTGCAGGAGGACAGTTCCGTGCAGATAACAATGGAAAGGATTATTATCAGTGATGCGGCCCATGACCTCGAAGATTTATTTTTAAGCTGTCGGGGAATTGCCGTTGGAATTTTTCTGAATGTTCCGGATAATAATTTCATACAATACCTGTATGGTCGTTTTTGCCGGTTTGTCAATAAAATTATTTTTCGGGAAGGTGTATGACTAAGGCTTCAGGGATACAGCATATTTAAAAAAAAGCGTGCCTGAAAAAATCCAGACACGCATTGCTCACACGTAAAATACAGGAAACAGTATTATTTGATTTCTTCAATGGCCAGAGGATATTTCGACATGTACTCGCATCCGTCCTTCAGGATGAGGATATCGTTCTCGTACCTGAAACCGATTCCCTCCTCCGGGCTCTGATACTGCATCGCGCAGACCACCATCTCGTTTTCGCGGTACACATGGTCGGGGTCGGTCCAGTAGGGAATGGGGCCGTCAGCGGTGGCGCCGATCCGCCACTCGTCGCCGAAAAGCCCGATTCCATGTTCGCATCCGGGAACAATGAAGTCGGCGCATCCCCGTGACTCGGCGCAATCCAGCATTATTTCCGCGAGGGAGGAGGGGCTTGCACCTGCCTTGTAGTTATCCAGCACCGTGCTCACAAGCGCTACAAAATTGTCCGCATGCCACCGCTGCCTGTCAGTTGCGGGGCCTATGAGGTAGTTGTGTGAATGGTCCCCCAGGGCAAGCTGAAACATGGAATGGAAATCAAGCATCAGGGGTTCCCCGGCCTGTATCACCCTGTTCGTGGGAGGAG
>DAOSYC010000173.1:0-7960 GCA_035380905.1 Spirochaetota bacterium | reverse complement strand
CTTGTAATCCGTGATAATGGCCCGGGACTCCCTCCGGATGTTGATTTTTTTAATTCCAGGAGCCTTGGGCTTCAGCTTGTCAACGCCCTGACGGAGCAGCTCCGGGGGCAGTTGTTTCATAATATGGGTGCAGGTACTGAGGTAGTAATTGTATTCCCGGGGTGATCTCAGCTGTTACGGTCCCTGTCAATAGTTTCGTAAACTTTTTGAAGCAGTGCAGGGTAGTCGGACATGACCGCGTCTACACCGAGCCCGATGAGACGTTTCATGTCCTCTTCCTTGTTTACGGTCCACACGTGCACCCGTAATCCTTTTTCCTGCATAAGCCGGACAAACACTTCACTGACAATCCTTGATGTACCGATAAATTCGGGAATCTGCAGCGCATCCATTGAGAATTGTTTCCTTGTGAAAAGAAGCCCCGCCCGGAAGAGGAAGAAAATGCCGATTGCCTCCCATAATCCTGCGGATGTTGCCATTTCAGGAATCGTTTTGCGCACTGCGGTAAGGTTTCTCCGGTAATTTGATGCGGTGAGGACCCGGTGTTGTGCGTTGTGGCGCATTATCGTTTCACAATAGAAAGGCACCTGGCTGGTATTTTTATCTTTAAGATCAATGTTGAACCGCTGTTCAGGAAATTCCTCAAGCAGCTCATCAAGAGAAAGAAATGTAAGGTTTTTTCCCCGGTAGGGATACGTGGTCCCGTCAATGGTAAAATTATAACCGGTATCAAAGGTCTTCAGTTCCTGCAGTGTGAAACTGGTGACCTTCCCGGTGCCGTTTGTCATTCGGTCCAGTGTTTCATCATGGAACACAACAAATTTACGGTCTTTCGTGAAATGGATGTCAGTTTCAATAACATCAGACTGTATCTCGACGGCTTTTTTGAAAGCCGGCATCGAGTTTTCAGGGTATTCTGATGATATACCCCTGTGTGCAAAGATTCTCGGTTCAGGATTAAAGAATTGTTTCTGCATTTTTTATACCGGGGTCCCTGTTTTTTTATTGATTTCTATCTGGAAGTGTAACCATAATATCTATGGCGTTCGGTTTATTTTTCGTCATTGAAAATCGAAAACGCGCAGTAACCATTTATTTTACGTTCTATACGTTTAATGCAGCATAACCGAACTGCCGAAAAGTATCCTTGTTCCCGTCGTATCGTGTTTAATCCGACAGACGGTATATATGCAGTTTTTAGCGGAACAGGATTTTTGGCAAATACTTTTCATGCAGAATGGAGTGTTTCTTACACGGCAGCGAGTTTGAAATTCCTGATAACGGTGCTGCATCGTGTCTGGAAAAGATAATAATAAATACTGGAGCTTGAAAGCATATGGCAAAAGCAATGTCTCTTTTAAAAGCGTATATGAGTGAATCAATACCCGCAAGGGGGGGGTTTATTGTATCATCCTTTTTCGAAGGGGATACAACGTATTCAATTTTTGAAGTTACCGCCTATGCCAATGTAAAGGATATATACAAAACACCCGAGGGACTTACCTTTAAAACTGACGGGAACAGGGCCCATGTCCTGGTTGAGCCCCCTACATATTCAAGAAAGCATATTGAGCCTGTTTTCAGGGAGGATGGTAAATCGATACCGTACCGTTTTAATGAAATGGAAGTGCTCACCGGACAGAAACAGGAAAAAATCATGGTTTCGAAAGAACCCATAATGCTGCATTCCTCATTCACTATTCTGGCAAGCCAGGGCGACAATTTTTCCTTTTTGTTCTTTCCAACAGAAGATGTATATATCGCATTACGGAAGTTTATGTCGGATGTTCTCTATAATGATGCACGGTTAATGAAAGTGGATGCTATTGAGGGAGCAAAAGTATTTGTTGACACAATTAAGAAGTTTACAGTATGGAGTGATTAAACAAAAAAAGTGAGAATTGACAGCAGCATTATGGAACCTGATCAACCTAATCAAAATATCCGCACCTTCAGCATAAAGAAATATCTAGCACGACTAATTGAGAAATCCAGGCGCCGGAGTTCCGCCGGAAAGGGGAACAACGGCGATGAAAGCACATACGGCGTCAGTTCATGGGAAGAGCTTGAATCAACAAAGCAGGACATGATTAAAGGCGTCATCAATCTTTCCTCCCAGAACGTCCGGGAGATTATGATTCCCCGGATTGATGTTGTTGCAGTGGATGTCTCAGTGTCAATGAAAGATGTCGCGGAAGTTATAACCGACGCAGGGCACTCGAGGATTCCTGTCTTTAAGGGAACCATTGACAATATTGTGGGGATTCTTCATGTGAAGGACCTGCTGAATTTCCTTGTGGATAAACCGAAAAAGTTTAACCTCAAAAAGATACTCCGGAAGCCCTATTTTATACCTGAAACGATGCCCCTCGATGATCTTCTTCTTGAATTCAAGAAAAGGAGCCTCCACATGGCAATTGCCGTCGACGAATACGGCGGTTTCGGGGGGATAGTAACACTGGAGGACATTCTTGAGGAGATTGTCGGGGAAATAAGCGACGAGTTCGATACCGAGGAACTGCCTGAACTGGAAAAGATCGGGAAAAATTCATGGGATGTTGATTCACGGATGCCCCTTGCTGATTTTAGTGAAGAAATGGGTATATCGCTTCCTGTTGATGAGTTTGATACAATAGGGGGATTCGTGTTCGATATCTTCGGGAAAATTCCCGTGAAAGATGAATGTGTGAAGTATAACGATATATCATTCAAGATAAAGGACATTGACGGGACCCGTATTAACCGGATTCTTGTTACATTGCCGCCCCGCAGCAGAGACGGAAAATAATCATTTCCAATGGAAATCCAGAAATCAACGGGTATTGTACTCTCTTCCTTCTCCGGTGGTGAGGCTGACCGGATTGCGCGTATATTTACGCGGGAATACGGGAAACGCAGTTTTGTGTTTAAAGGCATCCGGAAAAGCCGGAAACGGTCAGCCCTTGTGTCAGAACCAGGCACTGTTGTAGACCTGGTATATTATTATCATGAAGACAGGGACTATCAGGTTGCCGGCGAGTTTCAGGTTCGGAACCATTTCTACTCCATCAGGGAGGACCTGAGCCGGATTTTTCATTTGTATCTGATGCTGGAAACTGTTGAAAAAACAACAGGATTCAATGATCCCGGCACAAAGATCTTTGACCTTCTGAACAGCGGCATTGAAACCCTGGCGTCTTCCCCTTTTCCGGTGAATGTGACACTGTTTTTCCTGGTGCACCTGTTCAGGCTGAACGGAATTCTCCCGGACTTTTCCTCGTGTAAAGTATGCGGAAAAAGAGATCTTTCCGGATTTACCCTCGATTTCAATGACTGTACACCGGTATGCGGCGCCTGCTCCGGCGGTTCCCGGGCACACAGGTCATCGTCATTCAGTGCCGGCACCGGTGATTTCCTGCAGCGTGCGGTTACGCGGAAATTCAGGGACATTGACCATAGCGTTTTTTCCGCAGAAGAACTGCATCATGTTCTGTTCTCAATGTGCATCTTCGTGGAACACTATTTTCACATTATGCTGAAATCCAAGGAGCTCCTGTTTTCCAACCAGCGGGGGATGTAGGTTGTCTCCCGGACTGGTCCAGGTATGGGGCAGGGATGCCGGAATACCTTCATGGCGGAATCCGGGGCCGCATTGCGGCTGGATCACGGGTTTATTCTGAAATCAGAGCTGTATCGCCCCCCCTCCTGATTGTTTTCTGTGATACGATTGTTCGGGTAATAAATAGAAAAATTCAATTGACAATATATTGTTATGTTTAGCAAAATTCCTTTTTTGCCCGACCACGCCGTGTTGTACTGTCGCAGGGCCGTACGCGCTGTCCATGCGGTGAGATATGTATGAAGAGGATACCATGATTGAACGTTATTCAAGAAAAGAAATTGCTGATGTATGGGAACTGGAAAATAAATTCAGGATATGGCTCGATATTGAAATAGCGGCCTGTGAGGCCCATGGGGAGCAGGGGATAATCCCGGCGGAAGACCTGAAGGTCATAAAAGAGAAAGCTGATTTTGACCTGGACCGTATTCAGCAGATTGAAAGCGAAGTACACCACGATGTGATTGCGTTTCTCACCTCCGTTGCTGAATTCGTGGGGCCTGAAAGCCGGTATATTCATTACGGCCTGACATCCAGTGATATCGGGGATACCGCGCTGTGCATTCAGATGAAACAGGCGGGGGAAATAATCATTGAAGGAATTGACCGTGTCATTGAGGCGCTGAAAACCCTCGCCCTGAAATATAAGGACACCCCCTGTATGGGGCGTTCTCACGGTGTCCACGCGGAGCCCACGACGTTCGGCATGAAGATGGCCCTCTATTATATGGAGTTCAGAAGAAACAGGGAGCGCCTGTCCGGCGCTATTGCCAATGTATCATTCGGGAAGCTTTCAGGGGCTGTGGGGACCTTCAGCAACATTTCTCCCGAAACGGAAATGTATGTATGCAGAAAGCTCGGGCTGCAGCCTGAGCCTGTTGCCACGCAGGTCATCCAGCGTGACCGCCACGCGGAATATATGGCGGCCCTTGCCATAACCGCGGGTACCCTCGATAAACTTGCGACAGAAATTCGTCATCTCCAGCGGACAGAGGTTCGGGAGGCGGAGGAACCATTCCAGAAGGGGCAGAAGGGGTCATCGGCAATGCCTCATAAAAGGAACCCCATTCTTTCAGAAAGGGTCTCGGGGCTTTCCAGGGTGATAAAATCCAACCTCAATGTGGCCCTTGATAATATGACCCTCTGGCACGAGCGGGACATTTCCCACTCCTCCGCGGAGCGTGTGATACTGCCGGATTCAACGATTGCCCTGGATTATCTGCTGCACAGGATGATTTTCATTCTGGAGAACCTTCTCGTGTATCCTGAATCGATGATGGAGAACATTGAAAGGACAGGGGGGCTCTTCTTTTCACAGAGTCTCATGCTGAAAATGGTGGAAACCGGAATTACCAGAGAGGATGCCTATAAACTGGTGCAGTCAATTGCGATGCGCGTGTGGAAAAAGGAAGGGACCCTTCGTGACCTTGCAGAGGCGGACCCGGTAATATCTGAAAAAATTACACCGGCGGAGTTCGATGTAATATTTGATCTGCAGCGGTATCTTGCTAATATTGACTATGTGTTCTCGAGGGCGGGACTTATTTAACTGATACCCGTTAAGGGGTGGGACTCAGTTTTCAGGAATGTGCACAGCGGATGCCATGGAGATACATGAAGATACATTTATAAAACTTTCGGCAGGGAATTACGGGTTCGGCCTCGAGACATCCCTTGTCTGCTGTATTGATGAAGCTGTTTTTTCCGGTACAATGAAACGTCCATACCTGTATAACGCAACTCCCGCAGGTTCTGTCCATATCCATGAAGTCTATATCTCAAAAAAACTTGTTACGGTGTCCGGTTTCAGGACATTTATTGAAGCTACCGGCTATGTTACTGAAGCGGAAAAAGAAGGGTGGGGATGGACCTGGGAGGATGGAGGATGGAACAAGAAGGGGTTGCTTACCTGGAAATACCCTTTCCGCACCGATGCGGACCTTCTGTATTCCTCGCACGCTGACATGCTGCCGGTGCTGCAGGTAAGCTGGAATGACGCGGCAGCATATTGTTCCTGGATGTCCGGGGAAACAGGCCGCTGCGTGAGAATTCCGGCGGAAAAAGAATGGGAGGCCTGCGCGGAATTGCAGGGTGTTCCTTCAATAATGGAGTACCAGAATCCAGAAGTGGCGGGCTGCGGTGAACCCTTTATTCCGTTAACGGCTGATTCCTATATTAATCAGATGATAGCAATATTTTCCGGAGACACTTTATGTCATCCGCCGGGTATAGTATGGGAGTGGTGCGGGGACTGGTTTGACGCATACCCCGGGGGACCTGAAAACAGGGAATTCGGTGAAACATATAAGGTCCTGCGGGGAGGTTCTCTGAACAGCAGCAGCCTGCAGCGCGCCAGGGAATACCGTTTCAGGCGGTGTCCGACCGCGAGAAGTCCCTTTTATGGTTTCAGAACAGCTTTTTCAGCCGATACATAGTCTCGTGGTTTACATAAAATAATAATTGCTTTCGAAACGGAATAATAGTATAATTATACGTATTAATACATTTGTATAAAGTTGCTTGCATTGATCAGCAACCGTATTGTCTCCATGAGGTTTGTATGTAATACAATTATGTACATGTTACTGCAGGAGGCGGCGGTAAGTAAAAAAGAGAAAATTCCAGGGGGATTTACGTATGGAAAGAACTACCTTACGTTCCAGAAAAAATGCAGTACTAATCTGTTGTTCGCTGATTGTGCTGTTCGCGGCATCAACAGGGTATGCACTTCAGGTTACATTTCTGGTGGGTGATGTGAAACTGATGCGGAAAAAGCAGACAATGAACCTAACCGAAAGGACGCCAATAAAATCCGGGGACACCATTATTACCGGGAACAGGGCCCTTGTGGCATTTTCCTACAAAGACGGGAGCCGCGTTGAAGTACGTGAGAAAAGCAGGATTATGGTGGGTAACGAATCGGTAAAGAATTCAGAGTTTGTATCGGTTATTTCCGGTGTGGTAAAGGGGAAATTTCAGAAACTTACCAAAGGTGAACCCAGAAGAGTGTATACGCCAACTACTGTATGCGCTATCAGGGGAACAGAGTTCTCCATCGCGGTAAGCGATGGCGGTAATTCCCGTGTGGCGCTTAACGAAGGTAAGCTTGAAGTCCGGAATCCCTATGGCAGGGTCAATATAAATGAAGGTGACAACACAACGGTAAAGGTATCAGAACGGCCGGTATCTGACGACGATGATCCGGACCTCGATGAATTCCAGAATGATGAAAATACATCATTTCAGAAAAATCCTCAGCAGCAGGGTGAGCGCTACAGGAATTATATGGGGAAATTTCAGGAAAACAACGGCCGGACATCCAGAAAAATTCAGGGGTTCAAAAGAAATTTCAGCAGCAATAAACGGGGCGGCAAGGAGAGCCTTGAACGTGCAGCAGCTGAACTTGATACGGTAAATGAAAATCTTGAGGATGATATGTATCTCAATAATGCGGCAAATTCCTCTGTTAACTGTATTTCGGATACATTCAAGGGTTCGCGTGATGACCTCTATAATACGTTTCAAACAATAAAATCAGATTCAGACAGGATATCAGCACAGCAGCAGAGCAATTATCAGGCATTGACGGCAGTGCGTGAAGCGTACCGTAAGGCGTATGAGGAGATCGTAAAGCGGCATCACAGTGAGGTTGACCGCATGCGTGATATGCTGAGAAAGCAGAGGGAGTCCCAGCAGAGGTAGTATGCTCCGGGTATTCATTGTTCAGCACGGTGACGCAAATCCCAAAGAGTCAGATCCGGAAAGGCATCTTTCGGAGAAGGGGGTAATGCAGGCGAAAAGAGCGGCGGAGTTCCTCAAAAAGCTGCCATTCTATCCGGACGTTATACTCCATAGTGAAAAGGCACGGTCCCTTGAAACCGCGGAGATTATTTCATTTGCTCTGGGAGGAGTCCGTCTGGATGCGAGGAGTAATATCAACCCGAATGATGATATCGGGGATTTACTGGAAGAGCTGAATGGGCTGAAGGGAACAGGTGTATCGATCATGATTTCGGGCCATCAGCCGTTCCTCGGGAAGCTTGCTTCGGCCCTGATTACAGGGGATGATGCAGTGCAGTGTGTGGATATTTCAAATGGCTCACCCCTTGTGCTGGTGAAAAGCGGGGACCATTACATAGTAGAACTGTATATGAAGAATGATTATATTAAAGCGCGGTATAAATGATGTGATGATTTTTAAAAAGTATGATACTACGAAGAAGGGAATTGCGTTTATGCAATTCCCTTCTTCGTCTACTATATATGCAGTATTTTAATCACAATGCTGGTTTACAATCATACGCTGGTAGAATTTCGGTGTTGCCAGGAGAATTTCCACAAAACACGCCATCCAGCAGCCGG
>DAOSYC010000172.1:0-7975 GCA_035380905.1 Spirochaetota bacterium | reverse complement strand
ATTTCTCTGAAATACCGGTAGAGGAATATGGCCCGGATATCGTCATAAATAATGATACGATTTTCGTTCATGTGGGCTCCGGGCGTCAATACGGGGAATCACTGCAGCGTGCCATTGAAAATGATGCATCATATATTCAGGCTGCAACAGAAAAAAACATTACAATGAAAATTCCGGACAAAAAGAATATTACATTCATTAATGCACCCAATTTAGACACAAACATAATTAAACTTTTTCATGTATTCAAGAGTGCGAAGGGCCTTTTCAAGGATGATCAGATATCAATAATTGAAAGCCATCAGAAGGAAAAAACAACACTGCCCGGTACTGCAGTAAAATTTTGTGATTTTCTGGGCATCCCCTATGAACGTATCGAAAGCATTCGTGATCCGGAACGTCAGAAAGAGTTAGATATATCCAACCTGAAGCAGCATGCGTACCACAAAATCCGGATAGGGGACAACAGCTCAAGTATCACAATAGAAACAAAGATAGAAGGTTTGGAAAGTTATGTAAAGGGCCTGTCTAAAATAGTACAATGCGTCCCAATGCTTAAAAACGGTACCTATGAAATTGAAGATCTGATTGATTTGGAAATATTATAAGGGCACTTTTAAAAACTGTCCTTTAATGCCCTTGTGGGCTTGAAATCGTAGTACCTGGTGCTGTTTTGATGCAATCAGCATTTGCATTGCAGGGTTTTTGGAAGTGCCCATAATCCTGTTATTCATGGAACAACGCATACAGTGCGGTATCTCCCATATTTTTACACTCATTGAAAAATACTTCTTGAAAATATACAATATTCCTGCAGTGTAACACGATACACAAAGGACGCTTCACTATTGTCATTAATGAAACCTGCGGGGACAGGCAGTTACGGAAGCGTGTTCTTCACCGGATATTTTCCGCATCCATTGTATATTCTGGAGTACAGAAATGGCACAGGGCACTGAACGGGAACAGTGGGGTTCCAAACTTGGTTTTATTCTTGCGGCGGCAGGTTCCGCCATCGGCCTCGGGAACATCTGGAAATTCCCCTATGTTGCCGGCGCGAACGGCGGCGCGGCGTTTGTCCTTATTTACATCCTCTTTGTCCTTGTACTGGGACTCCCTATAATGATAGCGGAACTTGTTATCGGCCGCCATACTGAAAAAGACCCGGTGGGTGCGTTTAAGGCTATTGCCGGCGGAACACGATGGGAGTTCGTGGGATATCTCGGCGTTCTGACAGGGTTCTTCATCCTCACGTTTTACAACGTTGTGGGGGGATGGACAATCGGCTATATCGTGAAAAGCCTCACCGGGGACGTTACGGCAATCCATGATATCGCAACAGCTCAGAAGGTTTTCTCAGCATTTTCAGCAGATCCGGCACTCATGATACTGTATCATTTTCTTTTTACTGCCGCATGCATGATAATTGTTGTAAAGGGGATTAAAAACGGTATTGAGCGATGGAGCAAAGTCCTTATGCCCCTGCTCTTTCTGATATTGCTGGTGCTGATAGGCAAAGGGCTTTCCATGGAAGGGGGAATGGAGGGGCTGAAGTTTTTTCTCCAGCCGGATTTTTCAAAGCTCACCGCATCCTCCGTTATATCGGCCCTGGGGCAGTCATTTTTCAGCCTGAGTCTGGGTATGGGGGCAATGATCACCTACGGCAGCTACCTTTCACGGCACGATAAAATCCTCCACTCCGCCCTGTATATCGTCTTCCTTGACACATTTATTGCAATCCTCGCGGGACTTGCGATATTCCCGGCAGTCTTCGCCATGAACATGTCTCCGGGGGAAGGCCCCGGCCTTATATTCCACATTATACCGGCAGTGTTCGGCAACATGAGTTACGGCCTGGTCTTCGCGGTCCTCTTTTTCATGCTGCTCCTCATTGCTGCGCTTACATCGGGGATATCCCTTCTTGAAGTGACCGTGGCGTATATAATTGATGAACGGAGATGGAGCCGCAGGAAGGCTGTGTTCGTCTTCGGTACGGCAATTTTTGTTCTGGGAATCCCGGCCGCCCTCTCCTTCGGTGTCATGAAAGATATTACCGTATTTTTCGGCAACACCTTCTTTGACTTCATGGACAAGCTCACCTCGAACTACATGCTGCCGGTGGGAGGCTTCTTCATTGCGGTCTGTCTTGGATGGAAATACGGCCTTGAAAACACCATCCATGAACTTGACCCTGACACAAAAATTATTTCCCTCAAGGAGCTCTGGGCCTTCACCATAAAGTTCGTGTCCCCTTTTCTGCTGCTTCTCATGTTTATAATGCTCATAAAAGACGATGTTACGGGTATTATCGCGGGAATTACGGGATTGTTCAGGTAACAGAACACCTTTATTATACAGCACGTCCTGTTTCCGATATCGCATCACGGCTTTCGATACCGCATTAATTGCTTTCTGCGCACCGGTCATTCCTTAAAATATATCATTCATTCCCGGATGCTTGACGTGCATTCAATTATGCATTATATTCACGGTGAAGGGGTGCATATACAGTTCAGCTTTCATTATCATCCAAAAGCATCATAAACTTTTGCTTACGTAACCTTTTTTTATTATTATGCAGCAAGATACAGGCTGTGAGTTCACACAATGACTGTGAGAAAGATAAAAGTCGACCTGGACTATATAAAACCGGGGGCAAGTTTCATTTATCCGCTCTATTCATCGGAGAATGAAAAAATCTGCGGGGAGCGTGTCGTACTTACCGCGGAAATTATTGCCGGCATCAGGGAACGGTACGGAAATATTGTCTTCTACACCGATATCGGGAAGCGGGCTTCGATTCCAGGATACCGGATGAAGATAGCCTATAATGTTTCCAAAGACCTTCTTGACGAAATAGCATTCTCCGACAAAATAAGTAAAACCTCATATAAATCTGCAGAAAAACTTGTTGAAGATATTATTTCAGATATTACCTCCACTGAAACTGAAGCCATTGACCTCCTGAAAGACCTCAAGTCATATGATAATTATCTGTATAATCATTCAGTAAATGTTGGAATACTTGTCGCGGTATTCGCAAACCTCCTGAAGGCCTTCAATGATGATGAACTGAAGTACCTTGCACTGGGGGCCTTTCTTCACGATATCGGTTCACAGCGGATCGATAAGCAGCTGCTTCACAAGGAAGGGAAGCTGGACATCACGGAGATGCAGAAGGTAAAACGTCACCCGCAGCTGGGATATGAAATGCTGAAAACCATTAAAAGCACGAATCCGGTAACACTCCAGTCAGTGCTTTTCCATCACGAGAAGTGCAATAATCACGGCTACTACGAACTCCCGTACGAGAACCTTCCAAAGTACCCTAAAATGCTTTCCATCTGCGACATGTACGACGCCCTCACGTCATGCCGTCCCTTCAGGAAAAGGCCCATGGCCGCCGATCAGGCAATAAAGACACTGCTCAACTGCATGAATGTGCATTTTGAACATGACCTCATCACAGAGTTTATCAACCTCATGGGGCCGATTCTCTGCACAACAAATAACCTGTTCAGCCTTAATGAAATCTGCGAGCTGAACACACAGGAGCTCGCGCTGGTCCGCGGTGTTGACGGCAACCGGATGCTGCAGCCGAAAGTGCTGGTGTTCTGCAAATTTCTGCGCCAGCGCAACAACCTCTCAGTTCAGTTTTACAAGGACGTACTGGATGTTGACCTAGGAAAAGACAGTAACAGAAAGCTGATAAAAGTAATCAATAACCAGGCCCAGATAGATTCAATACAGGAACGGCTGAAGGAAAAACATCTCATTTAAACCGGGGAAAAGGAACGGCCGCTGCTATGCCTCAAGCTTGTCGATCATAATACCTGCATGATACGAACTTCTCACCATGGGGCCTGACTGCACGGATGAGAACCCGAGTTTCTCCGCGTATGCCCCTATCTCGTCAAACTCTTCCGGCGTAAAATACTGTTTCACCTCATACCCCAGGGGGTCAGACTGAAGATACTGCCCCACGGTAACCATGGAACACCCCGCATTTCTGAGGTCCTTCAGGGTGGACTTGATCTCCCGCAGTGTTTCACCGAAACCGATCATCAGGCCGGACTTTGCCGGGACTCCTTTCCGGGATACTTTTTCGATAAGCTTCAGCGACAACCCGTAATCCCCCATGGGGCGCAGCTTTTTGTAATGGGAATTCACCACTTCTATGTTGTGGTTGATGATATCAGGGCCCGCGGCAAGCACCGTATCCAGGGACAGGGAGAGGGACTTTTTGAAGTCAGGCACAAGGACCTCCACCCTGACATTTCCACTGGCGCCCTTGATTTTCTCAATGGTCTCCGCGAAAACAGAGGCCCCTCCATCCGTGAGATCATCACGGGTCACCGAGGTGATGACAACATAATTCAGGTTTAAAAGCTTCACCGCTTCAGCCACACGGCCCGGCTCTGTGGGGTCCGGTATGTCCGGCGTTCCCTTCACCACGGAACAATACCGGCAGTTACGGGTGCAGACGTTTCCAAGAATAAGGAAGGTGGCGGTCCCGCAATGGAAGCACTCCCCGATATTCGGGCACCGCGCCTCCATGCAGATAGTGTGAAGATCAAGGCCGGAGATCACTCCCCTTACCTTCTGGTATGTTTTCCCCGAGGGGATTTTAAACTTTATCCAATTCGGTATTCTGCGTTTCATCGTTCCCATTTCAGCACAGGTTTTCTCGCTGCCGTTACGGCGTCAACGCGCCGGACTGCGGTGGTATGGGGAGCGGCTTTCACCATATCCGGGTCATTCTGCGCTTCTTCACGTATTGCCTTCATTGCCTCAACGAAGCTGTCAAGGGTATCCCTTGATTCCGTCTCCGTGGGCTCAATCATGATAGCCCCGTGAATGAGGAGGGGAAAATACACTGTGGGTGCGTGAAACCCGTAGTCAAGAATACGCTTGGCAATGTCGTTCGTGGTAACGCCGTTGGGAACACCGGTATCGCTCAGGACAAACTCATGCATGCAGCGCCGTGCAATGGGAAGCGTGTAGCTCTCTTTGAGCCGTGCGAGGAGATAATTCGCGTTCAGCACCGCGTTTTCACTGACGGCACGTATACCTTCCGCACCGAGCATCCGTATGTAGATATATGCCTTCAGGCATACAAGGAAGTTCCCGTAGAATGCGTGTATTCTCCCGATTGAATCAGGACGATCACTGTCAAGATAATATGAACCGTCCTCACGTTTCTCCACAACGGGAACGGGAAGATATTTCTCCAGCCGTTCCACCACGCCTATAGGCCCCGCTCCCGGACCGCCGCCTCCGTGGGGCGTTGAAAATGTCTTGTGAAGATTTATATGCATCACATCAAATCCCATGTCCGCCACCATGGCCTTCCCCATGACGGCGTTCAGGTTTGCCCCGTCACAGTAGAAGAGGGAACCGTTTTCATGAAGCATGTCCGCGATGAGGTGAACGTTCCGGTCAAAAAGCCCCAGGGTGTTGGGACTGGTGAGCATCATTGCCGCCACGTTCCCGTCTATCATGCCCCGCAGCGCCTCAATGTCCACATCGCCTTCCGCCGTGGAAGGCACCTCCTTCACTTCGAACCCGCAGGTCGCCACTGAAGCGGGGTTTGTGCCGTGCGCGGAGTCGGGTGTCAGAATGATCTTCCGCTCCTCCCCGAGGTTTTCAAAATATTTCTTAATGATCATAACACTCGCAAGCTCCCCGTGCGCCCCGGCGGCAGGCATCATGGAAAACCGCTTCATGCCGGTAATCGCGGAAAGATATGACGCGAGATCATACAGTACTTCAAGGGCACCCTGGCATGAGGATTCATCCACGAGGGGATGGAGGTCCGCGAACCCCTTCAGGGAGGAGTATTTCTCATTGACCTTCGGATTATATTTCATGGTGCAGCTTCCGAGGGGATACATCCCGGAATCGACGCCGAAGTTTGCCCGTGAAAGATTGGTATAATGCCGCACCACATCCACTTCACTCACGTCAATGAGATCAATAGCGCCGCTGAGATATGTATCGGGAATCGGATCGCTGTCCGGGATGTCCCACTGCGGGATTCCGAAGCCCCTTTTCCCCTTTTTGCCGGTTTCAAATATAGTTTTCACAATTCAGTTCCTTTGCGTAAGGTTGTATGCCGCCCGTCTACACCGCACGTTCAATTGCCTGCACGAGCCGGTCAATGTCATCGGGGGAATTCATTTCCGTCGCACAGAGAAGCAGAGAATTTTTGTGTTCCGGATAATAGTCCCCCAGCGGAACCCCGAGCTGATAACAGTCATTGCGCAATGCCGCCCGCACACGTTCCGCGTCATTGAATGCAAGCACAAACTCATTGAAGAAGGGCCTGGTAAATACGGGAGTAAATCCCTTTTCCGTCAGTCGCTGTTTCAGGTATGACGCGAGGCGGTGGTTCAGGTCCGCGAGATCACGGAGCGTATTGCCGAGAAGCGTCATATACAGAACAGACCGCAGGGCGCAAAGCCCCTGGTTTGTGCAGATATTCGATGTGGCCCTGTCCCGGCGTATGTGCTGCTCCCGTGTCTGGAGCGTCAGCACATAGGCCTCTTTTCCGTCGGCATCGGTTGTTTTCCCCACGAGGCGCCCCGGCATCTTCCGCAGAAATGAATCCCGTGCGGCGAGTATCCCGAGAAGGGGCCCTCCGAAACCCGCGGGATTGCCAAGAGACTGCCCTTCACCGCAGACTATATCGGCCCCCTGTGCCCCGGGGCTTTTCAGTATTCCCAGGCTCATTGGTTCTGTGACCACTGTAATCAAATACGACTTGTGATTGTGCGCCGCATCGGCAATGTTACCGAGATCTTCGAGACACCCGAAGAAGTTCGGGTTCTGCACCACCACGGCGCTCACGGTATCATCCATAAGCGCTTCGAGGCTTTCAATGTCAGTGACTCCCTCTTTTGACTTCAGGGTCCGTACTTCTATACCGCTTACCCCGGCGTAGGCATCAAGGACCTGACGGTAATGGGGGTGCACCGCGTCGCTGACGACCACCGCATTCCTGTTATTGCTCCGTACCGCCATAAACACCGCCTCGGCGAGGGACGTGGCGCCGTCATACATGCTGGCGTTGGTTATGTCCATCCCCGTGAGTCTGCATATGAGGGTCTGAAACTCGAATATCGCGGTGAGGGTTCCCTGGCTCACTTCCGGCTGGTACGGGGTATAGGCCGTGTAGAATTCCGAACGCGAGGCAAGGTGGTCCACCACCGCGGGAATATAATGGTTATACGCCCCTGCGCCGATGAAGGACTTCAGCACGCAGTTCTTTCCGGCAATCTCCGTCAGGAGTTCCCCCGCCTCGATCTCGGTAAGGGGAGCCGGCAGGGAAATATCCCTGTTCAGGCCCACTGAGGAGGGGATGTCCGTGAAAAGGTCATCAATGCCGCCGGCGCCGATCACCTTCAGCATTTCTTCAATGTCCTTCGGGGTATTACTGATATAGTCCATTATTAATTAATCTCCGCTTTCGACATGTTCCTCATAGGCATTGCTGTTCATGAGGTCATCAAGTTCCCCGGAGTTTTTAATTTCAATCACGAAGAGCCACCCGTCTCCATAGGGGTCACTGTTGATCAGGTCAGGGCTGTCCTCCAGCTGTGAATTCACTTCAGCGATCACACCGCTTACCGGGGCATAGACGTCCGAAACGGCCTTCACCGATTCCACCACCGCGATCTGGGCCCCCTTCTCCACATGGTCACCTTTTTCCGGCAGTTCAACAAATACAATGTCTGTCAGCATTTCCTGTGCGTGATCGGTGATGCCGCAGGTCCCCTTCATCTGGCCCTCATCGGGACGTATCCATTCATGGTCTTTTGTGTACAGCAGATCTTCCGGAATCATACTCATTGCCTTCCTCCTGGCTGAAATATATCAAATATAATTTCTATCATGGTTTCCGCAGGGATTTCCTTCTGCGGTGAATGATCAGGATGGAGCCCTTTTCCGGTTTTTGTCAAGAATTATTCACGGG
>DAOSYC010000171.1:4473-8005 GCA_035380905.1 Spirochaetota bacterium | reverse complement strand
ATATCGTGGACTCTTCCTGCTGGCTGGAGTTCTTCGCAGGCACGGCAACAGGCGAAAAGGTGTCTGAAGTTATTGAAGATACGGCATCGCTTTATGTTCCATCAATTACTCTTTATGAGGTCTTTAAAAAAGTCCTGATTGAAACTGACGAGGACAAAGCCCTCTTGGCTGTTGCCCACATGAAGCAGGGGATGGTTATTGCACTTGACCCGGATCTGGCAATTAATGCTGCCAGGATAGGGTCAGAATACAAATTGCCGATGGCTGACAGTATTATCTACGCGACTGCGAAAAAATTCAATTGTGTAGTGTGGACTCAGGATGCGCACTTCAAAGGGCTGCCTTCCGTGAAGTATTTTGAGAAAATGAAATAGTACATATTCATTGTGCAAATGTTCAACAGCCCCTTCCCGGGGGATTTTTTTGGGGAATGAAGGGGCGGGAAGAGAAATTCTTGACAAATAATTTTTTTATATCATTATCATAGTATGACAACTGATGATATCAATAAACTTGTGAAATACTGGTTAAAGGCTTCAGAGATCGACCTTCAAACCGCCAGGCAGGTATACGATAACACGCGTGAGTATGTAAGCGTTCTTTTCCATATTCACCTTTCCATTGAGAAAATTCTTAAAGCACTTTATGTTTCAAGGAAAAAAGAACACGCACCATTCTCTCATAATCTGCTGTATATCGCAAAGAAGGCGGATATTACCCTGAACGAAAAAGATACAAAGCTCTTAATAGAGATAAATGAGTTTAATATTGAATGTCGATACCCCGATGACAAGTTTAGCATCTACAAAAAAGCCACTAGTGCGTTAACCGGCAGGTATTTGAAAAAATCCGGAGTATTTATTGAATGGATATTAGAGATATTAAGGAAAGAATCGTAGAACTCCGGAACGCATTGAAGAAGAATGATATACGGGGAGATATCTTTATTCTTTATGGTTCTTATGCTACGGGGAAAAACAGAAAAGACAGTGATATCGATATTGCGGTAGTGTCAAGGGATTTCGGCCGGGATAGATTCAGGGAAGGAAGCACATTGAATTATATTGCCCAGAAAATCGATGTTCGTTTTGAAGCTGTGCCGGTGGATCTCAAAGAATACATGTCACGCCATTCAATTTCTCCACTTCTTGCTGAGATTGATAAAAACGGAATTGTCCTGCTTTAAGACATCGAATTGAACACAACCCCTTCCCATGGGATTTTTGTATGTCATGAAGGGGCGGGAAGAGAAATTCCTCTCCCTGAGAAGTCCGCTCTTCACGGGGAATCCGCACTGTGCGGGTAGAGGGTTCCTGATATGTGTGCAGTATCTCCAGAGTAGGTATCGAGGTAATAGCATGATACACCGTACACACATTGTGCTGCTTTCCATATCAATAATGGTTCTGTGTGCCTCTTCATGTAAAACGAAACCGGAACCGTGTCATCTGTACTGCATAGACAGCGATGTTAATATCCGGGAACAACCTGATCTCAGGAGTAAAAGGGCCGGTCGCCTTTCGCTGTATGAGAAGGTGGAGTGTAGTGAGAAAACCGGGACACCCATGAAGCTGAAATTCAGGGGTAGGGATTATAACTGCCCCTGGTACAGGATAAAAACAGCCAGAGGCATTACCGGCTGGGTGTATGGCGTTTTTCTCCATGAGGACCTTTTTACTCATGGGGAAAAAATAAATAAGAGCGGCATATACATTGTGGCATGGTCCCGGGACGACAAAGTTGCCATTGTTCAGGGACACGCCAACTACATGGGCGATGAACCCGTGTATTCGTTTCATCTCTGTGATCTGAAGAAAAACGTATATTACTACAACGGGGACAGGCAGCATATAGGGTTCCATACAGTATTGAAGTATTTATCCGAAACCCGCAGCGACTTTCCCAAAATTACTGATGATTTTGATTTCAGTACATATTACAGTACTCATTATTACAGGAATGCTCTTAATACATTTCTGTATCATAACAGGTACTTCATTCACGACATGCTCAGTTCAGGGAAGTTTAAACCGGCGGGGCCCGTTACAGTAATGCAGTTGCCGGTACACGCTGATAATGAATTGCCGCGTATCGTCGTTGAGAAACGGCACAAAAAGAGTTATCATCCCGGACTGATGGAAATAACAGCATATGACCTGTACGCCGTCGGGAAACGTGAAAAGAAAAAAATATTTTCCGTCAAACTTACGGGTGCCGCAATCGGAAAACTGATTTATAACGTAACCGTAAAGGGGTACCTGAAAAATCCCCTTACCGGCAGACGGGTCCTGCTGATTGAAGAGAGCGGTGAATACGGACATCCATATATCAGCTGTCGCCTTGCGGGAATTAATACCGGGAACTAACAGGTATTATAATTATCCATGGTTTCGATGGACTTCTGCATCATGCGGTATGCCGCTTTCATGTCACGGTGTATAACTTCAACTGTTTCCTCACCATCGCATTCGCGCTGAGAGTATACGTGCCTTTATATGCATAGTCGCTGCATGAAAGAATTTTGAAAAAATCCTCCCATATCGCATAAAAAAAGTTCCCCCCTTGACCTGTGTCAATGCGTTATTTCCACAAAGAAGTATCATGTACCGTAGAATTCAATTATCTAAGGAGACGATACAATGGAAATGTTCTGTTACCAATGCCAGGAGGCATTACAAAATACCGGATGTACCGCGCGGGGTGTATGCGGGAAGGACGCGGACACTGCGAACCTTCAGGACCTATTAATTTATGTGCTGAAGGGTATATCTCTCGCGGAGCTGGAGCGTGCCGGAAATGGAGATGTCGATTCCGCCGCGGGGAAATTCATCAACAATGCACTCTTTGCAACAATTACCAACGCTAATTTTGATGCAGCGAAATTAACTGAACTTGTCAGGTCCGCACGTGACCTGCGGGACAGAATTGCATCAGGTCTTTCCGCTGTTCCGCAGCATGATTCCGTGACCTGGTCTGCTGATACGAAAGAGGAGTTTCTCCGGAAGGCTGTTTCTGTGGGGGTGCGGTCCACGGAAAACGAGGATGTCCGGTCTCTCCGTGAGCTGCTGGTGTACGGCCTCAAGGGTATTGCCGCATACGCGAGCCATGCCGAAGTGCTGGGATATGAAAACAATGAAATTTACTCCTTTGTCATGGAGGCGCTCGCGTCAACGACCAGGGACCTTTCAGTGGATGATATGATCGCGATGGTACTCCGGGCAGGGGAGGCCGCGGTGAAGACCATGGCCCTCCTTGACGAAGCGAACACCGCGAAGTACGGCCATCCGGAAGCGACAACGGTGAATATCGGTGTCCGCGGAAATCCGGGCATCCTTATCTCCGGCCATGACCTGAAGGACATGGAGGAGCTCCTGCAGCAGACGGAGGGCACCGGCGTCGATGTGTACACCCACAGCGAAATGCTTCCCGCCCATTACTATCCGGCGTTCAAAAAATTTTCCCACTTCGCGGGAAACTACGGCAGCGCCTGGTGGAAGCAGGGTGAGGAGTTTGCGTCATTCAACGGCCCCAT
>DAOSYC010000171.1:0-4373 GCA_035380905.1 Spirochaetota bacterium | reverse complement strand
ACGGCAGCGCCTGGTGGAAGCAGGGTGAGGAGTTTGCGTCATTCAACGGCCCCATCCTCATGACGACCAACTGTATCACCCCGGTAAAAGATTCCTACAGGGAAAGAATATATACCACGGGAATGGCGGGATATCCCGGTGTGCGGCATATTGAGGAGCAGGACGGGAAGAAGGATTTCTCAGAAATAATTTCTGCGGCAAAGAAATGTGCTCCCCCCGTGGAGATCGAGACAGGAGAAATTGTCGGGGGATTTGCCCATAACCAGGTTTTACAGGTGGCGGACAAGGTCGTTGACGCGGTGAAGTCCGGGGCGATAAAACGGTTTGTCGTCATGGCAGGGTGCGACGGACGTCAGAAGGGGCGCAGTTACTATACGGAAGTTGCGGAAGAACTTCCTGAAGGGACCGTCATTCTCACCGCGGGATGCGCGAAGTACCGCTACAACAAACTCAACCTGGGAGATATCGGCGGCATACCGCGGGTGCTGGACGCGGGGCAGTGCAACGACTCCTACAGCCTTGCGGTGACCGCCCTGAAGCTGAAGGAGGTCTTCGGGCTGGACGATATCAACGAGCTCCCCATCTCGTACGACATTGCATGGTACGAGCAGAAGGCGGTGGCGGTACTCCTGGCCCTCCTGTCTCTCGGCGTGAAGGGTATCAGGCTCGGGCCGACGCTCCCGGCGTTCCTTTCCCCGAACGTGGTGAAGGTCCTTGTGGAAAACTTCGACATCAAACCTTCAGGGGAAGTGAAGGATGATATTGATGCAATGATGGCAGGCAGGTAGCAACCCCTTCATTACTCTGTACATATATCGACCCGAAGAAAAGGAAACAGAAACTGTCATTGCGGCAGTTTCTGTTTATTTCTTGACAGGTAATTTTTCTCTGATGACTGTAGAAAACAATGATATACTGAATACAAACTAATTACTCTGGGGATACGGCGTATGGAAACAACAGAAAAAACTTTAACAGGCAACGGGACACCGGGCATCTTTACACTCAACGAAACCGGCCTTGACCGTGAACACGCGGAGTTTCACAATTCCTACCGTGAAGAAGCGATTAAGGATGATATAAGGTTTCTTCAGGCAATTTATGGAGAGCGCCTCGGTCTTTCCGCGGACCAGGTAACCACTGATTTCATCAATGAGCTGAAAGTGCTGGGGAAGAAAATATATTTCTTTATCCTGGGACTTGAACACGACCTCACACCGCAGGACTACATTAAGTACAAATTTGACTTCCTGCAGAACAGCGTTCCGGGAGCGAACCCGCACCTCTTTTACCTCGCGTGGAACGGCCTCATAAAAAATGACAGCTTCAAGCGGCTTCTCCGGCAGAAGTTCGCACTGAACCGCTTCAGTGAAGTGCTTGTGCCGAAAAACATTCCCGCCTTCGGGTCGCGTCATACCCGGTACAGGACTAAATTTGTCCTCGCCATTGAAGATATGGAAATCAACCCCGGCGGGGAGGTGCGTACTACCGGACGCATCCTTGATGACGGAAGCGGGCTGATCCTTCATGAGGGTATTGTGTGGCTTCCCAACGGCAAGGGGATTCCGATCCTTCCGGAAGCATACGTGCCGAAAAACCAGGCACAGGTGATAACGATCCGTCACGGAAAATCGATTCATGAGTCCGGCGGAGACAATCCTGAGTTTGTCGGCTCCGGATACTGGGACAACTGGAAGAACAACAGGCGTATAAGCGGCGCCGTGGGTAACAAGCTGAAGCCGAAAGGAATTGATACCGCCCGTGAACTGGGAAGGGACTTCAAGGCGATCGTGGATATCCTCAATGAAAAAGGATATCCCCTGTGGCCCGATTCAAAGGACCAGCCTATAATTGTATACGGCAGTGAAAGTGAAAATACTGAGGAAACTGCACGCTGTTTTCTGGAGGAAGGTGGGTATCCGAATATTTCATTCCATCCTCTGTATGGCCTTAACTCTCAGAAATACGGGGCCCTCACCAGCAAATTCAAGAACGATGTATACAAACAGATGCTGGAAGTATACGGCCCGAACATGAGCGGTACCGACGATGAGAAGAAAAAGGCGGTGAAGGAGTTCTTTAAAAACAGGTTCTACCATTTTCCTGAAGGGGAGTCCCTCATTGAAGCTGACTGGCGGATCGCCCACTCCTTCATGGACCTCATGAAGAGTAATCTCGGGAAGCGGGTGGTGCTCTGCGACCACTCCGGCGCCCTCAGGGTGTTTGAGGCGGTTATACGGACCCTCGATTTCGCGGAATATGCCTCCATCAAGGAAGGGCAGGATTCCATTATCGCGATGATATATCAGCCCGGAACAAATGTCCGGTATGATTACATGCAGAAAAAGGGTTTTTCGATGCGGAAATAATTCTTTTTAAATGAAATAGAAAGCCCTGTATGGTTTCCGGCTGGAAATCTGCAGGGCTTTTTTTATGGGCTATGGGGCGTTGTGTTATTCGGGAATATGTGATTATGAATAAAGACGTGTGTTTTTCTGCTATTTATGTTGACAAAGTCGCCAATGGATGGACAAGTGTAAAAAAAAGAATTATTTATTCTGTATCATATTGTTGAGCAATAACGCCTTAGTCTGATAGGATTTAAAGGAAGGATTCTCATGGAAATGTACAGAAGGTTTATAAGCTTTTTCCTGACCCGTTTTGAAGGTTCTGATTATCTGCACTATAAGAAAGCACAGTTTATCCTCTACTTCTGTTTGATCTTTGAGCTTATTCTTGTGCTTATGACTGCTGCTGCCGCATATAGTTTCGGGTTTTCAAGATTTCTGATAATGCTTACCATGACCGGCCCTGCCTTTATTGCCACGAATATTGGAATTTATTGTATACGGCGCGGAAATTTTATATTAGCGGCAAACATTCTGGCCATTCTGTGCTGTATAATATCTGTTACAGGATTTCTACTCAAACCTATAGCGCTTGCAGGTGTTTCACTGGCGTATTTCATGTACGTTGATGTGATTTTTTCCGTTTTATTCTGTTCATTTTATATTTCACTTTTTGTCATTGTGGCTTTTGTCGGTACACATATATTTTTTTATGTCTTTATAGCCAGTCCTGTTGCATCAGGAATTTTCGTGGAAATGACCAGAACGCTGCTGGTAAACGGTATTGTGACCCTGGTGTCCGTTTTTGCCGTTGGTGTTGTCGCGTCAAGAATACTGAATCATGCGTTCGAATTAAGCAGAAAGGAGGTTCAGACAAATAAAGAGCAATATAAAAAAATTAAAGGTCTCCTTAATGCGATTCATGGAACAACCGTAAAGTTGAATGATTCAATAGGTGTGACCGGGAAATCAATTGATCTGTTCTCGGAAAATGCCCAGAACCATGCCGCCTCTGTTGAGGAGGTGAGTTCAACCATGGAGGAAATAGCCGCCTCCACACACAGCATGGACAATGCCGCACGGGAACAGAACAGCGCGGTGAATATACTTGCGGACAGTATTTCCACCCTGTCGCTGTCAATCTCACAGCTTGAAAAATACGGGAAGGCAATGTCAGACCGGTTTATGGCTGTCATGAAGCTGGCAGAGGGGGGAGAGCATTCCACTGCGAACCTGGATGAAATCAATGCTACTATTTCAGGCAACTCGGAAAAAATTCTTTCCGTTGTAAAGATAATGGAGGAATTTTTCGAACGGATCAATCTTCTGGCCCTGAACGCGACAATTGAGGCGGCGAGGGCCGGTGAGCAGGGAAAAGGGTTTGCCGTGGTTGCGCACGAAATTGGAAAACTCTCTGATTCATCCGCAGGCGAATTGAAAGAAATAACATCGCTTCTCCAGAAAAACCGTGATGATGTAGAGAGGGGGAATACGGGCATAATAGAGATTATTGACTTTATTCATGAGCTTCTTGATAAACTCAGGGAACTGCGGGAAACATCACTGGCAGCGCTCCATGAGATAAAACGTCAGAAGGACCTGAGTGAGGTGATGGGTTCTCAGACAGAGCAGGTGAAGGAGAAGTCGGATCTGATAGGTACAGCAGTTACGGAACAGCGGGATGCGATTGACAGTGTGGTAACCTCCCTCGATGCTACCAGCAGGCTGATCCAGGAAAGCGCTTCAAATACGGAGCATCTGAAAATGAGCTCTATAGCTTTGATCGGTGCCGCTGAAGATCTGAACAGGGGGCTGAATGAATAAAAGAACACAGGAAGGTTATGCGTCTTATTCAGAAAGTACATTCCGTATTTTATCAGCTTTTTCCAGGTATTTCATGAACTGAGAGGGGCTGATGTCCTTCAGGAGATTCATGCGGTCATCTTTGTACTGTTCAATCTGCTGCCGGGACAGGGTAATGGTTTTCCCCTGGTATATCATGTAACCCGCATATACACAGATCAC
>DAOSYC010000170.1:0-8017 GCA_035380905.1 Spirochaetota bacterium | reverse complement strand
CCGGTCTTACCCGGCACCCTGGCGATAAAGAAATCATCCCTGGTTTGCAATGTAAAGGGGTTGCTGAAGATATTAATATTTTCCACAGCTGAAAAAATACTATTACACGGAAGCATGGTGTTGTCCTTATACACAGATACTTTCAACATCGCCTCAGAGGGGAACGTTTCAAAATTAAAAAATGCCCTTTTATCACGTACAACCGCAGAAAACTCCATTCTGTTTTTACCGGCAGCTGTAAAGGTAACACCTTTCGAGTAAACCCTGGGATATTTTATTTCCCCGCTGGATTGAATAACGAACCGGTACCTGTGCTCTTTCCCGTCAGGGGATTCCGCGATCTGTATGAAATTCTTATCGGGATAATCCTGAAAATGCTGCCGGTAATAACGGCGTATTTTTTCAAGAAGAACCGGGTTCCGGTTATCAAGGGCAAGATTGTTGATCTCATAGGGATCGTGTTTCAGGTCATACAGGTATTCCTGCTGCATGATGTATTTTTTGCCGTCCGGGGCTTCCCGGTACCGGTACATCCCCTGCAGATTAATCGCGTAATGATATCGCCCATCGAGAAGAAAGCCCCGCTGAAATCTTCCGGAAAAAGGTATGTATGGCGTAAAGACGCTCTTTTCCCTTGCAACTTCCGAGAATAAAAGTTTTTTAAAGCTTTTTCCGTCAAAGCGGCTGCAGGACTCTCCCGTCGCAAGATCAAGAAACGTGGGGCTGATATCCATTGTGCTGACCACCGATTTGACCCATCCGGGACGGAATTTTCTGTTGTTCGGCTTGATCACCACGAAGGGAATATTCAGGGTACTCTTGAACAGGTTCGGCCCTCCCGGACGCACGTATATCGACCTGTTAAAAAAATACGCCACTGACTGGGTATCACGCTGCCCCTGGGCACGTTCCTCATCGGTTACCGTTTCCCGGAAGAGATGCCCCCGGCCTCCGGTATGGTCGGCGGTGATAATAATCATAGTGTTGTTTCTGAGATTAAGGCGATTGAGGGCCTTCATTATTTTTCCGAAACAGTCGTTGAGGTAGCGAATATTTCCAAGGTCCCTTGCTGATGAATGAAGAAAGTTAGTGTCCCACAATGCGCGCAAATAATACCCCAGGGGGATCCACCGCGGAGAATGGGGGATATTGATGTGTGAGTACAGAAAGAATTTCCGGTTCTGGTTTTCATGGAGATATTCAATTATCCGGCGGATGTTCTCGGGATATTCCGACGGCTCCATGGTATAGTCATAGTTTTCATCAAACCCCAGATCGGCACCAACGCTTGAAACGCCGTGGCCCTGGGCATTACAGCTGATCTGTTTTGTAAAAAATCCCCTTCGCGACAGTTCCTCACCGAGGGCCGCAAAGTTCATGTCATAGAACTCCCGCTGATTCTCCTTTGATACTAAATTCCGGAAAACCGGCATCCGGGACTGTGTATAGAACTTCGATGTCCAGAGCGGTACAATAGAGCACCGTGTCACCTGTCCCACGGTAAACATGTTTTCAAACACGCAGGCGTCCTTCACCAGGCGGTCAATTTCCGGAGTCACCACATTCCGGGGGCCTATCTCCCTGCGGGCATCTTCAAATGACTGCGACATGAACTGGCGGTAAAAATCATAGATGTCGAGATGGTGGGGGGCGAGACAGTCGAAAAGCAGATACACGATGTTCATGTGTTTGTCGCGGCGTGCTTCGTGTTTCGAGTACACACGGGGCGTTCCCAGGAAAAGATAGTCTCTGCTGTCCCCGCTTCCTGCAAATTCAATTTTCAGGACACCGGGGCCTGAAGGGACATTCACGGTGATGCGCTCCCACCCTGTGTAGTCAGGGAGCACCGAGCGCCCGGGATGTTTCAGATAAAACATGATTGATGTAAGGGGATTGGAATACCGGAACGGCGCTATACCGGGCTTCACCTCCCTTGCAATCTTTTTATTCAGAAGCACCTGTGTACCGAAGGTCACCCTGAGAGTGCCCTTCCCTGATGCCTTTGTAAAATGCGGAAACACCGCATCCATCGAAAGGAACCGTGCCGCACCCCCTGCGCCCCGGATACGGTACGATACCGAGGAATTCCCTTTCAAAACCGCACAATTTTTCTGGGAGGTGTAGTGAAATATCCTCCCTGTTGAATATTTCAGGTTGTTTGAATTCGCGGGCCGCATATAGGGATTGATGTCAATATAAAACTCCCGCTCCAGAAGGCTGTCACCAAGAAGGAATTTCCGGTCCTCACTGTTCAGAGGATTCACAATATGCGCCCCGCCGAGCTGCCGTATAAGGTCATAGTCAACAGACTCCAGGTGGTTCCCCCGGTACTGAACAGCCGACGCGACCTCCTCGAGGTAATCCTGGTCATCGGGAAAGAAAAAGCAGGTGTACCACACCAGAAGAAACACAAGCACCGTCAGAAGAGTACCGGCAACTCCGGCAACAGTATATTTCAGATATTTATACAGAAAGCTGATCCGGGGCAGCCCCTTGACAATCATGAGAACAAGGACCACCGCGGTTATTATCAGGATCGCCGTTTTAATATGTGAATAGATAAACTGAAACTTCTCAATATGTTTACACACAAGGAGAAGAATAAAAGATGATAACGCCACAATCCCGCAGCGCAGCAGCAAAGCTTTGTGAAGTGTGTAATATTCTTTCATAGTCCCGGTATTCATAGTGTACAGTATCCCTGTTCAGGTGTAAATATTTTCAATCGATATATCTTTATTGCGCACCGCGTTTCCCTAATACCGCAGTACCGGGAAAATGTATTCATCTTTCAGTATTACATCCCCGTTCCGGGTGACCCAGTCAAAGAGGATTTTTTTCATTCTCTTCAGGTTCGCGGTGTCCCTTCCGGCGATGTTCATTTTTTCACCGGGATCACGTTTTGTATCGTACAGCTCGTATTCTATCCTGTCACGCAGGGGCATGTATATCAGCTTATACCGTCCGTCAAAAACATAGCGGTGTTTCGCAAGGTTTACCACGTCCCGGAAGTCGTCACTCAGCACAAGCTGGTTGTCGAAGTGAAAATCAATTTCCGAGAGAAAGGTAATGTCGGGATAGAGTATCCGCTTGTACTGGAAAAAGAGGTCCTTCCGCAGCGTATTGTCGAACCATATCCCGGTCTCCCCGAATGCCCGCTGCGGCGGCGCCTGTTTTCCCTGCATTAGAGGCATCAGTGAAACCCCTTCCATGGCATGGGAGGGTTCGAGGCCCGCAAGTGATAAAATGGTGGGGGCGATATCGACCACCCTCGCCACATCCTGTATTTCCCGGTGTGTTTTTATACCCTTCGGATAGTGAAAAATAAGCGGAATTTTCACCGCGTAATGCCCGCGGAAATGCTCCCCGTGCCCCATGCCGAGGTCCCCTTCGTAGAGATTTTCACCATGATCGGAAAGCACTACAATTATTGTGTTCTCATAAAGGTTATTGCGTTTGAGGAAGGCGATAATATCACCCACTGCGTCATCCATTGCCCGGATGCCTGCATCATAAAGGGCCCGTACCTGGGCGATGTCTTCCGGTGTTATCTCCTGCCCGCCGGCATCATTGTCAAGTGAGATAATGCGCTGTTTGTAGAACTTATAGGGGCCGGAATATCCCGGCGCCCGGTACCGGCTGTAATACGGATACGGCGGCGCATACGGAAAATGTGTCGATGAAAAAAACGTCGAAATAAAGAAAGGGCGCTCGCGTGAATTCCTGATCTCCCGTATGATCCTGTCTTTCAGGAGCGACGGCGGGCAGAAATACGCGGAATCCTTCAGCACCGGAAAAAGCTTCAGTCCGAAACTGTTCGAAATAAATGGAAGAAGAAACGCGTGGTTTTCAATGATCGCCGACTGCAGCACGTAATCGAAATTGAAGTACGGCGTGTCCACCTTTTCAAAACCGAGATCGACGCGGGAAAAGATATCACCGGCGTAATCCGTCACCACCGATGTGTAATACCCCTTCTCTCTCAGTGCCCCGGCTATTGACGGGAAGCTTCTGTTCAGGTCCCGTGACGTGGGAAACATGTGCCGTATCCCGTGGGTCGCGGAATACCGCCCCGTAAGTATCGACACCCATGAGGGGAATGTCCGGGGCACTTCAATGAACGTGTTCCGGAACGATATGCCATTTTTTATGAGGCCATCGATAGAGGGACTGGTGTCACGAACGTATCCGTGTCCGCTTAAATGGTCCGGACGAAGCGCATCGGATGCAATGATTAAAATGTTCGGCCTTTCCCCGGCAGCGTTTCCTGCCATACCCCGGTCCCTGAAGGGACGCAGCGCCAGTAACAGCGCCACCACGCACAGCGCCGATAACAGGGAAACCGATATCACCCTGTGTTTCATCCTGAAAAGCGCGGCGCAGATCAGAAGGATACCGGCAGCCAGTATAAAAACCTGTATTCCCGTACACACCCCGGGATGTACGGAATCAGTAAGAAAATTGACCACAGCTTTAAAGAGTGCGTTTTTGTTATGAAAGTTGTTCATGTACAGCTGGGGATAGAGAATTATATCTTTAAAGAAAAACGTAAGGAACAGCAGCAGCGATACCATGATATTTATTATAAAGAGATACATTTTCCGGATTTCAATAGAGAACAGTGACCGTAACGATTCGACGCTGTAATACAGGAACACCCCTGCCGCCGCACCGATTACGATATATACCCCGAGGACCTTCAGGAGAAACGCGGTTATTGCCCCGAGAAAATTCGAGAGAATAAATTCAGTCACGCGATCGCTGGTATTGCCCATATATGACATGGAAAGGTTATTCACAAGGCCGTACGAGAAGAAAACCAGCGAAACAAGCAGCCCTCCCAGGGCGGGATAATGTGATGTGATATTCATTTTTATTCTGAAATGCTTCATAATTATTTCTTTCATGTGGTGTATTGTATTTTTTCCATGCCGCCGTTCCGGAGCATGTGCACACAGGCAGGAACACTTTCATTATGAAAGATATCTGTTTGTGTGGTGTGTCACGGTAACAGTATTTCATTTGACTGTATAATGGTACACACACTAATACATCAAGGATTTTTTTCCGGTACGAAAAGCTCTCCCGCTGATTTCAGGGATAAAATGCGATAATTTTCCTGTTCAATATAGTGCAATGGGATATATGATGTCTTTAATTGTTACAATAATTATTGAAAACCCTTGACATCATTAATAATAGCACTATTTTTGTCGGATTCAGTATTCATCGGTTATTCTTATCGATACACTATACTACCGTATGCATGACACTGCATCATGTGCCTCTGATGAACGGGAAATAAAATGTCATTTTTTATACATCATTCCATTGTTAATATTATTACCAGACAGGAACTATCATGAGTAGAGCAATATCCCGCATATTTGATATTATTACCGTTTTTCGTGAACGGCTGATACAGAACAATGTGTTCATCTATAAGCTGTCGGTAGGTTTTTTCCATTCCCTGTTCATTCTGGGCATTATTTACCGCCTGAGAATTTACTACATGCTGAGAGTCGACACCGCTTTCATTATTTCTGAAACACCCACGCTGCTCCTTTTCAGGGGGCTTTTGAATGAAATCCTGTTTGCGCTTATATCCGCGGTTATTGTATGGGGAATATTCAGCATACTTGGTTTTGCATGGAGAAAAGAGTTCAGCCGTACCGCCAAAATAGCCTCGATCGGCGCGGCAGGTGCACTTGTGCTGGGAATTGTGTTTGTCTACAATTCCAGCTACCACTTCTGGGTGTCAATGAATACTGGCCTTACCCGTGACCTGCTCCTTGAGGGCGCTTCAACCACTTCTTTTTCAGAAGCGGTAAAGTTTGTGGACTCAGTGGATGTCGTTTCTATTCTTGTGGCCCTCGGTGGACTGCTGCTGTTTCTCGCAGGGCAGAAAATTGACCTCTGGCGCAACCGGCTTATTTCGGTGGCGATATTCAGTATCTTCTTCATTTTTATTATTTATTCTTTTTTCGCACAAACCGCAGTGGGAGGCGGGATGTCGCAGCCCCCAGTAGTATACACAATACGCAGTTTTTTTGATAAAACCAACTGGAATACACAGAATACACGTATTGATCCCGAACATCTCGCGGCAGCACAAATGCAGTCAGTCCAGCTCATCGACAGCCGTTTTGTGGACCCTTCGATAAGTTCGCGGAGCTCCATACAGTATACCAGCGACAGGAAATGGAATGTAGTATATATTATTCTTGAAAGCACCGGAAAAGAATATGTGTTCAACACAAAACTCGGCAATCCGGTCCCCATGCCATTTCTGAAAAAATTATCGAAAGAATCCCTGTTCCTCGATTATCACTTTTCCACAGGGAATACAAGCCCCCGTTCGATATACTCAATGCTGAGCGGCATGTATCCCAGCCCAAGGGTAAAAATGTTCTGCACAAAGGATGATGTGGTTATACCATCCCTTGCGAGTTTTCTGGGAAACACCTACGATTCATTTCTTGTGACACCGGGATCACTGAGCTGGTTCTTCCCGCAGGGATTCATGAAAAATTCAGGGTTCAAGGATATTCTCGGCTATGAGCAGGTTCCGGCCCGGATTACACGGGACGGGATCGGCAAGGATGAGCTCGATACCCTGAACTTTTTTCTGAAACGTCTTGATAAAGCAGCAGATAAACCGTTTCTCGCGATCTATTACAGTTTTGTGTGTCACTGGCCCTATCTTGACTACGGTCCTGAATACAGGGTATTTCAGCAGACCCATAACAGGATAAACCGTTATTATAACAATCTCAGGCTGCTTGATACAATTATCGAAAAAATATATACTCATCTGAAAAACACGAACAAACTCGACAACACTATAATTGTTATTGCCGGAGACCACAGTGAAGCCTTCGGGCAGCACCAGGGGAACTGGTGCCATGCCCGTCAGGGATATAATGAAAACTTCAGGGTCCCGGCTCTGATATACCAGCCTGCACTGTTTTCTCCAAGAAAAATAGAGTATGCC
Organism: Spirochaetota bacterium; assembly: GCA_035380905.1. GTDB lineage: Bacteria > Spirochaetota > UBA4802 > UBA4802 > JAGODF01 > JAKQCH01. The sequence goes on along the minus strand of DAOSYC010000170.1, from coordinate 1,023 downwards.
ACTACTCATGCTGATATTCTTCCAACACTTCTGGATGCGATGGGCATTCAATTCAACAGCAGGCTTATCCAGGGAGAATCATTGCTCAGAAACCATCTGCGGAGAAAATATATTTTTCTTTTTGGTAATGAAAATACAATTACATCAATAAGCACGAAAAATATCAAGCTTCAGCATTCTTTCAAAGATAATACATGCTGGGCATTTGATCTGACGAAAGACCCTGGTGAAAAAACAAAACTGGACTGCGGGGCATATGCCGAACAACGTGATGCACTCATGTTTTATCACCAGTATCAGCATCATATCCTGAATGCATATAACTCGGAACTGCAGAAAAAAAAGGACTTCAACAATGAATATCACGCAATTCTGAGGAAATGAAGTCACAAATCTTACATAGAGTATGAACAGACGCCTGTACCCTTTGAAGTTATTATTGCAAACCTCTCAAAAATTTCTTGACTTTCAAGAATAAGCAAATATATTCGCAAGTCGTGTATTCAAAAAACAATAAGGAGTAAATTAATGAACCGAAAGTCTCTGTTAGTGGTATCAATGGCAATCATACTTCTTGCCGGCTTCGCCTGCGGGAAATCAAGTTATTCGGCGTATAAAGGAATACTCTCTGATCTGATCACGGCCAAAGAGAAGTATATTGCTGATATTCAGGGCGCGTCAAAAGCAGACGATTTTGTAAAAGCAACAAAAGCATATATCACAAGCGTAAAAAAGTTCAAGGAACAGAGAAGTTCCATCTTTGTTGAATATCCTGAGCTTACAGATAATATTACCATGCCTGGTGATGTAACACAGCTTTTGGAAAAATCTTCAAAGCTTGATACAGATCTTGACAAAGTCCTGGTGCCGGCAGCAACAAAATATCAGTCTGACCCGGCTGTAATAAGCACATGGGAAGAACTTAGCAGAATTCGCGTAGGTATATAATTAAAGCTTACCACGTGTAACTCTTCCATAACGCGAGAAGGCTGGCACATGTTGTGTTCAGCCTTTTTTGTTTTT
>DAOSYC010000169.1:2505-8201 GCA_035380905.1 Spirochaetota bacterium | reverse complement strand
GCTTCGCACTCGCAAAACTTTTATCTTCAATAAGTTTCTGCATTGGTCCTCCTCAGGTTCAGGAACAAGGCTCCTTCCATGACAGTAACCCGTTACGGCCCTTCATGCAATCTTTTTTTTATACTGCACCTGATATCGCCCCGCCCAAAAAAAAAGGCATCTCCGGGGAGACGCCTGTATCAACATAACTTTTTTTATATACTATATATTATATTACGCCTTTTTAGGAGGCTTTGCCATAAGCATAATCAACGCACCCGCAAGACATGCGCATCCCGCAATGATAAACGGTGTTATCCATGCTGAAGGATCTGTTGCGTTACTTGCGGCATCCTTAAAGATACCGGCAATCTGCGGACCGGCTATACCGGCAATACCGTATGCAAAAAATACAAAGCCGTAGTTTTTACCGACAGTGGTGTTGCCGAAGAAATCAGCAGTCGCTGCAGGAAACAGCGCGAAGTTCCCGCCGAAGTTGAAACCGATAATCGCTGCTGACACGATGAGGCCCACAACTGTTCCCCCAAGCTTGAAGAAGAACAGCATAATAATTCCCTGGAAGAGGCACATCAGGAAAAGAGCAAGTTTTCTGCCTATCTTATCTGATACAGTCCCCCAGATTATCCGGCCAAGGCCGTTGAGGATCGCGTATATCGCCATTGCGGTACCAGCAGTTGCACTTGCCCACTCTTTTGTCGCTGCAAAATTGGGATTCGTTGAATCAAGAGAACCGAGCTTGTTAAAGGTAAGGGCATCGATACCAAAAAGTTTAATACAGTAAATAACCATCAGGCCCGCAAGGGCTGAAAAAACAAATGTTACAAACAGCATGTAGAACTGCGGAGTTTTAAGCATTTCTGACGTTTCGAAGGCCACGGAACCCGACAATCCGGCAGATGACGCATCGGGAGGTGTATATCCTTCCGGCAGCCATCCTGCGGGGGGGTCCTTCATTACAAGGCTTCCCACTATAACCATACCTGCGAATATAATTCCATACAGCAGAAACACGCTGCGGACACCGTCAAGCCCCGCGATCTGCAGAGTATTGAGAAGGCCGCCGCCCCATGATCCGGCCCATTTTACCCAGATTGTGGCACCGAAACCGAAACCGGCAACTGCAAGCCCTGTAAGCATACCTTTTTTATCAGGAAACCACTTTACGCCAACCGCAATCGGCACTACATACGCGAGACCGATACCGGAACCGCCGATAATACCGATAAACACGAGTTGTGTCAGGAAGCTGTTTCCGAAGAAACCGGCCAGAACATACCCCGCACCAAGTACAAGACCGCCGGCAATTGCCAGCTTCTGGGGGCCGATTGTGGCAAGTTTTCTTCCAGCCCATACCATAACAAGGGCAAAGAAGAAAAGACCTGCTGAAAAAATCCACGCCGCCTCACCGGCTGTGAACTTATATACGCCATCTGCCGAAGTCAGTTTCGGGGTGAATACAGACCAGGCATAAATCGCACCGAGGGCCAGCTGTATGAGTATAGCTCCCACAACAACAAGCCACCGGTTCATAACTTTTTCATTGGACATGAAAAAATCCTCCTTTGTATATTTATGCAGCTCATTAAAACTCCTTATATGCCGGGAAGGGCCTCCGTACACAAAAGTGCACCTCCACTCCCCTTTCCGGGCAAGGAAATTTTAGACATAACAATACAATCAAATACGGTTCGCTTCGATTTACTTCTGTTGGACGGGAATTTTACAATGCAGAGGTTTTACGGTACGGGGCCCATGCATTTCTTAAGCGTAACAATTCCCTTATGTTTTTTTATTTTTTACTTACTGCTATCCAGCCATGTCCCATGAACATTTCATGGAGGATACGGCTTTACACTTCATCCAATGTATGGTGGAACTTTATTTTTGTTTTTCATTACGAAATCGAATAAGGTACTACAACGTACTGCTATATTTTTTTCAAGCAAAATTTTTATATCGGTGATATTTATTTAGTTTTGATTTACAACATATAGTGATTACATTTATAGTATTTTTTATAATATGATATTTTTAATAATTATACAGTATTTTTTAAACAGTTCTACAAAGCGCCCCATGATGCGGGGAAACTATAAAGATTTTCCGGCATTATGCCGATATATAGAGAGAAGGAATAATTATATCAAAGGAGGTACGGCAATGAATATCCAGGCAGCTTCGGGAAACCATGTGATAACCAGCATTGAAATGCTGAATAAGCTCCTTGTGAGTATCAACTCTGCAGCCGTTGGCCTCGAAGATAAACTGATTAAGCAGAATGTAATTGGACACGTATCAGGAATCGGCGAGTGCATTGACAGGCTGGCATAACAGTTCAGCATTACGCCGGTACGTATATTGACAGGAAAACAACAGCATATTCACATAACAGAAACGCCCCTTCTGCGGAACCCTGCAGGGGGGCGTTTTAGTTTGATGGTGGACAATTCCCGGGTATAATACTCTAAAGCCCAGGGCAGCTCCGCCGGGCCTCCGATTACTTTCACGAGTTGAAATCAATCAGTTTTATTTTTTCAGCAACCTCCATAAGGGCAGGGCCAAATTCCTTTAAAATAAGTGAATACATCTCGCTTATTTTCTCCGGGAGATAATCGTGAACTATCCGGTTTCGAAGGTCCCGCATTTCAACCCACTGTAAAGTAGAATCAACGAGCGTAAGTTTCTCCATCCGCAATAAAAGGTTTCTCAGTGTATCCGAATTTTCCGCAAACATGTAGCGTTCATATGAACGGAAAAACCTGATACATATTTCTACGGAACGCATAAACCGGTCGCTCAACGCATCATACGGCTCCCGCTCGGAAGGAGTATAGGAATGTAATGGGTCATATGGAACAACGGTTTCAAGGGATGCCGCAAGTAAATTGAGCGCATCAAGGGCTTTAAGCCGGCTCTGAACGGCAATGACCTGTATGTCGTTCATTGTATCCTCTCCAAACGGATACTGTTCAGGAACGCCTGCTCTTCCCTTGTCAGGGAATCGGGATTCATAACCACGACATCTATCTTTTCTTCACAATGAAGAAAAAAATCCCGCGCAACCCTTCTCGAAAGGGCAAATGGATCATCTCCTGATAAAATCAGAATGTCGATATCCCCTCCCCTGGCGGCATCATCCACCCGGGAACCGAAAAGGAACACCGGGGAGATAACAGGCTTCAGGGCATTATGCAGGGCTTTTCTTTCTATTGGATCAAGTCTCATATCATAGTAATGTATCAATTTCAGGATTTCCTTAAAGTATATAGATACAACATCAGGAAGTCAAGTACAACATGACAACTCCGGACATTAAAAAACGCCCCGCAAGGTTAACTTCAACGGGGCGTTTTTATGTACTTCTTCCAAAATCTTTATTTTATATACCGCCCCCGACAGGACAGGGAAAGTCTGAAGCCATTTATCCCGCCATCACCTCAATCTTTCTCGGCTTCACCTTTTCGCTCTTCGGGAGCTTCAGCGTCAGTACGCCGTTTTCAAGTACCGCAGCGATAGCCGACGTGTTGATGGAATCGTCCACAACAAATTTCCTGTGATAGCTGTATAGCCTGAATTCTCCGTAGGAGAGGCTACTGTCCTCCCCGGTGTCACCGTGAACAGCGGCATTTATTTCAAGCTCGTTGTTGTTCATGGTAATATCCAGGTCTTCCTTCGCCACACCGGGCATTTCCGCCTTCAGGATATACTCCTCTCCACCATCGTATATATCGACCGCCGGAACAAGGACATTGCGCTGCCGTTCGTCAAGTTTCCTGCTTGTGCTGGTAATTTCCTTAGACATGGCACACCTCCTTTACCTGATTTCAATTCTCCTGGGTTTCGCGTCCTCGCTTTTCACCAGTTTCACCACAAGGACACCGTTTTTGATTGACGCCTGGACATTGTCCGGATTGACCCTGAAGGGAAGCCGGATCGATTTTTTGAACCTGCCGAAACTGCGCTCCTTTCTGATATAGGGCTTGTCGGAATAATCGCTCTTCTTTTCCCCTTCGATCACGAGACTGTTGTCAATGAGCTCAAGGTTCAGGTCTTCCACCTTCACGCCGGGGGTCAGAGCATGGATTTCGATTTCGTCCCCACGCTCGTACACGTTTGCGTACGGAAGGTCCAGGCTCCTTGTTCTCACGGGAACCTCCCGGAAGAACCTGCTGATATCATTTCTCAGCCCGAGGATATCGTCAAATATATCGTACGTTGTATACATGGCAATGCCTCCTTACTTTACTTCAATCTGGATTTTCTTCGGTTTCGCCTGCTCGCTTTTTTCCATTTCCACCCTGAGTACGCCGTTTTTAAATTTCGCCTTCACGCTGTCGGTAATAATATCTTCCGGAAGCGCAATTGAACGGTAAAATGAACCAAAGCTTCTTTCTGACACGACATACCGTTTGGCGGCGTCTTTTTCCTTTTTCTCCTCTTTCTTTTCCCCGGAAATAATCAGCATATTCCTTTCAAGGGAAACCGTGAGGTCCTTTTCGTCAATTCCCGGTATTTCCGCGACAACGCGGAGGTGTTTTTCATCCTCCTCAATATCCACACAGGGCGACCATTCACACTCAAACATCGATGAAGGCCGTATTGAGAAAAAATCGTCAAAAACCTTTGAAATGTCCCTTTCAAAGCTGTCGAGCATTGATTCCTGCTCTTTTCCTTTTTTAGTTAGTCCCCATTTCATGGCAAACCTCCTGAGTTATACAAGTTTCATATAAACTCTTTCGAATTAGCACTCACCAAGACAGAGTGCTAACAACTATAATATACAAAAGAAATCCCCTGTCGTCAACAGGGGATTAAAATTTTCATTAAATTTTTAAAAAAAATTCTATCTGGAGAGCAATTCCCGCAAACCGTCGAGAATATCAACGGGAATGGGTGTTTCGGGTTGATAATATCCTATTTTTTCATTCTTATCACCGTGAAAATCGCTGCCTCCCGTAACCAACAGCCCGAACTCCTCCGCGATTTCCAGAAATTTCTTCACTTCATCCAGGGTGTGCATGGAGGCGTATGCCTCTATTCCCTGAAGGCCCTCTGCTGCAAATCCTTTCACCATAGTTCTAAAGCTATTAAAATCGCCGAAATTCATTGAAATCGGGTGCGCCACAGCAGAAATACCCCCGGAATCCCGAATGAGGGTCAGAGCATCCCCGAGGGCAATCTTTTTCTTCTTCGCATACCCCGGTTTCCCTTTTACCAGAAATTCCTTAAACACATCAGTTACCGAAGGGGCATACCCTTTCTTTACCAGAATCCGGGCCACATGGGGCCTTCCGATAGATGCCCCCGCCGATTCCCCGCGGACTTCATCGATCGATATATCTATATCATGGGCCCGGAGGTCATCAACCATCCTCACGATCCGCATGTCCCGTTCATGCTGAAGCCATTCCGTTACCTCCCGGTACCCCGGATGATGAAAGTCAATACCAAGGCCAACGAGGTGAAACGTTCCTCCGCTGTAGTCAATGCTGAACTCTATTCCGGGTATCAACTCAATATCTGTTGTTGCGGCGTGACGTACCGCCTCCTCCAGGCCACCGGTCGTATCGTGATCCGTAACCGCGAGGGCTCTGACCCCCTTCGATACCGCATAATCGATCAGTGCCGACGGGCTGTAGATGCCGTCAGAGGCGGTTGTGTGGGTATGTAAATCAATTTTTCTTTCCATTATATAG
>DAOSYC010000169.1:0-2405 GCA_035380905.1 Spirochaetota bacterium | reverse complement strand
AAAAAACAGCTTTACTCTTCATAGCGTCCGGTTCAAGTATATCACACCACAGGAGGGGCTGATAATGTATGTCGGGATTGATATTGGCGGCACCAATATAAAGGCGGTCCTCACCAACCGTGAGGGGGAAATTTACAGCGCGAAATCGACAGGCACCGGAAAGACAATTAAGGAAATTGACGATACCATTGTCGATATAATATCAGAATTCATGTCCGTGTTTTCAGACAGGGGAACGGTGCAGGCGGTGGGAATCGGCGCCGCGGGCTCCATTGACGGCAATAAGGGCATTATCATCACCAGTCCCAATATCCAGGCATGGAAAAACTACCCCCTCGCGCGCAACCTCGAACGCCGCCTTGGCATACGGGTGTTCCTCGAGAACGACGCCACGGTCGCGGTCATGGGGGAGTGGTGGCAGGGACACGGCAGGAAATTCAGGAACTGGATCATGCTTACCCTGGGAACGGGAATCGGCGGCGGCGCGGTTATCGACAATAAACTGTACACAGGGCAGTCGGGAAGTTCCATGGAGTTCGGGCATATCTCCATTGACTACCGCGGGAAAAAATGTAAATGCGGCAGTATCGGGTGTCTGGAGCAGTACGCGAGCGCTTCAGCCCTGGCACGGAACGCGCAGTCCCTTCTCAGGAAATACCCCGCATCCGCGCTTAACCTCCGCCCGAAAGGGGAACCGGTAACTTCAAAACTGGTGTACGAAGCGGCGATGAAAAAAGATGAACTCGCGGTACACGCGATTGAGGAAATTTCTTTTTACCTTGGGGTCGGCATCGCAAACCTTGTAAACATTTTTAATCCGGAAGCGGTAATTCTGGGGGGCGGGCTGTCAAAGGCCCACAGGATGATATTTCCCATAGTAAAAAAGGTAGTCGCGGAACGCGCCCTTCCGGGACTCAAGGACAATGTGAAATACCTGGCGGTGAAAACACAGGATAAAATCCCCGCGCTCGGCGCCGCGAAGGTGGCGATTGACTCACTGGGGCTGTAACCGGCGCCTCCTGCAGGCTGCCGGTTAATTTATATCGATATTATTACAATTCTCCGGTAATGAGCATCCTGTTGGAAAATTAAAAGAAGTCGCAGACAGTATAACTTCTGTAAACGAATTAGTTAATAGCAACAGATCAGGTACTCGATTAATCAACACATGGTTTTCAACTATATAAACGGGAGCAATCCGCTGCATCCCATGCATTTCTCCCCGTGCCCCTCGGGATATGCTTCCCCGCATGAGGAACAGAGCACAATGCGTTCCTTGTGGGGACGGGCAAGAAAATCACTGCGCACCTTCACCGGCTCATGGGACAGTATTTCCGGGCCGGCGTCGATTATTTCAGCAACAAGCTTTTCGCTGTCCTGCTCCTTCTTCGGCTTCAGGCGGAAAAACCAGGAATTGATCTCCTCCCACGATTCGAGCTTCTTCGGATCAAGATACACCCGTACACCGTCCCCGGTGCTTTTATCATAAAAGGTAATGGCAAACCGTCCCGTATCGATGATCTTCAGCCACCCGTTCCCGATGGTGCAGGGAGTAAGAAGCTGCACCGCATCGGGAAGACAGTGACCCGTTTCGCTGATCACATCGAAAAACTCCCCGCCGGGAAGGTTTTTCCGGGCATAATCAACCATGAAACCGCCGATGAGAAGCCCCGGCGCCATGCTCCCGTGAAACGATTTTCCTTTCTCGATATATTCTTCCGCCGTGAGGGGACCAATTTTCCTGTCAGATGTTCCATGTTTCATCATTATACTCCTCTTTCTTCAATAGACTGCATCCGGAAAAATCGCACCGGATGCCGTTTATCCCGCAACGGAAACCGCGATAGATATCCAGCACACCAGCACCACCAGCGCCGAGGAACCGTAACACAGTACCGGCCGTGTCTCCCTGAAAATATCAACACCGCGGAAGGAGCGTTCTCCCAGATAATAGCCAGCCGGGAACAGCACCATGCAAAACAACCCCCACACGAGACCTTCCTTCATTAAGAAAGAAACCAGTCCGAATGAATGATTGAACGAAAGCAGGTAGTTACAGGGGGCAAGGTTCATCCCGCCGAAATAGAACACTGTCGCGGAGGCGAGGGCTGCAGTAAAAGCCACGCCCGACTTCATCCACAGGCTCCCCTTCATCCTGTTCCCCGCTATCGCCGCAACTCCCGCGAGGGAAATACCGTGCAATATTACCGCAAGGGAGGTGTTCGCCTTGCACAGCACCGAACACTGAAGCACCGGCACGCCGAGCTGCGTGGTTACCATGGTCACCAGAGCAACGAAGGGCAGGTATTTCAGCTTTCCTGTCATTCCGAGAAAAAATCCCATGCATCCCATTCCTATTCCTGTAAGGAGTCCCGCACGGAGGGGCAGCGCCATCTCCCGTATCA
>DAOSYC010000168.1:0-8233 GCA_035380905.1 Spirochaetota bacterium | reverse complement strand
CCTCATGGACCATAGCGCCCCGTATCCAGAACTGTACCTTCGCGATACCCGTGCCGGCATCCGACGCCGCGGCTGTCACTGTGCGCGTATTGTACACCATGCCGCCATTACCGGGAGAGGTGATGTTCACCTGTGGCGGGGTGTTCTCATAGGAAAGTTCCATGGTGTCCGAGGAGCAGTTCCCGGCCCTGTCGCAGGCGGTGAACTGCACCGTATAGGTGCCGTCCGTGGTTACGGCGGCTTTTGTGCTTAACGCCTTGGGAGTGTCAAAAAAGACCCCCCCGGGCCCCGACCATGAATACGTGGCAGGATCAATATCATAAAGGTCGCCTGCCGTCGCCGTGAGGGTCACAACCTTGTTCGTGGTCACATCGGCTCCCGCTGAAACTGAAGGGAAGCCCGTGTCCCGGGTGTACTTCACCACGTCGGACCCGGTGTTCCCCGCCACATCAGTGGCGGTGAGGCGAAGCTGGTATTCCCCGTCAATCGCTGCTGACACAGAGGTTTTCGCCGAAGTATCGCTCCCGAAGTTCACCGTCCCGGGCCCTGAATCCACAGTCCATTTATATGAAGCGACCCCATGGGGATCGTTCGCGGTCCCCGAAATTTCCACCGGGATATTGCTGATGCAGTCACTCCCGGCGTTCACGGAAGGCCCGGTTTTATCCACAGTCAGTTTCATGGTGTCAGAGGAGCTGTTCCCGGCGCCGTCCGTGGCCTCAAGGCGAAGCTGGTATTCCCCCTCCGCCCCGGCGGTTATATTGGTAGATGCGGCAGCGGCGTTATTGAAACTCACCGCACCGGGACCGCTGTCCACCGACCAGCTGTATGACGCGATTCCGCTTGCATCACCGGCGGAACCCGACAGGGACGCCGCGCCGCCGCACAGCACATCGGTCCCCGCCTCCACGGAGGGGCCGCTTATATCCACCACGACATCCGCAAATGAGTAAGTGGACCATCCCGCGACATCCAGCTCCCACACATAGAGCCGGTGGCTCCCTTCACTGAGGTCCCCGGATGGAGTAAATGAACCGGCCGTTGTTTCAGTGGCGTTGTTGATATTGGAGTCATCGAGGCCGTACCGGTATATGCCGAGGCCCCCTCCGCCGGAACTCCAGGTCCAGGTAGGTCTGCGGTTATTCGTCGGCGTGCCGGGGCCGCTCACGACGGGTGCCGCCACGGTGCCGTTTGAGTCTATATAGTACGATACCGTCTCCACGGCCCCTATGTTCCCCACTTTGTCCATGGCCCTGAATTTCACGATGTACTCACCATCGCCCGCGCCCCCGACCGAAAAGCTGCACGAGGTACCGTCGATAACGGTACCGCTGCCGGAGAAGTCCGGGTCGGTCCCGGAATTTACGGAATAGGATATCTTCACGCATTCAGTCTCTCCGTCCGTTCCCGACAGCGTCACCGTCTGTCCACCTGAAAAGGAGCCTCCCCCGGGACTGTCCGTCACTGAAGGGGGTGTCGCGTCCACGGAAAGCGCGATGTCCTGAGTGGATAACTGGCTCTGGAGGTCCTTCGCCGTGATCCGCACGGTATAGCTCCCCTCCCCGTCGCAGTAATAGGGAGTCTTACCCGCGAAATCCGGGCCGTACACCGATTTCTCGACGGTGGTCCCGGCGATATCGTAATAATACCATGTGGAATCGCCGCTCACCACAGTCCCCAGGTCATTACGGACTTCTATCTTGTATCCGCCCCGTGATGAAATACTGAACTGCATTTTCAGGCTGCTGCTGCCGGAAATAACATCAGTACATCCCGGTATGGGGGTTTCTACTGACGAAACAGTTATCCCGGGGCCAAGTTCCCCGGAACCGATGGAATAATCCATACTGGAGGAAAGCCCTTTCCCGTCCGAAACCGTGACCCGCACCACCGCCGCGGTGCCGCCGGAAATATTGCTCGTGATCACGGAGACCTCGCATCCATCAGCAGTTTCCGTCTGTCCGGAAAAGGAACCGTATTGTGTTTCAAACCTGCATTCAACACCGTCCCCGTCGGGATCGTGGGCCCGCACCGTGAGCTGTATCGTCATGCCGTTACTGAGGTCAACGCCCTCCGGAAGGTCATCGGAAATCGAGTCTATCACAGGGGCGCGGTTCGGCTCAAACTTCTGGGCATTGCCCACAGGCCCCTGGCCGCAGGAAAGGAACAGGGCGGATGTTACGATAAGCATCAGCAATGGAAATACACGTACATACGACATAATTATACCGCCCTTCAGCATAACAATATCAATGACCGGATCCGGTATACACCAATTCCCGGGGAACAGAAACCGGGACAGGACACTTAACATATACTATCATATTATTTCTCGTGTTCATGTTTTTTTCACGTTTTTATCCATCAAATGTCGCCTTATGCAATCCCATTAAAAGAAATACTGCAGCGCCCCTGTCAGAATAAGCCCGTGAAGCAGGGCGCTTTTCTCATAAAGCAGGTTATACTCAACCCATACACCCGCGGTGAAGACATGCTTCTTTACCTCGTACAGAATTCCCGCGCCCCCCGTCGCGGTAAAATCATATCCCCGGTACTGGCTCCCCTCGCCGTCCTCAAAATCCACCACCGCAATCCCCGCCCCGGCCTTCGGCACAAGGCGCAGCTTCTCATTTTCCGTAAAGGGAAAGGGCAGGGAATAAAGGCCGCTCACCATGACCGGCATGATCTTCATGCTCTGGCCCTCGTTGGAGGTGCTGTCGCATTTCGCGTATCCCGCCTCAAGGAGAAGGCGCGAGTTTTTGATCCAGGAAAAGTTAATGCCGTATCCCGCCATCACAATAACGCCGGGCCCCAGATTCGCACCACCTGAATTCAGCGGCGCGTATACACCCACGCGGAGCATAATATCGGGATACAGCGGAGTAATCTCCTTCGCCGACATCTGGCTGATGTCCTCCTTCAGGAGGGTAAACTCCTCCGCGGAATCCTTCGTTTTCCGGTACACCACCTTCCGGCTGTCCTGGTCCACGAGAAACCCGTTGATGAGCCGCCCGTCGCGCATAAGAAAATAGATCGGCTCCATGTCGCGCTCGCCGTACATGATGCGCTTAATGTGCTTCCGGTACACCTCCCGTGTCTGGAACCGGGTCTGTACCGTAATAAAATGCTTCCCCTCGCGGATAATGGTCCCCCGCAGCACCTGGCCGTCATTGAGATATATGATCTCAGCGGAAAGGGACACCGCCATGAACATCACAATAAGGGGGACGATACATTTCTTTGCCATCAGTCGATTTCTTCTCTCTTAATAATTTCACCCGCCGGAATCCTGATCACCCCGGCGCCGGTGTCTACTATCGTTTTACCGCCCCGGCTTCCGATAACGCTTCCGGCGATCATTTCACCGCCACGCAGGTGCAGTTTCGAAATCGGCTTCCCCTGCCTCCGCAGGCGGTCAAGGGGCGAGAGCCGCCGCCACTCCTCCCGGAGTTTAATAAGCTCTTTCCTGATCTTCTCATCGATTTCATGCTCAGCTTCACTGAGGCGCTGGAAGATCGCCTCTATTTCCACGGACGTTTTGTCCCGGAGGTTTTCAATGTAGGGGGACAGGGCCAGCTTCTCGAGCTCAAGTTTTTCTATTACCGTGAGTTCACGTATGCGGACAGAACCGTCCTCCCGCACCATGGCGCTCTTCCCTTCTCCAAGAACTGTTTCTTCTTTCTTCATACCCAGTGCCGTGATCTGCACCTTCCCCTCCCGGAGCTGCACTTCCGTGGCCCCTTCGGAGGCGGAGGTAAGGAACTCCGTACCCCGCACCGCAACAACGCAGGTCTTTGACTTCACGCCGTATGTCTGCCTGCGGAGCTTGAGGATTTTCGAGAACACCTTTCCTGAATCAAGGAACGCCTCGGTATGCCCCTCTTTGTTCAGAAGGGACGTGAGGGTCACTTTCGAGTCCGAGAGCACGGTAATGGTCCCCACTTCCTGTATCTGCACCACGAGGCGCGACTTGTCACCTGTCAGGAGAATATCATGTTCGTTGACGGGCATTTTTATCGCGGCATCGGCCGGAACCGCTCCGGGCCTCTGAATCTTCGCCTCACCCACGGCATAGATCACGGTCCCCCGCATGTCCGGGGCGACCGCCGTATACGGGGCAATCACATAACGGTTCACCGTCAACGCGGCCCCTGATATCAGCACGATTGCCGCGAAGGCCGCTGCCGTTTTCACTATCCCGGAGCTTGCCCCGAAACTCAGGGAGATGCCCATCTGACGCAGGCGGAAAAACAGGGACAACGCCGCTCCCCCGGTGACCCCCAGGGACCTTTCCTTTTTGAGAATAGCGCGCAGCGTGCGCTTTTTTGCCTCGAGTATCCGCCGCTTCACCTGCTGCGGGACCTCATAATAAAAATCATATTTTTTCAGGATTTCCCTGATCTTTTCAGTGAGTACGCCAATATCATTACCGTTCATAGCAGGTCCTCCAGATTCTGAATTCCCCGCTCCCGAAGGTACTGGAGAAGGCGCTTCACGGAACGCTCAAACCGGTACCGCACCTGCTGTTCACCCATACCCAGGTGCTCCGCCGCTTCTTTGTAGGTAAAGTTACTCACGGAGACCAGCTCAAAGATTGTGCGGTCGCTGCTTTCACCTGAAATCTCCAGGTCCTCCATCGCATCCTGAAGGAGAATGCGTGTGTCCCGGAACCCGTTCACATAACTCACGGAAATGCCGTCAATTTCATCTTCGCTGTCTGTGGAATTACCACGCTTTTTCCGGAAATACTCACGGAGTACATTGAGCATGGTCCCGTACAGCCAGCTGCGGTGGTTGTGCACCGATTCGAACTGTTTGAAATAACGAAGGAATATTTCCTGGCAGATATCTTCAGTATCAGACGGATCATTCAGTTTCGAGTATACCGAACTGTACACCAGTGAATAGTACTCGTTAAAGGCAGCCGCGTATTCGCGGACACGCTTCTGTTGTAGTGCCATGATGTGTGGTAACGCTCCCATATAAGATTAGTGGCAAAATGCCCCTGTTGCAGTGCAACTTTTTTTAGAATATAAAAAAAATTTTCATGACCTCTGCTCCGCTATAATATACACATTGCACAGATTTAACCGCTCCATGATACTCCAATCCGTATCATCGGCCGGCAGGGACAGCATAATTCCATCCGTACAGGACTACGGAAAAGAATAACTGAACTATGATCATAGTCAGCAGAATACGTGTATGTAATAAAGTGAAACAGGAAAGAACGCTGCAGAAGGTACCAGGCAGAAAAACGAATTGGGCAGTCACCCCTGCAGCATACAGCACAGAATAATACACCTCAAATTCTACTATAATACATCATTAATACACATAATTAATCAATTACTTTTCAACACAAACAAAAACAAAATACCGTTCACTTAATGATGCAAATTCAATAATATATACCATTATTCCTCCATTTCGTACTATCAGCACCCATAAGCCAGGTTGAATTTGTACAATCCTCCTGTCATACAGGTAAAATTATCGGGAAAACCTTCAAAATAATTTGTCAGCAAATAGTTTGCGTGCAAATAATATGTACATAAACAGTTTGCGCCATTTTTAACAATTCCGTAATGGATACATATGAAAGCTGAAGAATGTATACTATTCCAGTTAATACGGACGACACAGTCCGCCCGTAAATTCCTGAAAACACTGATCGGGAGCATCGGCCTCACCACCACACAGTCCATTGTCCTGAATTTCCTGTACGACGAGGACCATCTTCCGGCAAATATCCTCGGGGAAAAGGCCGCCATTGACAACGCGACCCTTACGGGCCTCATTGACCGCCTTGTGTCCATGGGTCTTGTGGAACGGCAGGCAAATCCCGACGACCGCAGGGCAATCTTTATCTGCCTCACGGAGGAAGGCCGGATGCGCGCGGAAAAAGTGAACGAATTCATGAATATCTACAACCGGGAGTTCCTGTCCATGATCTCTGAAGGTGATGAAACGGTATTCAGGGATGTTCTCGATAAGATCCACCGCTACGCATCTTCCCATGTTGACAGGAAGCATCCGGTGTAGGGCATGTCCTTGTATCGACACCATAATTATGTACAATTACCGGAACAGAGTCTATAGCGGCCCTTTCTGATAATTACAATACACCCAGTATTGCAGTGAATAATTTAGTATTTGAGGAGAAAATAGACTATGAAGACAAGAATCACAGAACTCTTCGGGATAAAGTATCCCATTGTACTTCCCGGCATGAGCTGGATCAGTACACCTGAACTGGTTGCGGCGGTCTGCAACGCCGGGGGAATCGGATGGCTTGCGACAGGGCCCCTTAAAACAAGTGAAACTGAAGCTGCTATTAAAAGAATCAGAGAGCTGACTGATAAGCCTTTCGGTGCCGGTGCTACACTTCTTATGCCCGGAGCGAAAGAGAACGCTGAAGTCCTTATGGACATGCAGGTGCCTGTAATCAACGTTTCTCTCGGCAAACCTGACGATATCGTCAAGAGGGTTCACGCATATGGCGGCAAGGTAATTCAGACAGTTGTAAATGCCAGGCATGCGGAAACAGCTGTGAAAGGCGGAGTCGACGCGCTTCAGGTAACAGCATACGAAGCCGGTGCACATGCCGGAGACGTAGGAAGTGTGTGTCTTATCCCTGCAATGAGAGAGAAGTTTGATGTTCCTATCGTTGCTGCCGGCGGATTTGCTACCGGCCAGGGACTTGCTGCTGCACTTGCCCTGGGTGCTGATGCGGTGGTTATGGGGACACGACTCTCCACAACCGTTGAGAGTCCCCTTCACCAGAGGACCAAGCAGGCTCACGTCGATGCTACTGTGGAAAATACTATGTTCTCAAACAGATTTGACGGGATATGGTGCCGTGTCCTTGAATCAAAGTCCGCGAAGAAATCTATTAAAGGCGGAATGAACCTTTTTAAGGCTGCGTTCGTAGGCCCCCAAATTGCCAGGCAGATGGAGCTTCCTCTTTTAAAAGTAATGCTCGGAATGCTCGCACAACCCCGGAATATGATAACCCTTGCGCACATGGCTACAGCATTCGGAAAGATTCAGACTGCAACTGAAGTGGGTGATTATGACAATAAGGGCGTTCAGCTCCTTGGACAGGCAACAGGCCTGGTGCACGATATACCGACCGTTGCTGAAGTAATAGAAAGAATAGTACAGGAAGCAAAAGAAGCCGGGAAAAACGTAAACGCGATGCTGAACTGACAGTAACATGATATAACCAATCCGGAGGGGGGTAATACGCGGCCCCCCTCTTTTTATCATCCGCGCCCCCTCTTTTCGATCATTTAATATTTTTAATCAACATTATCAATAAAAGATTAGACATATTTATTCGATAATAATAGTATATTTATGATATAAATATAGCTATGAGGGTTGCTGCGCAATGCATAATGGAAATATACTGTATTTAAATTCCTTTACCATAGGGTCCCTTATCGGGGTGATCTTTTTTTCACTGATCGCATTTTTTCTTCTTTCAGGGAAACACAAATCCAAAGCGACATTGCATGTGGGCATAAGCTGGGCGATGATGGCTATGTTTAACTTTGGATATGTAATCTCTTCCAGTATCTATCATCCCCTCGCGGCCTATCACCGCTGGCTAACGGTGTTCCTGATTCTTGCGGCAATATGCCATTATAATCTGGTCTACTTTTATTTTCCGACGGAAAGAAATCCCCGCGCGGCAAAAAATCTCTTTGTTGCCATGTACACCATCACCATCATCACCTTTTGCGCGTTCGTCGTGGTATCCCTCGGGGCGGAAAAAATATTCCATTTCAGGGGCCACTACTGGGATTTCGATGCCGACGCCCCGAGCAAAATTGTGGCCATCATCATTATGCTTTTTTTAGCGATAAATATCCTCCTCTGCGGCTGGCGCATTGTTACTGGTGATAAAAAAGACCGCATGGTGCTTTTTCTTCTCGGCTTTACATTCATAATTGCGTCAATTGTCCCGTCAGTAACAAACACCCTCAGCCGTGACGGCGCCATAAGCAGGGACGTTTTTCAGAACACCTGGGTGTTTTTTAACGTCATGGGTTTTTTCCTCTGGATGGTGGTATACCTCAACAACGTGAAGGAACGGATATCCTTTATGGGGAAACTCATAGGGATAAGTATCGTGACGATTCTGGTGCTGCTGCAGTTCAACAGTTTCTTTTTAATGAAGGAGCGTGATGCGGCATACGATGAACTACACAGGCAAACCGCCCTC
>DAOSYC010000167.1:0-8256 GCA_035380905.1 Spirochaetota bacterium | reverse complement strand
TGGAAAGCCTCTGAGCGGGTGACCGGACTCGAACCGGCGACGTTCAGCTTGGGAAGCTGACATTCTACCACTGAATTACACCCGCATTGAAGAAATATCAGATTAAATTTCCAGCTTAATATTGCAAGTTTTTTTTATTACAAATATTATTTCCTTTTCTTTATTGTATGCATCATCTCAACAAATAACTCATAAAAATCTTTCAGCTCATCTCCCTTCCTTATCTTGCGAAACGATTCCGGATAATTACCCTTTATAATATCTTTCATGTAATTCGTCATAACATATATTGGACCGGAGATCCTGTGTGTTTTTCTTATAAGCAGAAAGTAAAGAATCAAACCCTGCATTACGACAAGTACACTTAGTATTATAAGTAAAGTATTATTATGCTGTATAATCGCCCTGTTCTTTGAAATAATATCCTTTATTATTACAATGTTGCCATTTAAGGATTTCATGTTTTTGGAATGATTTGAATATACGTCCCTTATCGCATTTTTCTGTATTCGATTATTTTGGGATTGAGAGTAGGTGAGCAGCGCATTAACGATATTATCCTGAATTGTAATAACATTTGAGTGATTTTCTACAATTGAATTCAGCTTTGAGTTGTTTTCGTTGATTTCATTATTGTTGTAAGCAGCATTAAATGTTATAGTTGCAATAATAATTGCAATAACAACAAAACTTATTCCAATAATTGTGAATGCATGTTTTAACTGAAATTTTTTATCAATAAGATACTGCTTTCTCTGTTTCATGAATAATCCCTCATGGTCGGAATGCATTACTGCGTACAATAGGATATGCTATCGTATATTACATAAATTGCAATTCGTAATTTTACCTTTTCATTTCATGTGATGTCAATACCTTTTTAATGGCAAATCCATCAATTCTTGAATGACAATCAATGAACATCTTAATTTCTTAATAATAATCTTTTACAATAAAAAATATCGTTGCATTTTTTCACATACCATAAAAATAATTAAGCTTCGATTTACATATCACGATCATATATATAAATATAATATTACAAAGAAACCACAATGAAATTCATCCGGTTAATGATTGCTGCAACTATAATGTTGCAATTTTTTTCAATTCAATCGATAGCTTCGAACCATGTATCAGTTCTTTGCTATCATTCATTTTTGGGACGAAATAAAGTAATATACGATTTCTCTCTGGAAGAATTAAAATCACAATTGTTGAAATTGCGTCACAGCGGATACAAGTTTGTCAGCTATAAAGATATAATAAATGGTAATATTCAGGGGAATCGTAACATACTTGTTACAATAGATGACGGGAACAGAAGTGTATACCAGGCATATTTCCAGGTATTTAAACCGCTGGGTATCAAACCTCTTCTTGCAATTTACCCTTTTATTATTGGCCGGAAAGAATATGCGCTTACATGGGAGCAGCTTGCAAACCTTTCCCGTAACGGGTGCTCTATAGCATCACACGGTTATTTCCATTTAAAAATTAATAATAAATTATATACATCGGATAAAAAATCATTTAATAGAGAGATATTCTATTCAAAAAAAATTCTTGAGGAAAAACTGAAAGTCTCAATTGATACGTTTATTTATCCATTCGGGTTATGCACAAATATCGGAACAGCCGTAATAAAGAAAGCCGGATATAAATATGCGTTTACCATTCAAAGAAATTTCCTTAAGATGCCATTAGTTCATAATAAGGATATGCTTCGTTTGCCACGATTTATGCTTACAAAGGGAAACCATGATTATACTATAAGAAACATTGTTCGAAAGTTCGGCGAAGGTCAGCAGACTATAATAGCTAAGAAACAAAACGAAAACAAAGTTACATTACTAACACGTAATGATGGTATCAGTATACCAAAGCAGAAGTCCCCGGAAAACATCAAAACTAATTCTATTACTATTTCCAGCAAAAAGAAAAATCCTGAATCAACAGTAATAGAAAAGAATACTGCACTTGATGATACTACACGTAATGACATCAGAAATATAATTGATTTTAATAGATTTTATGAATACTCAAATTTTGGCATAACAAAAAATAACAGACAGAATTCCAGCTCCGTAAAAAAACATACAGGTAATAAAACATTGTCAGGTCCTGATATTATTGAAGTATCGAATTCTGATACAATTGATACTAAGACGAATGATGATCTGCAATACTCGCATGAGTTGAATGTAATTTTTACAAATAATGTCTCCAGCCTTTTCATGAATCATGGTATTAACAAAAGGAATCCCTCAAATATAAATCATATATCAACAGTATCCATGGTTAATAATAACGGAAATATTTTTCAGCAACGATGGGGGAATCTAACACGTAATGTTACTTCATTATACACCAGAATTATAAAATTGAAGCATGATAGAATTCTACGTTTTTTAAATCGGAATGTACCACAAACTGCTTCTCAATAAGTAACTCTTTTCAGGTAATTTATCCTCCTTTAGTTGTTGACAAGTTAAAACTCCCGGATTTACTATTCACATGTACAAAAAGAGTTTTTTCCATTCAAGGATTTTCCCATGAAATATTCTTTTTCATCATCAAAAACAAGGAATGTCTTACGCGTCCTTTCAATTATCGTCCTTGTGTGTACAATAACTCCTTCAGCAATTGTTGCGAAGAATGCTGTGTATTTTAATAAGATGGGCTGGAAACACCTCGAAGAGGGAAACACACTTAAAGCCATAATCAATTTTAAAAATGCTATTCAGAAAAATAATCATTATAATGATGCGTTGATTGGCCTTGGAAAAGCATATTTGAGAACAGAAGCATATGCTGACGCACTGGAGCTCTTTGAAAAAAGTACAAGAATAGACAAAAATAATATACACTCAATTAATGGCCTTGGCTTTACAATGATTGGCCTGGGTCGTTATAATGAGGCAATAAAATATTTCAACCGAGCTATTTCTTTATACAACAATGACCTAGAGGCACACTATGGTATTGCCCGTCTTTACTTTGATATGGACAAAAAAATATGGGCTAAAAGAAAACTTAAAACAATAATCCGAATAAATCCATACCATTATAATTCTTTGTTATTACTTGCCGAAATTAAAAATACTGAAAAAAGATACAATGAAGCCGGTGCTGTTATAGAAAAAGCAATAAATGCACATCCTGAACGCGTTGAAGGGTATGTAACCTATGGCCGTATGTTATTTTCTCAATATATGACCTCTGGATCGGGAGATTTTCTTACTGACTCAATTAACGAGTTTAACAATGCTCTTTCAAAAGAAATATCAAATTTTAATGCAAATAGATATATGGGATATATCGCCCTCATAGAGAAAGATTATAACAAAGCATTATCATTTTTTCTGAAATCTCATGAGACCTATCCTGAAAATCTAATACCCTTATATAATATTGCTCTTACGTATGAGCGAATGGGGGACAACCGTAAGGCATATGATTATTTTCATCAAGCATCAAAAAAATACTTATATGATAGTATCCTCCAGGCTCATTTTGAAGATTTTCTTGTGTTTAATGAATTTAAATCTGGTCACCCGGGAAGGGTTACATTATCTGAGTATCATTTAAATCTTGCTAAATCGAAAATGAAGAACAATTTACCTGACCAAACGGTTCTTCACCTTCGACGGTCAATAATGATGAATCCTATGATTCGTGAATCACGGGAATTACTAAAAGACTATTATCTCGCGAATGATTATTATAATTTATATATAAATGAAATTAAAGACCTGATGCAGTTATACCCCGATGAAAATTATCAGGAATCACTCAGCCTGGCAATTTTAAAACGCAGAAAACGCCTTTATCATACGCTTGGCTATTCTCATGAGGAACCAGTCAGGGATGTACCAGTCCTTCTTGTATTAGACTTTTTTCCAAACGGCAGGATGACTCCACACTTCGATGCGGGTGAAGTCATTTCAAACTATATCACATTTACCTTAAATCAATTTGGCCGTATGTCTGTTATCGGACTGAAAAAGCGTTTTACCATAACAAGAGAACTACAGTTTGAAAATCAAAATCTTGAAAAGGCGATTTCTCATGTTCAGAATCTTGTTAATGAAGGGAAAATTGAAAAGGTTGATTATATATTGTTTGGTAATTATCATGAGAATCAGCACTACATCTCACTTAATTACAGTATATTGAATTTTAAAAATGGTGTAATAATTGGTGATTTTTCCGCAACAGAAAGAGGGCATGACAATCTCCCTACGATATCATTGCGTACTGCCCAGAAAATCTATGATTTTATTCCATTCAAAGGGAGAATTCTGAAAGTTGATACAAATAATGTTGTGATAAACCTTGGAACATATGATGGTTTAAAAAAAGGTGATATGCTGGTATCATATAAATACAATACCATGAATAGAAGTGGAAGCCTGAAAAGTAAGGAAAAGATGATTTTTATATTGAATAAATGTGATACACAGGTATCGATTGCAAAACCCTTGAACAATGAGCATATTCAATTAGTCGAAATAAATGATTATGTGTACCCTCTGCAAAAAAGAAGAGCTAAACTTATAGAATAAATAATAAAAATATAGATATTATTGATTAAACGATATAATTGAAGTGAAAATTTCACTTTTTATTTTTTCCTTGTATATTAGACTTGACTAACTATATTTAATTTAAAGAATGAATCAGGTATATTTCATGTTAAATCAAATTGATCCAATGAATATAACTTTTTACGACACCAGTCTTTCTGCAAACATGGAAGATTACATGGAAACAATTGCAATTCTTGCGGAAAAGAAAAAAGTCGTACGCGTTAAAGATATTGCCAAAAGTCTAAATATAAAAATGCCCAGCGTAACCTCTGCACTTCAAAAATTGAATGAAAAGGGACTTATTATATATGAGAAATACGGTTATGTGGATCTGACAGATGAAGGCAGAATTATTGCAGAACAAATATATCAAAAACATTCATGTCTTTCAGCCTTTTTTAAAACAGTTCTTAAGATGGATGCGGATGAAGCAAACAATAATGCATGTAAAATCGAACATCATCTTACACCAAATGCATGCAGTAAGCTATATAAATTTCTTGAGTTTTTTAATTATGAAAAGAGCATAAATAAAAAATGGGTAGACGAGCTTGAACAACTTCTTGAAGAAAAACCACTTAGCGAATTACACTCCGGTGATTCAGCAGAAATTATTTCTGTTAACGCTGATGAAAAATTGAAAAAGAGATTAATCGAACTTGGTCTTCGCAAAGGTGAGATCGTTAAAATAATCCGGTACGCACCTCTTAAAGATCCGATCCAGATTATGGTAAAAGGTTATAATCTGTCAATACGCGTAAATGAAGCGAAATCCATTGTAGTAAAAAAGATTGATAATGCAGAAAACATCAATGAGTAAAGAATTTGTTATAGGTCTCATCGGTAACCCGAATTGCGGGAAAACAACCATTTTTAACCAGCTTACCGGAGCCAGACAGAAGGTAGCAAACTGGAGCGGTGTTACTGTCGAAAAGCGTGAAGGATTTCTCAAACGAAATGGATACAGGATTAAAATTGTTGATCTCCCCGGAATTTACAGTTTAAGTTCTTTTTCCATTGAGGAAATAATCACACGAAATTTTATTCTGAATGACCAGCCTGATGTTATTATAAATGTAGTAGATGCAGGTAACATCGAACGAAATTTATATCTTACTACGCAACTGATTAATATTAAAGCGCGTGTTGTAATTGCACTCAACATGTTTGATGAAGCGGAATCAAAGGGTATTAATATTGACACAGAGAATCTTGGAACACTTCTCGGCATGCCTGTTATCAAAACGATTGGAACGAAAGGAAAAGGTATCAGCGAACTTATTGATAACATAATTGGTGTCGCAGAACAGAAAAGTGATAAATACAGGCATATCCATATTCCATATGGTGAAGATATTGAACTTGAAATAAAAAAAATACAGAATATTATATGGAACGATAAATCCATCAGTGAGCGTTATTCTACCCGCTGGCTTGCTATCCGTCTTTTAGAAAATGATAACGATGTAAAAGAAAAATTACGCGACTATTCAAATTTCAATGAAATAGAACAACAATCCGAATTAAGCCGGATTACAGTTGAAAAAAAATACAATGATAATATTTCAAATTTGTTATCAGATGTACGCCAGGGATTTATATCGGGAGCTCTGAAGGAAACAATAAAAAAGGAAACCCTCAACAAAATTGATTTCACGGAAAAAATTGATTCATTTGTTATGAATAAATATCTGGGGTATCCGATTCTTATTATATTTTTATGGCTGCTCTTTCAAATGACTTTTACGCTTGGCGAATTGCCAAAGTTATATATTGAGAAATCTATTCTTCTATTATCATCTCTTTTAAAAAATTTCATTAGCCCCGGTGCCTTTCGGGGATTATTGACAGAGGGTATTATTGGTGGTGTTGGATCAGTAATTGTTTTTTTACCAAACATTTTAATTCTTTTCCTCGGAGTCAGCCTTATGGAAGACTCAGGATATATGGCACGTGCAGCATTTATTATGGATAAATTCATGCACCGTCTTGGTATACATGGTAAATCATTTATACCGCTCATTATGGGTTTTGGCTGTAATGTTCCTGCTATTATGGCCACAAGAATGCTTGAAAACAAACGCGATAGAATAATCACTATCCTTATCAATCCTTTTATGAGTTGTTCCGCCAGACTGCCTGTGTATGTGTTATTTGCCGGTGTATTTTTTAATCATATGGCCGGGCTTGTAATCATCACATTGTACTTTCTCGGAGTTTTTTTTGCTTTTATTTCTGCGAGAATTTTTAAATTTCTTTTTTTTAAAGGTGAATCAGCACCATTTGTTATGGAATTACCCCCATACCGTATGCCTTCGGCAAAAACAATTCTTTTACACATGTGGAACAGATCATCGCAGTATTTGAAAAAAATGGGTGGGATTATTTTAATTTTTTCAATTGTAATTTGGGTAATGAGTGAATACCCGAAGTCAACTGAAATCAATGAACGCTATAATCTAATGCTAACTAAACTTGAAACACAATATACCAATCAAATAAATTCTATAACTTCATCACATGAAAATAATAATGATATTAGACTTCAGCTTTCACAGGAATATACAACAAAACGTCAGAAACTTCTCGATAAAAAGAAAGATGAAGTAATTCAATATACGTTTATTGGTCGAATCGGAAGTATAGTTGAACCAGTATTGCGACCTCTTGGGTTTAGCTGGCAAATGGGGGTATCCCTTATTACCGGGATTGCAGCAAAGGAGGTTGTAGTAAGTACACTTGGAATTCTTTACAATGCTTCTTCCGGAGCTGATGCAAGCGGGGAAGGGGATATTCTCGAAAGAGAATTGCTAAGCTCACACCATGGAATAACACCTCTTACCGCATTTACGTTTATGCTGTTTGTGCTTCTTTATATTCCATGCGTTGCAACTATTGCAGCAATCGGCAGAGAAATCGGATGGAACTGGGCTTTTTTCTCAATTGCGTACAATACAATCCTAACCTGGATTGTATGCTTTCTGACATATAACGTTGGTAAAATTATTGGCTTTAGCTGAAATTAATATCTTGTCGTTATTGACCTGTTTTTTCCGAAAAGAGTAAATCTAACTCCAACGAGAAATTGAAATCCGCTTACATTTGTATCTTCAAAATCAGAATAAAAAAGTGTTTTATGATAACCAACTTCTATGTACGGGCTGATATATTGTGTAGCTTCTATAAGAATCCCCGTCCAGTACGCAAAACAAATACCGTTATCACTACTGGAAGTAGAAACATAATTTACTGATACCTCAGAAGATCCCTTTCCCGAACCAATCCCAACTGAATTTGTCCAGTATACTGGAGATTCAGCAATTTGCAAAAGGTGCTGAAATCCAATCATTGCCATATTAAAAGTATATTGTTCTTCATCGGGTTTATTCGCGTTAATACGTATGGTGCTATACACATCCTTAAAAAATATATTAACATTAGGGTGAATATCTGTAGCAACACATCCTCCACCGCCAATTTGATTATCAAGATCCCCGGCCATAGTATAGGCACCCAATGCGTCGATATAGATATTTGCTGAAGCAATACTTGGAACTGAAATCAATATAATTAAAAAATAGATAAATTTTTTCAAAACAGGTACTCCTTCTGAAAATATGAAAAACTATCTTTTCAAATCCATTTTGTTCAAATAATGTCATCG
>DAOSYC010000166.1:0-8417 GCA_035380905.1 Spirochaetota bacterium | reverse complement strand
TGGGGCAGCAACGCGTGGAACTGGGGCCAGAACAAGAACTGGCGATGGGGCCATGAGCGCTGGTTCCAGCGTGACACCGATTCCGGCGGAGCCGATAAAATCGGCCACTGTTTTGCCCATTATATGCAGACGCGGATCGCCTATTCAGTCTTCAGCTATACTGAACGTTCGCAAAACACAGCCCTCCTGTACTCCGGTTTAACGGTAGGTATTATAGGAACAATGATTGAAGTCGGCGACGCGTTTACCGGACGTTACGGTTTTTCCTACGAGGACCTCATTGCGGACTATGTTGGTATCGCCTTTGCGATTCTTCTTGAAAAATTTCCCGCGGTTGACGCCTTTATCGGGTTTACAGCCCACTACTGGCCGACACAGGGCTTCCGCAATGATGAAAACAAATCGTACCTCAATTTCGCAGGAGACTACAGCGGCTGGAAATATATGCTCAACTTCAAACTTGCCGGATTTGCCTACCTCGGAGTTGATATGCCCGAGTTCCTCCGCTACGTACAGTTTGACGTTGGATATTATACCCGTGAATATACGGAATACGACAATCAGGAAGGCCAGTTTGACGCACGGCGCCATTGGTTTTTCGGTGTCTCAGTTAACCTGCGGCAGGCTGCCCGCGACTTCGGGCGCTTGAACAGAAAATTCAGCTGGGTACTTGAGCAGCCGTTCAAATGGTATCATGTACCGATTGGCATAGAAAATGATCAGCCCATTGATGATTCATCGGTGGAATAACATGTATCTGAAATAATATTTCAGGATATTTCAATCCTGCGCCCTGCCTTCAGGAACAGGGTTGAGATATCGCCCCGTATAAAAAAGCTCTCCACATTGCCGGAGAGCTTTTTCGTGTACTGCATACATACAACTGTTTCATCTCCCCTCCCCCTTTATTCCGGAACATGCCCTGACAGACCCGGTACTCAATGATTTAGTGTAATGTCAGTATACGATGCACTCGAACTATATACGAATTGAAATCTGCTATTAAATTTTTGACTACAACACGGTATGACTATATATTTTATTCAAATAGTTTTACAGGAGGTATATATGCCCTGCCGAAAACTTTTAGATTATCTTGATACTCACCATGTTCAATATAAGTGCCTTTCTCATCCAACATCTTATACTGCGCAGAAAACCGCGCACATGGCCCATGTTTCAGGCAAAGAGATGGTGAAAACACTTATCGTAAAAATCAACGGTGAACTCAAGATGGCGGTAATACCCGCGAACCAGATGCTGAATATGCGGCTCCTTAAGAACCTGTACTCAACAGAGGATGTTGAGCTTGCCCGTGAATCTGAATTCGCGGAGCTGTTTTCTGACTGCGAACTCGGCGCAATGCCCCCCTTCGGCAACCTTTATGGAATTGAGGAATTTGTTTCAGAAGAACTGACAAAAGATGAGGAAATTGCGTTTAATGCCGGCACCCATACTGAAGTCATTAAAATGAAATATAATGACTTTGAAAGACTTGTGAAGCCCAGAATATTGAATTTCAAGATTGAATTATAGAAGCATTTATTGTAAAAGCCGCCCGGTGGACGGCTTTTCATGGCAGAATTGCTGTATTACCCTATATAATCTTCACAGAAACAGCTCTGGGACCCTTGTCGCTGTTTTCAATTTCGAATTCAACCTTATCGCCGTCGCTTAAAGTTTTAAACCCGTCACCATCAATTCCGGAATAATGGACAAATACATCACTGCCGTCATCCTGGGATATGAACCCGAACCCTTTTTTGTCATTGAACCACTTCACTACACCACTTGGCATGCTAAAACTCCTTTAATACGCTAAAAATAAAATATCAACATATTTCAGCAACCGGAAGACCAGCATATCAGCCATGACCATGAAAACCCTTACATTCACGGTATAGCACAGCAGGCCCCGCCGCCTTCATGCTATTATCGACAAGGTATTCTGTGTTTTTATTTTGTCAATCATATTTGTTGCCCCGCATTGTATTTGATATTCTTATATTGAACAATATCCATATTTTTACTTGCTTTATTTTGAAATATTAATTTATATGGCGTATATACTATACACCGATGTGAGAAGACGTCATGGAGTTGACGATGTTATACCCTGTGCAGTGTACTTCAATAGCGCAATGTTTCCAGTAACAGAAACAATTCAGCACTCTTATCTGCCTCACTGCACATAAAAAAAAGTAACACAACCCTGCGGGATTTATTTTTCGATCCGCCTGAAACCACATCAACGGAGGCTATGGCATGAAAGACGTAGTGACCAATATCATCCTTAAAGCCGCTGAGCTGGCACGACGGGAGACAAGCAATGAGCCGGAACCGGATGTTACGAAACCGGCAGAGTGGCCTATTCAATGTACTGTGGGCCCCGGCCTGGAAGGGGCAATAGCCTGTGAAAGTAAAATCGGGTATGTAAACGGTTCAAAAGGATGGTTGATATACCGGGGTTATGATATTTTTGATCTCTGTGCGTATTCTACGTTTGAAGAGGTTTCGTATCTTCTTTTACACGGGGAACTACCGACAAAACGCCAGTTTCAGGAATACAACAACAAGCTGAAAAACTACCGGCACCTGAATAAAACCCTGCGGCTCCTTATGGGATTTCCCGTTGAAAGCATGAATGCCATGGGGGCCCTGCGTCTCGGAACAAATCTTATGCGTCAGGAGTTTACCTATCTTGACAGTGAAATGGACCATCCGCTGAAAAAAGACACTATCGGCTCCGATGAAGACTCAATCGCCATGGAAACTGCCCCTCAGGGCGGGAAACAGGCGACCTTTGAAATAAAACTGCGGAACCTGTATCAGCGGGCCATGAAAGTCAGGAAAAACACCGTACGCAAGAGCCTTGATGAAGCAAGCGGCGTTGAGGCATGTTATCACCTCATTGCAGGTGTCGCGACAATTACCGCCGCTATTTCCCGGATACACCAGCAGTTTATGCCCCTGGAGCCGGACCCGAACCTCAGTCACGCGGGAAACATTCTGTATATGATGACAGGGAAACGGCCTTCTTCCATTGAAGAACGAATTATGGATGTGGCGCTGATCCTTCACGCCGATCACGGCATGAACGCCAGCACATTTGCCACTATGGTTGTCGCATCGACCCTGTCTGATTTTTATTTTTCCGTAGGGTCCGGTATCGCGGCGCTGAACGGCCCGCTGCATGGAGGGGCAAATGAGCAGGTAATTAAAATTCTGAACGAGATAGGAAGCGTGGAAAAAGTAAAGCCCTGGGTTGACCGTGCCCTTTCCACAAACAATAAGATATCCGGCTTCGGCCACCGGGTTTACAAGGCATACGACCCCCGGGCGCGCATCCTTGCTCCCCTCGCTGAATTCCTTGTGAAAGACAATCCCCGGGTAAAACATACCTATGATATTGCAAAAAAACTCGAGGAAGTTGTGGTACACAAACTCGGAAGCGAGAAGAAAATTTTCCCGAACGTCGATTTCTATTCCGGCATTGTCTACAGCTGCCTCGGGATACCTCTGGAAATGTTCACGCCCATATTTGCCGTCAGCAGGGTTTCCGGCTGGACTGCGCGTACACTGGAATACAAGGAAAACAACCGGATTTTCCGTCCCCGGGCACTGTATACCGGTGAATTCAATAAGCAGTACGTTCCTCCGGGAAACAGGTGACAGGTACAATCAGCACTGGAAGTCGATAACAAACCTGGTCCCGCTGTCGCGTTCAATGCGCACGGTCCCTTTCATCTGCCGCGACAGCCTGTTAACGAGCTGCAGTCCGAATCCGGGGGTCTTCCCTACATCCACAGAATCCGGTATTCCGACCCCATTGTCTTCAAAAACCAGTACACCGCGGTCATCACATCTTTGAAGACTGAGCTTCATAACACCCTTAGGCCCGCCGTTAAACGCGTGTTTCATGGTATTGGTTATTAACTCGTTTACGATAATACCCAGAGTTGATAATTTCTTTGAATCAAGGACAAAGTCATCGATATCTGTTTCAGTTTTAACACTCCCCCCATTCGGGAACAGTGCGACAACTTCGTTGATCAGCGTGGTCAGATATACGAGAACTGATATTTCATTTGTGTTTTCGGTATTATATAATTTATCGTACAGAATTGACATACTAAGAAGCCTGGTTTTGGCATCATTCAGGACCGCAGCCGCTAAGGGCTCTTTTACATTATTGGATTGAAGTGAGAGCAGGCCCATAATTACATTCAGGTTGTTTTTAATGCGATGGTGCATTTCCCTCATAAGGAGTTTCTTTTCACGTATACTGTCCCTTACCTTTTCCTCGGCCATTCTCCTTTCAGTAATATCCCGAGAAATCCCAATTACGCTCTTCACGTCACCTGCTGCTGAAAACTCCGGGCATAGTTTTAATTGAAGATATTTTTTTCCGTCAACGAGATCTACTTCGAATTCGACCGATTGTGTTTCACATGTTTCAAATACCGCATCAATACTCTCCTCCCACATGGCGCAGAGATGATCCGGAAATCCCAATTCGCGGTGACTTTTCCCGACATATTCATCCAGTGTCACCCCGGTTGCATCGAGCGCCGCGTTGTTCCCGAAAAGATGCCGGCCCGACCTGTCATACCGCATGATGTAATCTGAGGTATTATCAACAACTGCACGGTATTTTTCCTCGCTTTCCTTCAGTATAGATGCGATTTCTTCGGAATATAACACTGAAGTGATATCAAGCACCACCGCAAGCACCATCGGTGACCTGTTATTATCAAACAACTGCAGGTGGATCTCAACCGGATACAGGCTTCCATCCTTCCTTCTCTGCTCAGTCCGGAACACCTCTGTCTTCTCTTCTTTTCTTCTAATTGATTCAATTACCAGCAACAGCCTGTCAGGGTTGTATTCCGGCATTATATCGGATGATGTAATATTTTGAATTTCTTCAAGGGTATATCCCAGGTTCCGCAGGGCGCCTTCACTGACAAAACTGTACTTCAGGGTATCAGCGTGAAACATATACAGCTCATACAAACTCGCGTCGATCATTTCCCGGAACCGCCTGTTTTCATTTTCAGCGCGTTTCCGTTCTGTCTCATCTTCCGTGATGCATATTCCTCCAATCACTTCATTGGCACCTGACTTCATAGGGACAAACCACACCCGAACCGGAGTCGTTTTTTCCGCAGTTGCAGAGCGGTAATCATCTTCATAGTAACCGGGAACCCCCTGAAGAGCATTTAGAAGCGCTTCGACAAGTTTCCCGTCAGGAAGCTGCTTCATATCAAGCCCTTCAAGGACCTCCCGCGAAGAACCGACAATCCGCACAAAATTTTCATTGCACACGGTAATTACGCCGTTCCGGTCATAATGCAGCAGCCCGAGTGGTGAATGTTCAAAAATGAGGCGGAATTTCTCCCCGCTCTCCCTGATTATTCTCTCCTGTTCCATAAGTTCCCGCTGTGACCGGATAAGTTCTTCATTTGACGCTTCGAACTCCTCATTGGTCGCTTCGAGCTCCTCGAGGGTCGCCGCATATTCTTCATTCAGTATTTCCAGTTCAGCGTTTTTGGCTTTAATCTCTCTATTGGCAGAGTAAAGACGGAAGGCCATTCGTATTGAGGCAAGGAGCACCGTGTCACCGGATGTTTTTACGATATATCCGTATGATGAAATCTTATCCGTACGGTCAACTATCGCCGGTTCGGTATGACTTGAGAGAAACACTATGGGGATATCATATTTTTCAAGTATCAGGAGAGCAGCTTCCGTTCCGTCAATGCCCCCGCCAAGGTCAATATCCATAAGAATAAGGTCTACGGGAATACCATTGAACATCGCTGCAACGGCTTCTTCACCGGCAGCAACAGTAACTACATTATATCCATGACGCTTCAACAGTTCCGATTCACATAACGCGATAAGTGCTTCATCTTCAACAAGAAGAATTGTTTTCCGTTCAGACATATTCAATCTGTACCATCCGGTATTTTTTCTGTATATTCTTACTATTTCATCGCGGAGGATTGTGATACTACTACTTCAACAGCATTTTCTCTATGTTCCGGAAACCGCTCTTCAATAAAACGGGCAAGATTGAATAATGCTTCCGAGAGGTTCCCGAAATCCCTGGCAAGATTATCTATCACCTCATCGGAATTCCCATCACCGGGAATTTTGTTATAGATGGCATCAAGCAGTACAGCAACTGCCTCTGTATCATTCCCGCTAAGACGCAGCAGCTCCTTCCGCAACTCGTCAATTCTTTCTATAACATCATTCATACAATTCTCCCTTCAAATAAAAGCCCCATGGCATATACCTTCGGGGTACCCGATGCCATGGGGTGTGAATTGTCCTTAGAACTCTTCGAAACCCTCATCATGGAGCGTGTTTTTCATGGTCCCCTGTGAAGAGGCCGCGGCGCTGTTTGTCTGACCGGAATTCCGGCTGTCCCCGTTTCCCCCTGATCCGGCATCCCGGGTCAATTTCATGTTCTGTGATCCCGGACTAACATTTTTTAGATGTATTTCCCTGTGACGTTCTTTCACAACAGCGTTCCTGATGGTATTATTGATCTTGAATTTCTCCATCATTTCCATAATTCCCTGGGCCTGTCCTGACATTTCCTCACTGGCAGAGGCTGTTTCCTCAACAAGGGCGGAGTTCTGCTGTGTCATATTATCAAGCTCCATCACCGCGACATTGATCTGGTCAATTCCGTTCTTCTGTTCCTCGCTGGCAGTGGTAATTTCATTAACAATTTCACCGACATTCTTTACCGCCTGGACAATCTCCCTGAGGGCCTCGCCGCTCTTGTTGGCAAGCTCCGTCGCTTTATCAACTTTATCTACGGAATCATTGATGAGTCCGCCGATCTCCTTCGCGGCGCCGCTTGAACGCTGCGCGAGGTTCCGCACTTCCCCGGCAACAACGGCAAATCCCCTTCCCTGGTCTCCGGCACGTGCCGCTTCAACAGCGGCGTTGAGCGCCAGAAGGTTTGTCTGAAAGGCGATTTCATTGATTACATTGATTATCTCCGCGATGCGCTTGCTTGACTGGTTCACTTCATTGATTGCGCTTACCGCCTCGCTTACAACGCTGCCCCCCTCTTCCGCGATATTCAGGGTATCCCCGGACATCTTGTTTGCCTGCTTTGCATTGTCCGCGTTCTGCCCTATTGTGGCAGTTGATTCTTCAAGGGTTGAGGCGATCTCCTCGAGGGAGGAGGCCTGTTCAGAGGTCCGCTGTGAAAGGGTCTCGTTACCGCTGGAGATTTCCTGCACCGCCTGGGCAAGGTTCTGGTTCGCGGCAATTATTTCCGACACCATCTGTTCGAGGTTGTCCGCGGAATCATTTAAGGCCTGCGCAAGCATCCCCAGTTCATCCTTCTGGTCCATGTCAATTCTTTCAGTAAAATCGCCGTTCGCTATTTTCTGCGCGAAATCCAGGCCTTTCTTCACGGGATTCGATATTGCACGTGAAATAATAAAGGTCAGGAGAATTCCAAGTAAAATTGCTGCAATTAGAATTCCCGCCGCAATCATAATGGTCTGCTTACTGTCTGCGTCATTTGCGGCCCGCAGTTCCTGGGCCACACGGTCCTGTAAATTAATCAGTTTATCCGTTGCAGCACGCAATTCCCTGTATTCACCGGCCCATTTATCGAGAAGGGCCTGACTTTGGGCAAGATTCCTCCTCTGTAATGCTTCCATGAATTGCTTACGTGTGGCAGCAGGGGCCTTCATTGTTCCAATCCAGGCATCTGCCAGCTGTTTTTCCTCTGCGGTCATCTGTGTGGCCATATATTCATCTTTCTTCGCGTTATATTCTTCAGCAAGTTTCTTGCTCATTTCCGCGCGGGAGGTTACCTCTGCCCAGTCACCGTGTTCCGCTGAAAGCTGCTCCTGCACCATATTTACCCGTATCTGCAGTAAATCACGCAAAATTCTGTTCAACTGACGTGTCGGCTGATACCGGTCATTGTAGAATTCAGCAAACATGTCGGATGAAACATTGAGGGACCGCATCCCCTGCACCGCAATAATTGTCATCAGGAAAATAAATAGAAATGACATTATTGTAATTTTTACACCAACCTTCAAATTATTAAACCACTTACCCATGACGTCCCCCTTTCGCATACAGCTGGAAAATTCTATCTTATTAAAGATACGGTGTAATAGTATGCTATAGCATGACCTTACACAATACGGGAAATCCTTTCCGGTTTTGTAGGTAATATATCCTAGTTCAGGATAAGTGTTTGTCTGACGTGTTATTCGCGGTTTCCCGCATACCAGGAAATGGCATAGCGGTTCATTTCGGAAGAAGAGGAAAAATCAAGCTTCTGCTTGATCCGTTCACGGTAGGTATCTATGGTTTTTACTTTCAGGCCCATGTTGGAAGCAATTTCTCTCGGGGCATATCCCTGG
>DAOSYC010000165.1:0-8459 GCA_035380905.1 Spirochaetota bacterium | reverse complement strand
TTCGATAGAATAATATCAAACCCGATTTCTTCGATATCCCGAAGCGGGAGTGCACGTATTGCGGCCCGTGTCGCCACCGGCATAAACACCGGGGTCCGTATAAGGCCATGGGCAGTGAGAAGCTCCCCTGCCCGCGCGCCGGAGCCCGCATCAGTATGGAGTAACGTATATTTCATTATATCCCCAGAATTAATTTTGCCATGGTAAAGTATATCGCGATACCGCCGATATCCACAAGGGTCGCGATTGCGGGGCTTGAAACAACAGCGGGGTCAATCTTGAACCTTGTCGCGACGAGGGGCACCAGCGCCCCCAGGATGGTGGCCCAGACAACCTGAATGGACAGCGCCGAGGCAAGCATATAGGCGACACGCGCCACAGTAAGCCCCGCTGGAATATTTGCGCCGCCCCCTCCGGTAAACACAAATACACGCAGGAACACCATAAACCCCACGCAGGCGCTTATCATGAGGCTCACCACAAGCTCTTTCTTTACCACTTTAAACATGTCACGAAAGGTCAGCTCATTAAGAGCGATGGCCCGGATTACCATCGTGGCGGACTGTGATCCGGTATTCCCCCCTGTGGAGTTCAGAAGCGGCATGTAATAAGCAAGAATAATAAAATTCTGCAGGGTCTCCGTAAATCCCTGAATGATAAACCCTGAAACGAACTGCATCATGGCGAGGATAATGACCCAGCTTACCCGCTTTTTGAAGTGAATGAATGAAGACACATTCAGATACGATTCCTGCTCAGCCCCGCCGCTGATAGCCATGAGTTTTTCCATGTCCTCGGTCTGTTCCTCACGGATAATATCGATGGCGTCATCATAGGTAATGATTCCCGCAATTTTTCCTTCAATATCAACTACGGGGAGTGCGATAAGGTCATAGTCCTCAATCATGTTTGCCGCGGTTTCCTGGTCATCATCAACATGGGCGTAAATGACCTCCCGCTTCATGATGTTGCGGACCTTCTGTTTCGGGCGTGAAAGAATCAGCTTCCTGAGCGACACAAACCCCACGAGAGAACCGTCACCATCGGTCACATATATGTAGTAAATTGTCTCCTTTCCCGGAGCGTCCTTCCGGATTTTCTTAATTGCCACCTCAACGATATCGTCCTCAAGGAGCGTCGCGAAATCAGTTGTCATTATGGCGCCGCAGGTTTCCTTCCGATATGAGGTAAGGTTGAGAATATCCGCCCTGTCCTTGGGAGGAAGCAGCAGGAGCAGCCTGTTTACAATATCCTTATCAAGATGCTGGAACAGGTCAGCCCGGTCATCGTGTGACATCTGGAGAAGAAGCTTCTTTATATTATTCCGGAAGGCACCGGACATCATGCGCACCTGGACATCAATATCGATATATACAAAAATCTCGGCGCCGATATAGTCATCAACAAGATTTAGTATCTTCCATATCTCTTCAGGCTCAAGAAATCCAAGATATTCAGCTATCTCCTTCGGGTGCTGATCATCAAGGAACGACTTGATAATTTTAAACTTTTTTCTTTTAATCAGGTCCCGGAATTCAGGTACAAGAATGGGGTTTTTCATTTCCTGCCTCCAACTGCATGGTTCCCACAGGCAGGAAACAACCTCGCTAGTTCATCAGGTAAGCGTCGGATTATTCGGGGGATTCATTCCCTGCCTTAACTGTTCAGTTACAACATATACGACCCGGCAATTGCCGTCTTCCATTATGCCCCCCCGGAAGAAAAGACAGAATGAATATTATGCATGTTCAGATTCCTCGTTACAACGGAGATTATACCTGTTTATAAACAGTATATCCAATTCTGTAAACAATAATTTTGCAGAAGACTTTTTTTTTGGGGGCGATATCACCCTTCATGCCGTGAATCCGCCCTTGAACAAAGAAAATCTTGCAAAAAAATCCCCTACAGCGTTACATGCCATTATTGCATATACACCGGACGCTGAGCAGAAAACACTCCCGGTCCGGTATATTAATGATTAAATCATATTATTACTCAACAATCAAAATATTTGAAGGCTATGAAATTAATAAAAAAACTAACTGCCGCGGCGTTTATTATCATCTGTACTGCCTCGGTTTTCCTCTATTTAAATTCTCCTCCGTCATTAATGCGGAGTGAGGTATTCTTTGTGAGCAACGGCGAGGCCCTTGTCAATGTTTCACGCCGTCTGCGGGAACAGAACCTTATAGAAAGCGAATTGTTCTTTTCGTCCCTCGGCAAGATCATCCACTATGCCCCCGTAAAACCCGGCAAATACAGAATAAAGGCTGGATCATCCTCTATCGAAATCTTCTGGATGCTGATACGGGGCGATATCCTCCGGAGGCGTGTCACAATACCTGAGGGATACAACCTGTATCAGATCGCGGAACGGCTGGAACAGAATGAAATTGTTAAAAAAGATATATTTCTCCGTTCCGCCTTTGACAGAGCATTTTTGAAATCAATCGGCATCAATGCGCCATCAGCTGAGGGGTACCTTTTCCCGGACACCTATATCTTCCCCGAGGAATCAAATGCCCGGTCGGTGATTCAAACCATGCTGGGACGGCTGAAATATGTACTGAACCAGGTTGACCTTTCGAACATGAACAGGCTTAACCTTACAACACATACACTCCTTGTGATGGCATCGCTCATTGAAAAGGAGGCAAGGAAATCCTTTGAGAGGATTTATGTGTCCGCGGTATTTCACAACAGGATGAAACGCGGCATGAAACTTGACTGCGACCCCACGGTACGGTACGCGGTGAAGCGGTTTACCGGCCCTATTTACTACCGCGACCTTCAGTCAACGTCGCCATACAATACCTACAGGCAGTATGGCTATCCCCCCACGCCGATCTGCTCCCCGGGACGGGCCTCTATTGTTGCGGCACTCAATCCGAAAAAGACGGACTTCCTTTTCTTTGTGGCCCGGAATGACGGATCTCATTATTTTTCAAGGACAAACCGGGAACATACACGGGCTGTCCAGTTCTATCAGCGAGGAAAGCAGAATGGATTTGTCGACAACCAGCGGCTGTAGCACGGAAATAGTATCCCCTGCGGGAAATTTCGAGAAGCTTACCTTCGCCGTGAAATACGGCGCCGACGCGGTGTATTTCGGCGGGGAGAAATTCAACCTCCGGATGCAGAGCGGCAATTTCGATACTGCAGAAATACGGAAGGCGGTGCGTTTCTGCCGTGAGCGGAATGTCAAAACAGTGTTCCTCCTTAACTCGTATCTTCACGAAAAGGACATTGCCCCGACGAGGGAATACATTGAAGAGATAAAAGACATAGGATTTGACGGCATCATGCTTTCCGATCCGGGAATGCTCATGCTGCTGAAAGAATCCGGCATACAGGCGCAATTCCATCTTTCCACTCAGATGTCCACCCTCAACCACCTGTCAATCCGGTTCTGGCAGGAAATGGGAATCTCACGCATCGTGATGGCGCGGGAAACCACCATTGAAGAAATCCGGATGATACGGGAACACACCGGCGCAGACATTGAGGTTTTCATTCACGGGGCCCTCTGCATATCCTATTCCGGCCGGTGCCTTCTCAGCAGGTTCCTCTCGGGACGGGACGCGAACCAGGGAAGCTGTTCACATCCATGCCGGTGGAAATTCTCGCTTATCGAGGAACAGCGCCCCGGCAATCACATGGACATCATTGAATACGCCCGGGGAACTGAAATACTGTCATCAAAGGACCTCTGCCTTGTGGGAAAGGTACCGGAATATGTACAGGCGGGAGTCAACGCATTCAAGATTGAAGGCCGTATGAAGTCGCTCTATTACACCGCCAACACCACACGGATATACCGTCACGCGGTACAGTGCGCACATGACCCTGAACTCTTTGCCCGGCACCTACCCTTCTGGCAGCGTGAGCTTGACCTCATCAACCACCGCCCCTATACAGAAGACCTCTTCAACGAGTTCGAGGAGAAGGAATTCTCAGGCGTACCATACATCAAGAAAGCCCGGTTCGCGGGATACGTTGCGGGTGCCGGCGGTGATGAAACGGAGGTATACGTAAAGGCCTTCAATCCGATCCGTCCCGGCGACCTGCTTGAAGTTATTTACCCCATTCACGATGGTGTAATCAAAGACGGAAACCTCCGTGTAAAGGAAATCATTGACGGTGAAACAGTAACAGATATGGCGCGCCCCGGAACTTCATGCCTGCTGCGGTTCGATGTCCCTGTGCATGAAGACGGGATTTTCAGGAAGGGGTTGTAACATATTCTCTTTTCTCATACATAATAACCATTCGAGACCCCCGGGACACGCATTAAATTCCCATACTCACAACTAAAAGAACACTTCGAGAACAGGAATTTCATTTTCCGAAAAAGGTTGACAAATGGTATAAATAAGGTATATTTATTATATAATGGAATTTGAATTTGATTCAAAAAAAAATGTTACCAATAAGAATAAGCATGGAATTGATTTCCATACAGCACAGGAACTCTGGACAGATCCTGATCTTATTGAGATCCCGATATTGACCAGTGATGAGCCACGGTATCTTGTCATTGGCAGAATTGCCGGGAAACACTGGTCAGGGATTATTACGTACAGAGAAAAGACCATTAGAATAATTTCCGTACGCAGATCAAGAAAAGAAGAGGTACTGATATATGAAAGCCCGTGACATTGAAAAAAAATTTGATGATGGAAAAGACATATCATCACATCTTGACCTCTCTAATGCACGCCGCCCCGAACAGGAACAGAAAAGGGTCAACGTGGACTTCCCCATCTGGATGATTCAGCTATTAGATAAAGAAGCAAAACGGCTTGGGGTTCCGAGACAATCCATTATTAAAATATGGGTAGCCGAACGTCTTGAGAAAGTATCATGAAGCGCCATCATTGTTTCATCCAAAGCCCTTTCAGAGACGTTCTTTTTGTCGGATACAGGTCTTTGGCCTCTTCCGGCAACTGTCTAATTTGAGTATTCGTCAATTTTTTTCTGGAAGTCATTCAGCCGGGACACCATCTCCTGTGAATCACCGAATAATTCCTCTGCACCCTGGGAGTTTGACTGTGAAATATCATTAATGCCGGACACGGTGGCAATGATATCATTTACCGCGTTCTTCTGTTCACTCGTTGCTCCCGCTATTTCCTGAGACCTCTTTTTCAGGTTTTCCATGCCTCTGGTAAATGTATCATTGGACTCTATCTGTTTGTCATTGTAGGTCACGACAGTCTGTATCCGGTCATTGATAACATTTACGCCATCGATGATTGTAATAATGGTTTCGACGGCCTCATTGATCACCTGCATCCCCTTACCCGTTTCACCCTCATTTCCCCGTATGAGGGTCTCAATGTCCTTTATGCTCGCGGCAGTCCTGTCAGCCAGTTTTGATATCTCATCAGCGACAACCGCAAAACCCCTGCCCGCATCACCGGCCCGTGCTGCTTCTATGGCCGCGTTCAGCGAGAGGAGGTTTATCTGCTCGGAAATATCATTAATAATGCTGACTATATTCGTCATTTCATGGGAACTCTCCCGTATAGCCTCTATGTTACGCTCCATAAGACGAAGGGCCTGCTCTCCTCCCTGTGCCCTGAGTGTGATGTTTCCAATTTCCTTAAGGGTTTCGCGTATAACCTCATCCATCTGTGATATCAAACGTGACAGCTCCTGCTGCACATCCGTCATGCCCGCTATATCCCGGCTCTGGAGATCCGCTATCGAAGAGATATTATCAATACCTGCTGATATTTCTTCAATGGTCGCAGTAATTTCCTCTATGGAAGCTGCCTGCATCTGTGTGTTCTGTGAAAAGAAATCACTCTTCGAAGACATTTTCGTCATTGATTCCCTGATCTCCATGGAGCCTTCGCCAAGGACTTTTTTGATAAAATCATTGTGCCTCTGATTTTTCTCTGCTTCGGCTTTTACTATAATCATGTTCCTGTTAAAAATTCTGGTTATTAAAAAAGATATAATGTAAAAGAATATAAAAGAGAAGATAGTATTATTCAGAAATATAGTAAGCTGTTTCATATTTGGTTCGGGAACAATACTTTTCATTATCAGAAAGACAGCAATGATTGTGACAGTAAAGATAACTGTAACAAGTGCCAGGAATCGTGGTGTACTGAAAATCGTGCAGAGCGCCATGCAGGGATAGACAAAATAGATATAACTGGTAAGGGCAAACTCCGGATTCATAAAAGGTTCCCTGATAAGTCCTGCCACAACAGCAAGGGTGCCGAAGGATATAAGAATATTGGCAGCACGCAAATAGTGCCCTTTCTTCAGCTGCATCATGCTGATAAATATCCCGCAAAAAAGCGGCGGGGTGATATACAGAGTTTTGATAAAATCCTCCCACCCCGCAAAGAGCATACTGAACTGAAGGAGAACTGCAGCACAGATGAATACAGTCTGGAATATAAACAGGAGTTTTACCCTGGCATAGGTTAGGTAATCGTCTTCACTGTACCGGACCAGAAATGAAGCGGTAATATCTCTCAACATTAAAACCTCGGGCTGACAAGTATAATAATAAACCGTACTGCCCGGCAGACATATATATACGACAATAATCAATACCGAAGAAAGCTGCGAGGCCGGGAACATCTGAACATGCAGAACCTCATGCACCCGTTCGTACGATATAATAATAGATACTACCCATAAAATGTCAATGAATGATTTGAATTATAAAACAAAATTATTTCATAATCTGATTTCAAGCCATCATTCATATTACAGAAACAGCCTGCTCATCGAGGAATAATGTCCTGTTTCCTTCAGAGGAAAGATGCTGCTGTCCGGGACAATAAAAACAGGGCAGCAGGTACCGTTTATTTTTTCCGGAAAAATGTATTATATAATGCCATCATCGCATCATCGGCATAATAACTCTGTATCCCGAAATGAAAGCTTATCTGCGAGGGGCCCTGCACTACGATCTCAATATTGATATTTTCCCCGCCGAATGACGAGGCAGCCTGCGCCAGGACTCCGGGATGGTTCTTCATCCCAATACCTACCGGCGTAAGGATAGAAAGATTGTAGCTGATATCCATAACATCGGGATTAAGTGTGCGCATAATATCCTCTTTGATAATATTCGCCTTACCCCGGATATCATTCTGATTCGCCAGTACCGCAATATCGTCCTTGTCCGTGGGATAATGGTAGGTCATGATATCATGCTCCCGGAATATTCGTAATAGATCATCGGTGAATCCGATTTTCTCAGTCATCATATCTTTTTCAAGATACAGGTACGCGATATCGTCCAGGCGAGCGATACCTACCACTGTTTCGTCAGGAACCCTTTCAGAGACAATCATTGTACCGGGAGCGGAGGGGTTGTTGGTGTTCCGTATATTTATGGGAATGTTCCGTTTCTTACAGTTCACCATGGCATCATAGTGAAACACATTAAATCCCTGGGAAGAAAGTAACCGTATTTCCTTGTATGTCAGGGTCGGTATAATTTCCGCGTCCTTTATCAGAGTCGGGTTCACCTGATAGATACCGTCAGTATCAGTCCAGTTTTCATATACAGAGGCATTAATGGAATATGAAAGTTCACCACCGGTGAGGTCAGACCCTCCACGGGACAGCACAGCTATATCGCCATCCTTTGTTACACCGTAATATCCCGGCACCACAATAACACCGTCGGCAGCAAGAAGTTTGTTCATGTTCTTATGGCACTCAGGCTGCACCGCGGCATTGCCGAAATCATCAGACAGAATAAATCCCGCATCCTCAGGAAGCCGGACTTCCGCGTTCATTTCCTTTTTCTGAAAATACCGCGCAATGACTTTTGCGTTATAGTGCTCACCGCGTGAAGCAAAAAAATCTATCCTTTTATCTCCGGCTATTGTGGACTGAAGGTCCTTTTCAAGGTCCGTAATTATATCATCACCCTCAATACCAAGTTCCTTTATTATTCTCGAAAACTTTGCCGTAACCGCATCATAGCTCTCTTTCGGGGATATTTTCTTCCGTTTCGCTTTAAAATGCGCTCCATCAGTCGCGATATTGAACAGATGGTCCGTTACCTTTTCACTGTCCCGTTCATCCTTTCCCGGGGCCGACACAACAACAAAGCGCCGCCCGGGGTCTGATTCCACGATTTTCCGCACCTTGTCAATCTGCGCGGCATTGGCAACCGAGCTGCCGCCGAACTTACTTACGATTATTTCATCCATAGTATATTCCTCACAATTATATATAGTTATTCCGCCCGGTCTGCAGTATTGAAACAGGTCATTCGTGTAATATAAACATCGATGATTATTCCGGGGCTGGTTTTACAACATGGTGCAGGACATTCACGTCTGCCATGCTATGTTTCATACAGGAAAATACTCTGTTTTTTATGACCAGTCAAGTAATTTTTATACGAAGCCTCACAACATGAACAACCGTATATGAAAGAAAATTTGAAATTTTATAGACATAATTTCATC
>DAOSYC010000164.1:0-8592 GCA_035380905.1 Spirochaetota bacterium | reverse complement strand
GTGTATTGTCGGTGTATTCAGCGGTAAAATATTACCGCCTTCGTGGAAATGCCTTTACATATTATGGCTACATAGTATTGGGTATAGTTTCCCTGATTATCAATTCATACCTGTTAATTGACAATGTATCGCTTTTATTCTTTCTGATTACGGGATTAAGCCGAATGTTCTGACGCTTATATGTAATCATTGCGCGATTGAGCCACACACCCTGTTCTCCCAGGCAGGTTGCAGAGAAACACCGCTACGGGTAATGCTAAATATATCTGGTATTATTATATACGCCGGTTACACAGAAGCCCGATGTAACATCACGCTTCTTCACGGA
Organism: Spirochaetota bacterium; assembly: GCA_035380905.1. Classification (GTDB taxonomy): domain Bacteria; phylum Spirochaetota; class UBA4802; order UBA4802; family JAGODF01; genus JAKQCH01. The sequence continues at coordinate 8,264 of DAOSYC010000164.1, read as the reverse complement.
ACCATCCCTGACATGCGCGGAAAGGGTCACAGTAGAATATTTTTCCTCACACGCTCCCCTTCCTGCGCGCAAAGATCGCCGCACCCAGGGCACCCATGAGCTGGGGATCTTCAGAAAGCGAAATAATTTCGGTTTTCAGGATTCTGTTTAATTCTTTAATAAGGCCGCGGTTTTTTGCGCATCCTCCGGTAACGGTAACTTTATCTCTCACGCCAACCCTTTTCAGGAGCGTGAAACACCGCTTCCCCACTGCGTTTTGTATTCCCGCGGCAACATCTGACGGGCTGGTTTTCCTGGCCAGGAGGCTGATCACCTCCGTTTCGGCAAAGACAGAGCATTGAGCGGTTACGGGCACCATCTTTTTCGCCTGTAGAGAGAGATCGGAAAAACTCTCCAGGTCTGTGTTGAATATTCTGCTCATCGCCTCATAGAATCGTCCGGTACCCGCCGCGCATTTGTCGTTCATGGCAAATTCAAGCACGGAGCCGTCATCATCGACCGCGATACCCTTTATATCCTGCCCCCCGATGTCCACTATTGTTTTAACGGCACTGTTGCAATAAAAGGCCCCCATTGCATGACAGCTGATCTCTGAGATATTTTCATGCGCAAAGGGAATCTCGGCACGCCCGTACCCGGTTCCGATAAGATACACAAAATCCTTCAGGTCGCTGATTCCATCGATGGAAGCCATCACATCGTAAAGGGCCTTGCGCGCCGTCTCCTCCGGGTCTACCTCACGGGGGATAATTGTTGAGGCCACAATTCCTTCATCATCCATTACCACGACCTTTCCTGTGGTAGACCCTATATCACATCCTGCATAATACCTTTTCGCCATGCGGTTCCCCCTTATGTCAGTTTTTCCGCCTTCATAATATTTTCCATGAAATGCGCCACCTGAGAGAAAATCCCCTCCCTCGGTTCGATACGCGGGTCGGAAAGATCGTAATCTATTATGAGAAGGGGCATACCCCATTCTCTGCACTTCTCCCTCAACATGCCGCTAAGGGCCTGAGTGTTTTTACATCCCACATGTCCCGCCACCCATATCATATCTATATTAAATGTTTTGCTTATGTAATACATATCGTCAAAATAGTTTTCGGCGGGCCCTCTGGTGTGACGGGCCATGGGCCCCTCCATGATGGTTCGCGCCAGGCCCTTAAGCATCGATTCCTCAGTAGAAGTATCAATCACGGGGAGCCTGTTGAACGACATGCTGTCCATGATACAGGACACGCCGTACTCCTTTTCAGCCCAGTTAAAGAGATCGATGGTATGCAGTGTGGGCGGGTTCCAGAGGAGGGCACGGTATTTCTCATCGGGCACTACCTGCGCCCCCTTCTCGAGATTTTCCATGGCAAGTTCAGAAATCCGTTCAAAGAGCCGTGTGCCGGAGGCTGTGCCCGGAAAGACATTGAAAGACCAGAGGTGGCTCATGTATACCGCTTCCGCCGCCATGGGAGCAGGCCGTATCCGGATCATCTCCCAGAGCTCCCGCTCCCGCGCGACCATGCGGTTCCGTTCATCACATATCTCCCGCAGCTTCTGCCAGTCCATTGTACCGGGAGTCCGGGCCTCGAGCCATTCTATCATGCTGCGCAGCTCACGGGCAAAGTAATCCGCCGCCCGGTCCTCTTTGAAGTGAAAGGGGACATCGAGCCTGAAGGTGGGAAGCCCCATCCTCTGTTCCATGAGGATGTAGGACGACATACCCCCGTCACAGGGCAGGTTGGATGTCACGATGGCCAGTCCACGGGGGATTACATCCATCAGGGACAATCCCATGGTGGCCTTGGGAAGGCTGCAGATATCCGGCGGGACCCCTTCATTTTCCGCACAGTCAATATACTGCTCCATTGCGCCGGGTTCCAGCATGGGAAGGAGAATCCCCAGAAGTTCAGGCATCCACGGGTAGAGCCCCATGGCGCGCAGTATCTCAGGGGGCACCATATCCTCATGAATTACCAGCATGTCACTGTGATGAAAAATTCCCTCAAGCAGTTCAATGACACCTCTGGTCACATCAGTTATGACCGCGGCAACGGCTTTTCTATAGGGGCCGCTTCTTCCCCTGGTGAGGCGCGTCATGAGATGATTCACTTTGAGGAATTCAAGTATCCATGGGTATCTGCGCAGTTCCCGGATTATGTCATAGGGGCCATGCCGGAGCACCATTTTTACGATATTAAGCCAGTTGATAATGCGGTGTTTTGTGAGAATATAATAATCGATGACTGAAAACCGTAATGACGCCACTGTGTACCCCCTATCTCCCCATACTCTCAAGAAAGGCCTGGACCCTTGTGCGCAGCTGCCCCTCACCGCTGTGGCGATACTCCCGCTCAAGGCGCAGCACCGGAATTGACGCCTTTCTCAACGCTGACACCATGGGCGTCATCTCCACGCCCCAGATGTCGCAGAATTTCACCGCTTCAATAATGACGCCGTCAACACGGTACCGTTTCGCCTGGTCGACGATATAGTTGAACCGCTTGTTGAAATCCTCCATCATGCGGGGACAGTTGGTGCGCCCAAGGTAGTGGCGTGCGATGGAAGTAACCGGGTCACCTGTTATTTCAATATCTTCGAGGCCGGGCAGTGACCCGGTACAGAACCTGTCCGCCACCACAAGGCCTCCCTGGGATTCGATTGTCGCAATATATTCCGGATCGTCCAGCTGGCACCCAACCAGCATGAGCCGCGCCCGGATATTTCGGGCACCCTTCATTTCATTCAGGGACTGCCGGTATGTTTCCAGTTCTTTCATGAAGAGGTGCCGCGGTGTCACAAGGGATGCGAGAAGGAGACGGTGAAATTGCGCGCCGGTCAGGGGAGGATTATCCTGGAGCCTGAGATTTCCGATAGACCTGAGTGTTCCATGAAAGGCATTGTGCGCTTCGATGGCGTTGAGTAGAATATCATCATCCACCGATACACCGTATTGCCTGGAAAGGGCTTCTATGAAGGTATGCAGCTCTTTCACGAACCAGTCCAGGGCATTCTCACTTATGCGGTGAGGCACATCCAGTATATAATTGAATGCCGGTTTTGCCAGATACTCAAGGTTGTCATAGAGACGCCGCAGGTGATCACATCCTGCGGTACACACAGTCCCCTGAAGGAAATCGTAACGGCCATCCATAAAGTATTCCAGAATACTCCGTGAAAAGGAACAGATAACACTGGACAGATATGTATCGGCCATCTCTGTACCGGTAATCCCGGGGGCCCTTAATCGAACGGGAAAGATATCACCCAGCGTCAAAAGCACATCGGGTACATAACTGCAGGTATATCCCACGGGGATGTATCCCTGGTCCACTGCTTCCGTTATAAGAGGATTTTCCGTTTCTTCCAGTAAGGACGTGAAGTAGTTATTCATACACCTTTACCCTGATTCCAGATACAATAGTACGTCTGTGTCTATATTTTTATCTCAGCGGACATAACCCTTATCATTTATGAGATTCCGGTCTTTTGCATACAGTATAATCATTTCGGTAAAGATCCGGCACTGCTCAGTAAAATCCACCTGCCCCCGATAAAGCGCACGGTGATATACCAGGCCATTGAGAAATACTATTGCCATTGAGGCCAGGGTCCGCGGCAGGCCGGACCGTTCCGCCAGTGCCTCCCTGTAGGTGCCTATAACCTGATTCAGCATTGCTATTGTATCTTTTCCTTCATCATGTCTGAAATAATCAATCGTGAGGAGCAGCAGGTCCTGAAAATATTTTTCACGCGCCTCAACAAAAGCGAAGAACACCTTCAGCATTTCCTCAAGGGTGCCGGAAGGATCGAAAAGTGCGTCAAACCGGTCAACATCCTGTTTAGTCAGAAGGACAAACATCGCTTCCAGTATAGACTGCTTGGTGGGAAAATAATGATAGAGTGAGCCTGTGGAAACACCCAGCTCTTCCGCCAGCTGGCGCAATGTTACGCCCTGATATCCCCGTCTGGCAAATATCTCATAACACTGCGTGAGCAATGCTTCCTTATATGTTTCATGGTCAACAATTTTCGGCATAGCAGAACCTTTTTTATTACGGTTGACCGATATAATATATTCACCATAATGTCAAACACTTTATTTAATAGAATTTTAAATTCGTGATCAGGAAAATCCTTGAAAGATTATCCACAGCTTTTAATAATTATTGACCGGTTAACCTGTACACCAAAACAATACACATGCACAATTGAGACCGGATGATAGTAATGAACATGGAGGGCAACGTGATAAAAAAAGAATCGATCACACTGGGCATGACCGTCTCCATAAAAAGAGACGGCTCCCGGGTACTGGTGCTGCGTCAGGCAGGAATATTCATGTAACAGCAGGAATGCAAAAGTACATAACAGGTCGTTTGATACGCTCTACAGTGTTTCCCGTCTCAATTTCAGGGATGAAAATAAAATATTCGAATTCGGGCTGCCGAAGTATGATACTGCCGGCACGACACACCGCATAGAATATTCCCTGTATATTGAAAGCGTGTATCGTGGCCTGAAGTGCAACGATACCTGCATTTCCGAGATCATCTTCGCGATACACTGATGACAGACTATAGTTAAAAAAAGACTTATTTCAAGACCAGAGATTATAAAAAATATTTAGACTAATAACAGCAGGGATGGCGTAGTCACCTTCATATCGTTTCATTTCTGAACCTTTTTCACGGTAAAAGACAATTCCGCAGAGAGACAAGACAGGTAAATCCTTTCCCGGCAATTTCAATTGATACACAAAAAAAGAATATTTCAAGAACAATTCCGGAGCTGCCTGTTGTGTGATACATTACTTGTATGGTTACAAAGATTTTCCTTGCACATCCCGGGGATCAGAATAATAATCATTCACAGCATTCTTTATAATGGATACAGAAGCATTACGTTACTCATCACGTGCTGGATATCATTGATTGAGAGGACCACCACCATGCACACACCATTCCGCAAATCCCTTGTTATCATCCCACTGCTGTTAGGGGCAATCTATGGCGTGCATTATTTTTTCCTTGCAACAGGCGCTGAATTCACTGAATGCATCACCGACAATTACTGCCTCAGGAGCAGGAATGATATCTTCACCCTTGCCCTAGTGTACACCGTGACCCGTGCTTTGATGCTTGCTGCGGCGTTCGGTGCCCTCGCAGGTACGGTATATATCATGCGAAACAGGTACTTCTTCCTGTTTGGAGGCATGCTCTGTTTTGCAATAAGTGCCATGAGTTTTTTTGCCCTGTTTAAGCTGACTCCCGCCGGAGAATTGAACAACTACATTCACATCATGGTGATCGGGGCGTTCGTTGCGATTCTGGGAGGATTGTTTATATACGCCCAGTTTAAAAAATAAAAAACAGGAAATAAAATTCATAACAGCAGGTTTGTACAATACAAAATCTTCTCATAATAGTATGTTTCATCCTGAAAACAAAAGGAGGCAATATATGAAAAATGAGACAGCATGTGACCATTACATTAATCCTGCCGGATTATCGAAACCGGAATGGGTCGCGCATCCAAAGTTCAAAGGTGTGTTCATGAAAGATATAGTATCCGGAAATGATACAAACCAGAAAATGAGTGTCCATCTTGTAATGATTGAACCCGGTTGCGAAATTGGCGAACATATACATGAAGGGAAATCAGAACTTCATGAAATACTTGAAGGTACGGGATATGCGGTACTACACGAAAAAAAAGTTGATTATTATCCCGGCATTGTATCCTTTATACATGAAGATATTTTACACAGTGTGAAGGCGGGGGAACAGGGTTTACTGTTTTCAGCAACGTTTACTCCATCATTAAACTAAATGATACAGCAATATACTGTAATAAAAGGCTTTTCAGATACTTCCATTGAATTTTTGAAAGTCAATATATCTGACTACACCTCCCCGGTACATTACCACACACGATATTGCATCGGGGAGATACATTCAGGTTCTATGGTCCTTGAATGTAATGATATGGCCCGCTGTCTGTCAGCGGGTGATTATTTTATCATTTCGCCCTTCCAGAATCATCGCTGCATAATTCAGCAGGGCCGGGGTATCAGCTATTCAGTTATATGCTTTCAAGACGCACAGAAACTTGCAACAGTGAAAGAACGGCCATCGTGTATCAGACTGCTTCAAAAGGATGGGTTATTGCCCCTTTTCAATTATGCATGTAATACTGTTTTAAAGAATACAGCATACAATGAAAGAATTAAAACGCTGCTTCACTACATCAACGACAACTGCATGGGCCGGATCAGTATTTCGCAGTTATCAGACCTTGTGGATTTGAGCCCCTCAAGACTGCAGCATATATTCAGGGACCAAATGGGGATGCCTTTAAAGCAGTGTATTATGCAGGAAAAAATCCGGAAATCGAAGAATATGATTTTACATAAAAACCTGAATGATGTCACGTACGATTGCGGCTTTTATGATCAGAGTCATTTTAACCGGAATTTCAAAAAATATACCGGCATATCCCCAACGCGATACGCACACTCCGTTCAGATTATAGGGGACCATGATAAATAAGGGAAAAACCAGCACCGTTACACCAAGGTTCCCGTTTCTTGCGGGGCTTACACTCGGCATTCTGCTGACCCTGGTATCAGGCTTTTTCATCTTTCTGATACTGGACTTCGGAAAGGGAATGGGGCCGCAGATATATACCGACAATGAGGTCCGCAGAAGGGTGGAACAATTTTTCGGAGTAAAGATTCCTTCTGCAGCGGGCTCACTGTACTACCGTGAAGAGGGGTTCCAGGACTCGCAGTGTTATATCGCCCTGAGTCTTCCCCCTGAAGATGCCTGGAAACTGATACGGGAATACACCGGAAAAAATCAGTCAGACTTCACAACGCTTCGTGATAGAACTACAGGGTATGACCTGAATGAACCCGGCGCATGGAGCCTCGGTTCCCTGAAGTCCCCCGTTGTGTACGAAATAACGAAAAATGAAACCAGCAGAGTAGTTATTTACGATAAGGATACGCAACGGTTACTGGTATATTTTTCATCCTGGTAAGGTATCTCATAACCGGACCTTCATCAACTATATTGCATATGCGTTTCATGACATCCCTGTTATATCATTATCACCGGGATACGTCTGATATACACCCCGGAAATGCGCAGGATTTATTAATCCATGATAGCTTTGTCCCCTCCTCTTCACTATATTATAACTGAAGCAGCAACGTGATCGCAACTATGACCGGTGAAGGAGAACGTTATGCGTTGGTTTTTATTACTTCTCGGAATAATAACAGAGCTCTGCGGTTCAACCTGCATGAAATTATCAAACGGCTTTACGAATGTATACGCCTCGGTTTTAACATTTGTTTTCTGGTGTATTTCTTTCAGCGTGTTCATTTTCGCCTTAAAGCATTTTGACCTCAGTTTCGCCTATGCTGTCTGGGCCGGCCTGGGAATACTGCTGGTATCCATTATTGGCATAGCATTTTTCAGAGAGCCGGTGACGTTATTAAAAATTCTTTCTATTTTTGTTATTATAATTGGCGTTGTATTATTGAATATATGTGAACTGCTTGATAATCAGTGAAAACACCCGTACCGGCGCAGGTTACGCAAAAGACGCTTCCGGCGGTTACTTTCTTGACGTGACCGCCGGATTCTGGTAGAATATTGCCATTCAGTGTTTCCACATCATCCCCGCCATAAGGAGATAAAAATGAAGGTATATGAAGGGTCAATAATAACCTGCGATACACAGAGCAATGTGTTTAAATATCTTGTGGAAGATATGGGAACAATTCTCCATGCGGGCAATGAGCTCCCCGAAGAATACAGTCACTGCGAGAGAATTTCTCTGGGCGATAAAAGCCTTACCCCCTCTTTCGCTGATACTCATATCCACTTCGCATCCTATGCCCTCTTCGCGTCCGGGCTTGATATCAGGAACTGCAAAGACCTGGAATCCATGAAGGGGGTAATAAAGGACTTCGCCCTGCACAACAGTGATCCTATTATATTCGGTTTCGGTGCGTCCACCCACAGCGTAAAGGAGAAACGCCTGCTTTCCCGTGAGGAAATTGACGAGGTCTGCCCTGACCGCCCGGTTTTTATCGTAAAATATGACGGCCATGCGGCGATCCTCAACAGCCCCATGATTGCCATGCTTCCAAAATCGATACATTCCCTCAGGGGGTTCCATGCTGACAGCGGCGAGATGAACCAGGAGGCTTTTTTCGCCGCCACTGATTTCGGGACAAAAAAAGTTTCCCTGAAAAA
>DAOSYC010000163.1:0-8597 GCA_035380905.1 Spirochaetota bacterium | reverse complement strand
GAAGGGTTAAACCGTCCCAGGTCAACAAGGTGTTTGTCAAAGAAAAACTTTATCCGCCTGTTGTCGGAAAAACGGCGGAGGTCGGCCCGGTACAGCACCATTTTCATGTCCGGCGAGAAATCGTCCCCATGTTCATATTCATAGCCGGGATAAATTTTCCGCAATGCTTCACCGTTATCATTGAACAGCACCCAGTTGGTTTTCGTTGAGGCATAATCCCCGGGCTGCGCCACATAGTGATTGGGAAGCAGGAGACCTCCTCCCGCGACACGGAAGGACTTTGAACCGATGGTGTACTGCATAATGTTCGATTTTCTCTTTCTGCCTTCGGGACCCGTCATGATCCATTGTGACACAGCGCGGTTCCCCTTCGCATCATACATCACCGACCCGTTCAGCTCGGATATTTCGCTGTTTTCAGTATCAATGATAAGCGACGGGAGGTCCCCGTTTTTCCGCTGCACTGCAATTTCCGAACCATCAGGTTTAATCCGGATATCAGTTATTTCTCTCAGCGGATTGTTGCCGTTTATCCGGAGCCCCCTCCCGTCACGGTCAATTATCTTTATCCGTGCCGGTTCTGTGCCGTGATTGTAATAGCTGGAATCCTCCTCCACAAGGGCAACACGCTCCTGTGATGGAAGATAACACGCATACCTGTGGAAATAATACCACTGCGCCTTTCCCTCCTCCTTCCTTAAAGGCACACTCCGTTCCTTTTCACCTTTCAGGGTATAGTAGTCCAGTGTACCGCTGTATCCTTCGGTAACAACAGCAAGGTGCTCACCGTCCCGGCTAAAGGAAAGGGGATAATAGGGAAGCATCTTTTCCGCCCTGAACTGGTATATTTTTTTATCACGGGTCGATACAACGCGGATGTCCCTCCCGCTTTGACCATAGTAGGCAATATGCTTCCCGTCAGGACTGAAGGTCACCGATGCGGGATAATATTCTCTCCCTTCAACGGGCCCGTCGGGAGTATCAACAATCTGTCCCGGCCGGTCATTTTCAATATCACGGACATAGGCGCCGTCCCTTGTAAAGAGCCGCATTGAAGCCTTCCAGCCGTTTCCGGAATTGACCGCATCTTCCGCGAAGACCATGAAGCGGCTGTCCCCGGAAAACGACACGTCCTTAATTCCCTGAACGGGTATCTTCTTCAATGTCCTGAAGGTATTGTCGGTGAGGAGCACATAGTATTCATTGGGCACAATAAGAAAACGGCTTTCGTCCGGAGAAATGTAAATCTGCTGTATATTTTTACCGACTGAACTCTTCGTCAGCACTCTGCCGTTATAATCAACTATTGATACACGGTTTCCACGGCTTGTCGCGGCGATGAATTTTTTTGACCCGGGGAAAAGGCGGAATGCATTAATTTTTTTCAGGTACGCCTTTGACCCGTTGTCCGGATTGATTTCAATATCCGGGTCCGGATCATGCCAGGAAAGCACCAGCACGCCGTCACTGTTGTACACATCAATCTGCCGGTGGTCATCCATTACGGCAAAGAAAGAACCCGGCAGGTTGGACTGCATCTGTTTCACCTGGTCCACCGGATTATATACCTGGGGCGATATCAGGTAATCAAGACTAAAAAGGTTTCCGTATCCGAAAAGCGGCACAATCAAAAAAAGAAAGAATATTAATCTTGTCATGTAAACTTCCCCTGTGGCAGTGTAATCATTTTTTATTCATTATTGTAATGAAGCAGGGAAACAATGACAACTGTTTTTTATATTCCCGTCGCCGGTTATCAACGCGTCTCTCCCGAATGGACTTTAAAATACTTTCCATCTCTTCGACGTACCCTTCAAGAGCGGTACGCCCTTTCTTAGCGGGTGCCACTGTGGTGCAATGCCTTTCCGGATGTCTGTATTTAGCAGTCGCAGTCACAGCACCAGTATTTTTACACCGGCACTCCCAGCTTTCTGAGATCATGCTTCGATGGCCCTGCCACCGCGGGGTCATACTTCCGGATACGGTAATATGCCTTCACCATCTTCTCTATCGGCACCACCGATTCGTGCGGAAATTTTGTTTTCGCCTCCTTCGTGAACCTGTCCGGAAGGGTGTCCTGTTCGGGCTTCAACCCCATCTGCACATTCATGTAGCGTTCCAGCTTGTTGATACGTTCCCCTGCCTTCCGGTAGTCCCACTTCGTGCATTTAATACCGGTTATGGACCAGAAGAACCTGCTGTACACGCTCCAGTCCATGAGAAACATCGAGATTTTCGGCGTCGCAATCATGGCAGCGTTCAGCACGAATTTGGGAAGATACTTCGGCACCACCGGTTCCGTGAGAATACTGAAGGAGGTGAAGAGGCAGCTCTGAAGCGAATTGATCCCGGTGAAGATGTCTTCAAGAAACGCCACCCACTGGTGCTTGTTGACAGCAGTGAAGGCCGGCATAAAACCAAGGAGCACCTCCATCGCCACGAGATAGGACCCCAGGTGGCACCCCCCCTTGTTATGCACCGCGTATGACAGCCCGTGCCCCCAGGAGGCACGGGGATCATAGGCAGCAATCTCAAGGCCCTTTGCGTGAATGGCAAACTCATGTCCGCCGTATTTATTGGCAAGGCGGAGTGACCCTTCCGCCAGCTCATCCCCCTCCCCCCGGCGGTACGCAATATCTTCAAGAAATCTGCCGATATTATCAGTCCTCCCGAAAGCCAGTTCAGTGGGACGCAGCCCCTTCTCGCCGGCCTCCATCGCCCAGGCCATGGTGCCCCCTGCCGAGATGCTGTCCATCCCCATCTCATTCATGATATCATTCCACACCCCGATGAGGTCGGGATCATAGTTTTCTATGTTGCTGCCGAAAAGCCCGATGGTTTCATATTCCGGTATCTGCCGCATTTTCCCGTCAGGATAATGTCCCTTGTGGCCGCAGAGCACGGAGCAGTAGCGGCAGGTGGAGTGGCGTGTAGTATATCGTTCCGCCATTGCCTCGCCGGAGGTGGCTTCGGTCCTTTCATCATATCGGTCCCTGAAGTTCCTCACCGGTGAGTACCCGTGTTTGATGCCGATGCGGACATTCATGTTGGTGCCGAATGCCCGGAGGCTCTTCGTCGTATCATTCCGGAGGATATGTGCCTTTGCTCTCTTCAGTGTTTTATCGAACATCTTTTTGTCAACCGGTTCACAGCGGTAGTCCTTCCCGCGGGCAACAATCGCCTTGAGGTTTTTGGCTCCCATGACGGCTCCCACCCCTCCCCGCCCCGCGAACCGGTGGCCGGAGCAGATATTGGCGTAGAGCACAAGGTTTTCACCGGCAGGACCGATAACCGCAGCGCCTTCCTTCGGGTTCGATATAAGGGCCTCCTGCACATGGTGCGTGCCCATCCCCCATATACCGGAAGCATCCTCGAAGATTACATCTTTATCATCGAAGCGGACCGTTACCGGCGAATCCGCTTTCCCGGAAATGATCACGCCGTCCCATCCCGCGGTCTTACACGCTTCGCCGAAGGGCCCTCCGCATGAAGATCCCACCATGAGTCCCGTCAGAGGCGACCGTGTTACCACCTCGAACCTCGCCGAGCAGGGGGCGCCGGTGGTGAGAAGCACACCCATTGAAAAGATCAGCAGGTTCTCCGGCCCCAGTGGATTGACATCCCCCAGGCGCTCCCTGTGGCGGTCATAGAATATTTTCACCGCAAGGCCCTTGCCGCCGAGATACTTTTGCAGGTCATCACGTGAGACTTCATATACGGACCATGTCTTTGTTGACAGATCGATATCGAGATATTTATTGCTTGTACCGGATATTACATTCATGACATTGCCTCCCCCTGTAAAACCTCCATCGTGATTGCGTCAAACATACAGTTTGTTACGCACCAGCCGCAGGACACGCATTTTTCCGGAAATACCAGTACGGCCCTGTTTTCAGTGAGGGGAAGGTTTTCATCGAGCATCCCGAGGGCCCCGGCGGGACATGCCTGGACGCAATTTTCACAGGCATAGCATTTATCTGCATGTATGACTGGTTTCAGCCATTCAGATTTTTTTACTTTTTCAATTATATTTCCCCTATCATCAAGGACACTGCCTTTTGGACAGATCCTTCCACATGCGCCGCATTCGATGCAGCGGACAGGATCAATTACATGCCGTTCCTTTTTCTCACCGCTGATGGCGCCTGTCGGGCATACCCGTACACAGGCCGTGCAGCCGATACACTGCGCAGAAATTGAATAACTCATGAGAATCCTCCAATGATTATGCGTAACCGGCTTTCTACACCGTGAGCATAAAATTTTTGAAAATGAGTTCTTCTGTTATGGAATATAATAGGGGGTTAGAGGTAAACGCCATATGCAGAGCATAGACGTATCGGGTGAATTTTTTTATATTATTTTATGTGTACAACTACTACCACAATATACACATTGCCCTGTTTGTCAAGTATGAATTTCCTGAAGCGAATTTTGAAACAATGGTGGATACTATATTTCGTCAGAGCGCACCACGCAGTGGGGATCCAGCATGTCTGGCACATACCCCGGCAGGGTTCGTTCTACTGCATTCTATAATGAAAAAGCGCATGGCCTTTTCCGGACCATGCGCCGTTATCATACTATAATAATGTAAAGCCAACTGTATTACTACTGCCCAAGCTGCGGGATATACTTTGCCATCACCTTCGGAGAAACCTTGTCCCCCTGGATTGCTTCAAGTCCCGCGAGGTCGAAGGACATTAAAAACTTTTTCAGCATTTCAGTGTTTTTAAACACCTCGGTTTCGCTGTCTGCTACGAGGCGTATCTCAAAACGGTTATTCACCAGGATCCAGACATGGTTGTTCGGGCTTATTGATGCCGGATATTTTCCCACTTTCTCTGTGGAATTGGTATATGATGAATTATCCTGCCCCACCTGGTCCAGCATATGAAACCAGCAGGCCTGTTTCCCGTTTTTGTCCAGTACCTGAACCGCCAGGAAGCTGCCGGGATCTTCACTTGCGGTAAATTGATCGTATTTAAAACCTGCAAATTCATTTTTTTTACATGAGGCGAACGAGAACCCCACCACACATATCAGTGCAAGAACAATAAATCTTTTCATACGACCCTCCTGTATCGTTTTTTTCAGATCATCAGTATATCAAAATACAGGGAGGCGTCAAGCAGTATAATAAATTTTGAAAAGAGTATGTCCTGCGGACGTCATTATGTTGACATTATTCCCTACCAGGCATATATTGCCAATCACAACAAATGCGATGGAGCAACTGCAGCGATGACACGATATATCAACTACGCAGCAATAGCGATGATTACCATATTCCTGGGCGCGTGCTGCACGCAGCCATGGAACCGGTTTCCGCAATTGAAACGTCCCGACACCTCGTACCGCACGGGGCACAGTCACGGGTACGACCTTTATATATGGGAATGCCGTGAAGGGAAGCGGATGGTGGTGTATCGTCACGCCGGGGGGATGACATGTTCCGAGCCGGTGCTGGAAACCGCGCCATGCGGGGGACAGACACCCATAGAGAAAAAGCTGGCACGTGAAGAGAAACGGTTGGTCCCGGACCAGCAGAAATGGCCGGACTAGGATTTCTCCGGAGCATACACAATCCTGAAAGAACCATATTCCCGTATCCTTTCCTGAAGGCCTGAGCTCATCGCCCCGCTCCTGATGTCATTCTCCACCATTGCGAGTATATCTTCAGGAACAGAATAACCTGTATGGTTTACACTCTCCGAACCGAGTGAACCTCTCCTGGATTCCTCATAGAGCGCCGCGCCGGTGAAACCGCAGCTGCCGCATGACACCACCTGCAGCGCCCGCTCATCGTATGTATCATCCGCTCCCAGATCAAGGGACTCTTCAATTACAAGTGTTTTCCCGCCGCACTCCGGACATAGAAAGCTCACTGGTTCCTCCTCTCATGAATGATAAATTTCCTGATCGATGCCCCCTAAATCCCCCGGCGGGGGACTTGAGTTTCTTCTCAATATACATTTTTCATTTATTAATTAATACGTCCAGAGTCAATATTTTGAATATTTACTCATACATGAAAATCTCGCGGCAAGTCCCCCCGGGGGGATTTAGGGGGCAATGATTGCAATTCCTATTGTACTCCTCAATGCAGAAATACCCCATCTTTCAAAAAAGAAATCACATTGTCCACCACTTCCTGCTGGAGGAGCAGAAGGGAATGCTGGCCCCGGATCTGAATGAAGTCCTTCATGCCGGGGAGCTTCGTTTCCTCGACACTCACTGTCATATCGTCATCCCCCGGAATGAGGGGATTGATGCCGTACCCGTTCCCGAGGCCCCCGGCAATGACGCCGAATTCGCACCGGGGAACGGGAAGGTCTTCAATGAGGGAACTGTTCACCTTTGCCAGTTCCGTGCCGGCGCGGCCCAGCATTGTTTTATACAGGGGAAGCGCCGATAACCGCTTCGCGAGGCTGGAACCGCGGTTCGGTGGGGCTATCATCACAAAACGGGCAGCCCCTGCCCCTTTATAGTTCGCAAGGTAATACCGCACCACAATGGCCCCCATGCTGTGGGTCACAAAATGCACCGCGGCCCCCGGAGGGACTTTCTTCATTGCGATACTGAGCAGATCGGCGCTGTCAGCGATTGACTCGCTGGTGCTGGGATACCCGAAGTTCATCACATGGTATCCCCGGCGCTCAAGGGCCCCCTGAATTTTATCCATAGAACCGGGGCCCCGCATAATGCCGTGAAGCAGCACCACCCATTCCCCGTTCTGCCGCAATGATTCCGACTGCTTTCCCATATTAGTATATACCACACCTGCCGCCGTCAGAAGAAGAACAACCGCCCCCGCCGGCAGATACCGGATAATCCCCTTCATTGTTCCCCGAGTAGCGCGGTCAGGGAATTTGAATAGTACTCAAGCAATGCCCGGTTCCCCCTGTTCACCTGAATTGTTCCTTTTTTGACCTTCACCATCTTTCTTTTTTTCATAATGTCAAGGGCAAGCTTCACCGTCTGCACCGACTCGTCCCCCTCCAGAAAGTCCTCCTCGAAGGAAACGAGGTCACGGGTGCGCTCCTCCTTTTCGCTCTCGAGCCTGTCGTGCATCGCGGCGCTCAGTTCGAAGGCCTTCCCTGTTACAATGCGGCCCCCCCTGCGTTTAATCTCCCTTCGCAGCTGCTCCACCCTGTGCACGAGGGCACTCCTCGCAACGGGGCCCTTTTCCATAGACACCAGGGCCCGTGCGGTAATACACATCGGCGTCACCGGTATCATCTCCCCGATCCGGCGGAGCATGCCGTCGGCAAATATCTGCACCCGTGCGAGGCGCTCATGGCGTTCCAGGGAAAATATATCGACATCCTGTGTCTTCAAAAAGTCAGAAAGAAATACCGGGTCCCCGAAGCTCACACTGGCGTACCCGTGCCTGCGGATCCTCCCCGTCACGTACCGCAGGGTGTTCACCACACCGAGGTACGGTATCTTGAAGGAAATTTTAATCAGCGACTTCAGGTTGTCACGGAAGCCGCTTTTCATCTTCCCCTTCTTCCATTCCGCCACAAGAGTGCTGTCCTCAAGGACATGGTCATAGTTGATCGCCGCCGGAACAAACACAAGCTCCTTATTGAAATCAGGATTGTTTTTTATGCGGATGATATAGTCCAGTATGCCGATCTTCGCCGGGCGCAGGAGCCCGTCGCGGGACAGCCCCCCCTCCACGAAGACACCCTGGGTCACCCCCTGAAGGCTGATGAGCTGCACATATTTCTCCAGCACCCGGTGATAGAGCTTCTCGCGGTAGTTCCGTCTGATAAAGTACGCCCCGAAGGACTTGAAGATATGCTCCAGGGGCCACACCCTCGCCCATTCCCCCACGGCGTAGCTGAGGGATATCTGCTGCGCCAGCATGTATGCCACAAGGACGTAATCCACATTGCTCCGGTGGTTCATCACAACCACCACCACGCTGTCCCGTGGTATCTGACTGAGCTTCGCGGCGTTTTCGCTGTCAATCACCACCTCGTAGAGGAAATTGAGGATCAGGCGGGACACCCAGTCCCCCACCTTGTAATATGCCAGAAGGTTGAAGAAGGGGACGATCTCCTCGATATATTCCTCCACCTTCTCCTGCACATCCTGAATGCGGACTTTGTTTTCCAGGGCATGGGCAATCACCGCACGGTGCACCTCCGGGTTGTTCAGGAGGTCCTCCTTCACCACGATCTTGTGCATGAACTTGTACCGGTCAATCCGTATCCGGTTGTCCGAGAGGTAGTCCCGCACTGAACCGTAGAGCCTTTTCTTTATCCAGTGGGCAATCAGGGCGCGTATAATCTCATAGAGCAGTATCGCCCCGAAGCCGTAAAGGATATATGTCGCGACGGTCCGTATCATTCCGCTATCGGTATTCCCCTGATACTGTGTAGTTATTATTGATTATCACTATTTGATTTATACAGTCACTCCGGCAGGAAAAGCAAGGTTTTTTTGTGAGTGCGTTGCACACTGTCTGAACCGTGATTTGCAGGATTACGGGATTTCCCTGATTTTGAAGGAGTAAAGTATTGCAGAATCAAAATAATCCTGTAATCAGGAAAATCAAGGTTCGGACAACATGGGAAACAGCG
>DAOSYC010000162.1:1847-8602 GCA_035380905.1 Spirochaetota bacterium | reverse complement strand
CCAAGTGCGAATCCCATGTAGACAAGAAGTAATTCAGGGTCGTGGAATATGAATACATACAGCACCGACAATATAACCTGTATCGTAATCGATACAAGTGGCGTGTGAAACCGGGGATGAACCCTCTCAAGAAACCTGAATATCACCCTGTCCCGGGCCATGGCGAAATAGATTCTTGGTCCCACCATCACCTGCACTGAAATAGCAGACAGCAGAATAATCACAATGCCGCAGTCAAATACCCATGAAATGTGCGCACCGAAAAGCCCTGTTACCGCGATGGCCCCCACCTCATTCTGCCCCATTAATGCTTCACCGGGAGATGATACAAGAAATATAACGTTCAACACAAGGTACAGTACAGCTGTTATCAGGGTACCGAAAAACATTGCACGTGGAAGGTATTTTTCCGGATTTTTTATTTCCCCGCTGATATATGATGCGGAATTCCACCCCGAATATGCGAACATGACCATAAGCAGCGACAGACCCAGTGCCGGTATGCTCATGCCGGTTCCGCTGCCGGCGGGGGTATAGTCCGCAACAAGTCTTCCCGCATGGCTCCAGTCAGCATACACCGCGCCAAAGGCTATGAGTGCAATAACAATACATACTTTCATTATTGTCAGAACATTCTGGATACGGCTCCCCTGTTTTACCCCTGCACCGTGTATCAACCCGAAAAAAATAATTATACCTGCTGCACAAAACCGCTTCATCCATGGATCACCGAAAAATATATACAGCTGGCTTCCCGGCATAAAGACCTGCTGGAGATACCCTATAACGGTTAACGCTGCGATTGCTACGGGAGCGGTAAACGCCACCATCAAAGAAATCCAGCCTGTCAGAAATGACGGCAGCAGTGAACCGTACATGTTTTTGAGGTAAATATATTCTCCCCCCACATCAGGCCACATCGTCGCAAGTTCCGAATAACACAGTGCCCCGGCTATGGCCACGACAGCTCCCACCACCCACAACACAAGGACCAGCAGGGCATTATGTGTTAGTTCAAGGACATTACCCGTTGTCATAAAAATACCGGTACCGATCATGTCTGCGATGATGATCAGCATTACCGTAAAAAAACCAAGCTGCCTTTTAAGCTCCAAATATTACCCCTGAATGATTGAATCTGTTTCAATACACAAACCGGCCTCCGTCAGCGCCGGAGACCGGTTTTTGCAATAAAACAGTATTTCTGATTTCCTGTATAAAAATACTTACTTCGAAATCCTTGTATTCACAAAATACAGCGGGATACCTGCAAGGAGAACAACCACGCCTATTGCCGCACCAACACCGGAATACAGCCCTATCTTCGGCAGCAGCATAATGTAGTTTATACCGCTCCAGAACATATATATGCCTATAAGGCAGAACAGAAGCGGTGTAACAGGATACAGCGGCACACTGAAAACACGCGGTGTCGAGGAATCCTTTTTCCTCAGCACAAATACTGACACCCCGGCGAGAAAAAAGAAAAACCAGAAAACCGGCGTCGTATATGCCACCATCGTTTCAAAACCTGTTTTCACATCAATGGCGTTTCCTGTTATAACCAGGGCAATTCCGATAACTGCCTGTATTACCAGAGCCATGACCGGTGTTCCGCCCTCTTCATTCCATTTTCCGATAAAACTGAACACCTTGAAGTCGCGGCCCAGTGCATAATTGCTCCGTGCCCCGGATATGATTGTTGCATTCATTGTGCTGAGTACCGCAAACACCACACAGAACGTGAGAAACGGTACAAAGGCCGGCCCGATCGCGTTTTTAACAAGATCAAGGGCCACATTTCGGGAATTCGCCATTCCCCCAAGACCCAGGACACGCAGATACGACCAGTTCACCAGAAGATATACTATCGTAACAACAGTAAGTCCAATCACCAGCGAACGGATAATGTTTTTCTCAGGGTCCTTGATTTCCGCCGATACATACGCGGATTCATTCCAGCCCCCGTATGCGAGGAGAACAAATACCATGGCCATACCCAGACCTGACATTGTCTGAGGCCCCCCTGACGCGGGAACCGCCGCTTCCGCGGATCCTCCAAAACCGATCCCTATAACAATCAAAAGCCCGGTGATAATGGTAGCCGTAAAGAGGTTCTGTGCCCATTTACCCTGTTTTATCCCGAAAAGATTGATTACTGTGAGCCCCACGATTGTAATAACGGCGTAAATTGACGGTGAGTAGACACCAAGGGAATACACCTCCGTCATATAATCACCGATAAAAAAACCGAGGAACGCAATTGACCCGGTCTGAATAACAGACATCCTTGCCCATGCGAATAAAAATGACATTCCCCGCCCGTAGGCACGGTGAATGAAATAATAGTCACCCCCGGCATTTGGATATGTCGACGCCAGCTCCGCATAACAGAGTGCCCCCAGAATGGACATGATGCCCCCTGCGACCCATGTAAGGAGAAAAATTGTTTCATTTGCGGAATTTGCAGCAACCATTCCAGGAAGCTTGAAAATTCCGGACCCCAGTACAATTCCAACTATAATTGCCACTACATCAAACACCGATAGTGTTTTACGCGGCATAAATCCAGTGTTTCCATCACTCATAATATTCCAGTCTCCATAACTTTATCATGAAAAATACCCCGCTCCTCATGGCAGCGGGGTATTGTTGTGCACATTTACAACCGGATGAAAATTCTATGACAAACCGTATTCACATTCAACCGTGCAGAATCATTGCTGGTCCCGCTATCGGCCTATAGGTGCAGCGCCGGATTTTGCCATACGGAGTCCCACATAGTCATATCTCAGGTGCATGGCGAAATGGTGCCGTGCAGTTGTTCTGCAGTACCGTGTACCGAACTGCCATGAACCGCCACGCATTGTACGCTGATACCGTGCCTGTGCATCCTCCCGTCCGTCAGTTTCAACATAGGGGTATCTGTAATACAATGAACTTGTCCATTCCCATACATTACCTGCCAGGTCATAAATACCGTATGGATTCGCAGGGAACGTTCCTACAGGGGCCGGTGTTTCAAGCCATGTGTCTTTTCCGCCTACACCCCAGAAATTTGCATTGTCATGATCAACGCTGCCGTTGTTTGTCGGATACTCATACTGGTGTCCGCCGGAGGCAACATATTCCCATTCAGCTTCTGTGGGAAGACGAAGATTTGCCCACTCGATATAGCCAAGGGCCTCATAAAACTTCACAGCAGTAACAGGCATATCAGGCTTGTTGTAGTTTGCGTCATCCCAGTAGCCCGGCTCAGGAAATCCGGTTGCCCGGAGAAATTCCCCATACTGCCTGTTGGTTACTTCATACTTGCCAAACCAGAAACCTTCAACACGTACTTTGTGACGGGGTTTTTCATCGTTATCACCGTCATTGCTTCCCATCATAAACTCCCCGCCCGGGATCCATACAAGTACGGAACCGTCAGAAGGATTCGTATATTCATCGCCGGCAACAGGCGCTCGCCCTGACTGGGGAGTCCACTGTTTTGCATCAGGCGATCTGTTGTCTTTGGAACATCCCGTTACACAATATACACAGGAGCCAATTACCATGCTCCATACAAGCATGAGCAAAAACAGATTTTTACCTCGTTTCTTCATGATTTACTTCCTCTTTATTCAACGATATTTAATACAATATATGACAGGATCTGTCATATACGAAAAACATTTTACATCATTAAAAACGGAGCCCGGTCTGCTGACGCAGACACAGGCTCCGGTATATTCTACTATCGGGTTCTGCGGGCTGTCCAGTTGTACGATGCGGCACCCCATGTTTTGCTCTTTACAGTCCCCTGTCCCTTATCGCCGGAAAGGTTACCTGAGAAAATCGCTACGCTTTCACGTCCGAAAAGCGGAACACGGAAATATACACTGTTTCCCCATACATAAATCTGGCGGATACGTTCGTCGCGTCCTTCACTTGTAACATAGTATGACGCAACAAGCTTTCTTCCTTTTCTGGCAAGTACGAGCTTACCATCAAGAGGGGCCCGTCCGCCCTGAAGAGATACTTCCCATGTACCGTACACATTGGCTGCTTCACGTTTCGCAACCCATATATATTTGCCGGAATGAGGTCCGCCTTTCCATTCCTGGGTACCACGGATCACATCACCTTCTGCGACGCCTTTATACAGCACATTCACACCCTGTCCCTTGTAGTTTACACGGGCGGTAAAGGATACGTTTTTACCGTTTACATAAGGATCCGCTATGGCAACATCGCGGCTTCCATCAAAATTCAGGGTACCGTTGATTCTCTGGAATTTCTGCATAATATTCATGCTGCTTGCAACATCTCCTGCGGGAGTCCCTGTTTTCCACTTCCAGCTTCCGCCGAGATGCGCGGGAATTACCCAGTAGGATATCCTGTTGTGACGTGCTTTCGGGTGCTGGACAATTTTGTCCTGCTTCCAGTCAGCCATATGAAACGCGTGCGCGACACAGCGTGTGCCGGGACGAAGTTCCATAAAAAGCTTCGGGCGAACCATAAGGTTCACACTGTCGAGAAGATACATGGTTACTACAGTAGCCGGACTCGCGTCCACTTCCATAATATTACCCTGTACAAAACGGATCTTATCAAGAACACCATAGGCCTTTGCGCGTTCTTTCGCTTCAAGGAGCCTCTGCGGGTCAAGGTCAATACCCACCGCACGTGCAGCACCGAATTTTCTTACCGCCATAACGACGATACGTCCGTCACCGCAACCGAGGTCATACAATACATCACCTTTACTTACGTTCGCGACACTGAGCATTGATGAAACAACTGACGGATGTGTCGGTTCGTACGGCACATCCAGTTCAGGACGCATCTTGTCAGTAATGCCGGGAACGCTCGTCATGATTATTGAAATAGCTATAAAGCTTACCAGCAATGATACTTTTATGAATTTCCCTTTACACATGGAATTTCACGCCTCCTTTTCATTTTTTTTAAGATACACAATTAATATTTTATCTGATCCAGCAGCGGAAATGATCATCTTCCTCTCTCACAGAAAAACATTGAAAGCAATGTGTGACATTTCTGCGTAATCAGTAAACCGGCGAGTCATCATATAATATTTTCAATACACAACAGTTATCGAATATACCTGAGAATTGCCTGACCGAACTTTGTCTGGACCCTGTCCCAGTCCCTGTTGAAGTTCTCTACAGCACTTGTAAAGGAATCCTTCTCGTAACCTCCGGCAATCCATACTTCAAGTGCAAGATCGGAATCCCGGTCAATATAATACCGCGTTGCGATAGAAAGCAGGTTAAAAGAGTTTACCAGGTTCAGGAACGCCGCCCTGTTCTGTTTCGCAAACTCAGATCCCGTCCAGTATGACACGAGAAGCAGTCCGCCGCTCTGTTCTTTTACCGAAAAATTAGGATAATGCTTCTGAGTCGCGCAATACAGTCTTCTTCCCTCATCTTTCACCACACACCTGTATCCGAGATAACTCATATGGTTGGTAATCTGGCTCCAGAGCGCGGTGTTGGCAGTAGAAATTCCGGAAATACTGAAACATGCCACAACCATTATGAGAACCATCAGGAGTCCCTTCAACTTCCTATTAAACATCGTATAATCCTCCAGTGTGATATTTATATTTGGATATGCAAAACAAACAATCGCGGTTTTGGAAACGAACGTGGCTAAACCTAAATATTATTTAGAATGTAATGTCAAGAAAAAAACACCATGCCTCTCCCAATATTATGTCCCGAAAACCGTATTGTGAAAGATGCAGAATTTGCCCGTTTCAATCTTTTGGCAAGCAATTTTCTTCTAATATATACTAATTTTTTCAATTTTTACACTGGAATATCAACAGGTAGATATAATCCCGCGTCAGGATATCCAAAGGGCTGAAACCGTTTCGTTTCCGGATTGATATTTATTCTGTTCGCATACATTCTTATGGTGTGCTGTTTAGAGGATGGTAATGACCGCGGGAATACTCCCGTTATATCTACTGTCAGGTTTTTATTCAAAATCCTGTTTTGACAGCTGCGACTGACGAACAATGGACATAAATGTACCCATAGGTATTTCTTTTTTCGCGGCAGGTACAATTACCGTTACACCATCTTTTCGAAGTTTGATATGACTGCCGCTTTGATCAATTTGTATAAATCCCTTTTTTGCGAGAACCGATAAAATATGACGAGACGAATACAATTTAGCCATTAATAACAGCCTCGCCAATCAACGCATCACCTACATTATTAAAAACAATATTTTCAGGATCGTCACGAAGGTACAACTCTACGGCATCCTTGAGGTTTTTAACCGCTTCATCAATAGATTCGCCAAAACTTGATATATCTGTATTCAGGCATTGTGAGACAAAGTAATCACCTTCTCTATACACAACGTATTTTAAATTTCTCATAAGTACACCTCCAATCTATACAGATGTAACGTACATTAAAAAAATAAAATGTCAATTGAATTTTATTGCATCACCCGAATCAGATCCCATAACAGCGCAGGACAACGGGCTTCTGCCCGTTGTTATTCTATGGAATGAAAATCACTGACACCGCTCCACAAACCCAAGGGACTGAAACCGTTTCTTTTCTGAGAAGGGATTAACGGCTGCGATGAAGCGTTTCCCCTGCGTCACCTTCCGACATACTGAACAGTCAGATTCCTGACAGCAGCAACCGCCTTAAGATATGACAGGGGCATCTCAGTCTGCAGTGAATGATACGCCAGTGCGATATATCTGTTGGGATGAATATCACGGG
>DAOSYC010000162.1:0-1747 GCA_035380905.1 Spirochaetota bacterium | reverse complement strand
GTCTGCAGTGAATGATACGCCAGTGCGATATATCTGTTGGGATGAATATCACGGGGCCTTGTGGCGTCCACGAGCAGCCATTTCCCGTTCACAAAAGCCTCGGCCCACATATGAAACACAAATACGTCCCTTCTGCCTCCGAAGTCGGGAGAAAGCAGCATTCCCACCACCGCGCGGGCGGGAATACCAAGGGCCCGTAACACCGCTACAGTCAGCACCGCATGTTCAGTACAGTCCCCGGACCTTCCGCGGTATATCTGCACCGCCGAAAGCATCGGTATGCCGAATATTTTGCGGGAAATATGGCGGTACACAAAGGCGGATACCGCTGCCGGCTTGTCCCGGGAGGCAATGAACTTTTTTGCAAGTCCCTGTATTTCCGGTGCAGCAAGCGACAGAAGCCTGGTGTTCGCGGTGTAGCGTTCGGGGCTGCCGGCACCTGTGCTGCTGTATCGGCCTGCCGACACAGTTATCACGGCACCATGTTCTCCGGCGCTCCGTGACAGCACCTTCTGGTATGGAGTGTCCGGAAGAGTGAAGCTTGTTTCAGATGACGATACCCGGTACCGCGAGCTGGTTTCATCATATACACGCTGAACAGCACCCCCTGCCGGTATGGAGTAGAGCTCGGGATTAAGGGCCTCAGCATATAGTTTCCCGCAGGGACCTGCTGCTGTTATACAGGCGCAGAATAATATCGCCCCCCCGAAAGAAAGGGCCAATCGGGATGAAGTCATTTCCTTTCCAGTTCCACGGTGAGATTGAGCATGTTCAGCACCGCCTTGACCAGTACCCCGTTGCCGTCAATATAGCGGTCAAAGCTCTTGATGTTTTCGATAGTATCAACGATGTGGATGCAGGGGAAGGTTTCATTGTTCACGGTAATCATTTTTTTACCCATGACCTTTGACGTGAGAAGGATCGGCGACTCAATTTCTATTGAGGGATCATAGATATATGCTTCAAGCTTCGTGTTTTTCTTAAACCCGTGTTTAATCATGGCGTCGATAAAATAATTGCCGTCAAGGACCACGTCCCTGTCAAGGGTAACCGTCGATATATCACTGCCCATGGTAAGCTTCACCGTTCTGCCGCTGAACTCAGCCACGGTATCAATCCTCTGCACGGCGCCGGCCATTATAATTTTGTTATGGGTTTCCAGCTTCTGCGGCCTGAAATCAAGGCTTTCCGTCACCTCCTGCCTCGATACGTTCATTACCTGCCCCGCCTTCATCTGCAGTTCCGATGTTGACACGTAGCTGTTTCCCTCACGGCGGTTCGACATTACCGCGCTCCCCACTTCATTTCCATTGAGAAGAAGCCGGTAGGACCACGTGCCGGAGGGGATCCGCTCCGGTGTCCTGTAACAGAAAAGGGACAATACTGACAAAAGCAGAACACAGCTCAGCACTGTGTGACGGTTCATATTACGCCTCCCTGAAATGATCATACCCCGCAGTCCCCGCTTCAGTTATTTTCCCGTGTCGCTCTATTTTACGGCCGCTTTCAGTAATTTCCCCGATGAGGGTTACCGGAATATCATTAATTATCATCTGAACGGTTTCCGAAATAAAGAGATCAGAAGTAAAAAGGAGTTCGTACTCCTCACCGCTTTTCAGCGCATACTCAATGGGGTCAGCACCTTTTGAAGCAGCGTAATTGCGGAGTTCAGCGGATACAGGAAGTGTATCCCCATACAGCAGAAACCCCCTCCCGCTTTCATCTGCAATATGATTAAGGTCGGAAA